>JARRIY010000231.1:0-7643 GCA_037379985.1 Maritimibacter sp.
CCCGAGCCCGCCCCGGAAGAAGAGCCGCAGATCGAGCCGCAGCCTGCCCCCGAGGTTGAGCCCGCGCCGGTGGAGTTCCCCGAGCCGGTGCCGGATGAGATCGTGCCCGATGCGCCGGAGCTGCCGGAGGCGCTGCCCACAGAGGCCCCGCAACCTATCGATCCGATGCCAGAAAGCGCCCCAGATGAGCTGGGAAGCATTGGCGTGACCGGCGATGAACTGCCGCAAAAGCCGGGCTTTTTCGGCCGCCTTCTGGGCCGCACAGAAGCGCGTCCCGCGCAGAAAGTCACCCGGCGGGTGCTGGATGACGAGATGCTCGAAAGCCTTGAAGAGCTGATGATCGCCTCGGATATGGGCGTGGACACCGCCCTGCGCGTGACCGCCAATATCGCCGAAGGGCGGCTGGGCAAAAAGCTTTCTGTGGCTGAAATCAAAGGCCTGATGGCAAGCGAAGTGGCCCGGATCATGGATCCGGTGGCCCGCCCCCTGCCGATCTATCCGAAAAAGCCGCAAGTGGTGCTGGTGGTCGGGGTGAACGGCTCCGGCAAGACCACCACCATCGGCAAGCTGGCCAGCCAGTTCAAAGCGGCCGGGAAATCGGTGGTGATCGCCGCCGGTGATACCTTCCGCGCCGCCGCGGTTGAACAACTTCAGGTCTGGGGCGAGCGCGCCGGGGTGCCGGTGCTGACCGCACCGGAAGGCTCTGACCCCGCCAGCCTCGCCTTTGATGCGATGACCAAGGCCGAGGCCGACGGCGCCGACCTTCTGATGATCGACACTGCCGGGCGGCTGCAAAACCGCGCCGACCTGATGGAAGAGCTGTCAAAAATCGTCCGCGTTATCAAAAAGAAAGATGAAAGCGCGCCGCATAATACGCTGCTGGTGCTCGACGCCACCACCGGACAGAATGCGCTCAGCCAGGTCGAGACCTTCCAGAAAATGTCGGATGTGTCGGGCCTGATCATGACCAAGCTCGACGGCACCGCCAAAGGCGGCGTGCTGGTGGCGCTGGCCGACAAGTTCGGGTTGCCGATCCATGCCATCGGGGTGGGCGAACAGATCGACGATCTGGCTCCCTTCGATCCGGAAGAGTTTGCCCGCGCCCTGACCGGCGCGTAGATCCGGCGCGTGTATGAGAAAGGGCAGCATGACCCGTGGCTGTCACGCGGGGCGATTGATCTGGCCTATGGGCTGATGGCCGCGCCCATCGCGCTATTTGTGGTGCCCTGGCCCGATCCGGCGCTGATCCCGTTCTTTGCCTTCGTCTGGCTGATCCATCTCGGCTACAAGCTGGCGCAGGGCTATACCTATACGCTGGGCTCTTATACCGTCGTCTATCCGGTGGTGCGCGGCACCGGGCCACTGTTTACGGTGATCGGGGCCGGGCTGCTGTTTGGCGAGCATTTCACCCCCGTCCAATGGCTGGGCGTTGCCACGCTGGTGGTGGGGATTTACGGGCTGGCGCTGTTCAATCTGAAGCATTGGCAGTTCGGCCGCGAGCTTCTGAAACCGGCTCTGGCCATGGCGATGCTGACCGGGCTGTTTGTAGCGCTTTACACCACCATCGACGCCTGGGGCATCCGCGCCACGCCGAACCCGTTCACCTTTCTGGCGTGGTTTTTCATGATCGATGGCTTTGCCATTCCGATCATTGCGGCCCGCCGCTGGGTGAAGATGGACAATCGCCCGACGCTTGCCCCCCTTGCCCTGCGCGGCGTCATCGGCGCGTTTATCGCCTATGCCTCGTTTGGTGGGATCATGCTGGCTACCCGGCTTGACGATGTCGGGCAAGCCGCCGTGCTGCGCGAAACCTCAACCGTATTCGCCGCCCTGATCGGCTGGATCATGCTGGGCGAGCGCACTGGCCCGCGCCGGGTGGCGCTGATGGGTTTGATTGCGCTCGGGGCTGTGATAGTGGAAGCCGGTGGCTAAGAGGGGGCCAATATGGCTGATAAGAAAAACACCGCAACGCTGAACGGGATTCTGGAATACGGACCCCTGATCGCCTTTTTTGTCGGTTATTTCCTGCTGAAAGATCAGACATTTACCGTGGGCGGGCGGGAATATTCCGGCTTTATCGCCACCACGGCCCTGTTTGTGCCGCTGCTGTCTCTGACCACCTATTTGCAATACCGGCTGACCGGCACCCTGTCGAAAATGCAGATCGTCACGCTGGTTCTGGTGGTGGTGATGGGCGGGCTTACCGTTGTGTTCAACAACGAAAGCTTCTTCAAGATGAAGCCCACCATCATCTATCTGCTCTTTGCCGGGCTGCTGGGCTTTGGCCTGATGCGCGGGCAGAGCTATATGGAGCTGGTGATGTCGCATGTGATGCCGATTGAGCGCGCCGGCTGGATGATCCTCACCCGCCGGGTGATGTATTTTTTCCTGCTCCTGGCCGTCGCCAATGAAGTGATCTGGCGCTCGTTCCCGACCTCAACCTGGGTGACCTTCAAGGTCTTCGGCCTGACCATCGGCACCTTCGTGTTTTTCATGTCGCAATACGGGCTACTGAAGAAATACGCGCTCAGCGAGGAAGAACGCGAGAACTGATCGGGCATGGCCCCAACCGGGCGCCTCTGCCTCCTATGCCGATAAAATGAGAGCTGTTTCGCGGGCTGGCATTAGGGATTTGTTTACCCGATGCCGCAACGCTGGTTGGATCTGTTCACATCCGGTACCTTTGTCATGTCGACAATTTCTTCCCCGGTCAGCGCCCGGCTTTCGCTAACACTGCTAAACGCTCAGGCCGACCAATACGGAGCCCGCGCCTCGGTGCAAAACAGCTCTTTGCAAATCGGCGGCGAGGCCGATGGCGCGCCCGGATCTGGCCGCTACAACATTGACGATATCAATAGGATTGCAGATACCGAGCGCGGCTATCAGCGGCAGCGGCTCCAGAACGGTTTGGAAAAGGGGCGTTACTACGAAACGCATCGTACACGTTCTTCGGAGGCGGAAGTCCGGTTCCAGAAAATGCGGGCGCAAAACATGTCCAAAGCCCTGATGCGGCTGAATGCCGGGCCTCTGCGGGAGGGGCAGCGTATTCTCAGCCTGTTTTCGCCCCCCGGCAGACATGCCTTGAGCATCAATACCACCGGGCAGGTGGAGTCACTCTTTCTGAGAGGCGGCGATCAGGCCCTGTCGATCAACGCGCAGGCCGTGACCAGAGTTCATACCGAAGGCGGAAATGACGCGATCACGATCAACGCGGATTGGGTTGAGAGCGTCTATACGGATCGTTCTGGCGGATATGTGCCCGGTTTTCGGGAGGATGGAACCTCCTATCCGCTTTGGCAACCAGGAACAGACAGCAATGACGCCGTCGCCATCAACGCACGGCGCGCAGACAGCATCCATACCGGCGGCGGCAATGACGCCATCGCGATACAGGCCGATCTGATCAACAGCGTTTATGCCGGCGACGGAAGAGATGCGATTTCCCTTTCGGGTGGCATAATTTCCGGCGTTTATGGCGAGGCGGGGGATGACACGATCACGGTGGATGCTGGCATCGGTAGGTCTGCCATACATGATCTTGGCTTCTTTGCTGGCCCGGCAGGCGCAAGCGATACCGATCCGCTCTATACCCGCCCGGACACCGTACATGACCGGATGCGCGCGGCGAAAACCTACATTTCCGATATTCAGGCCGGCGCCGGGGATGATGTGATATCGGTGAATGTGCAGGAAATCATCTCGATAGATGGCGGTAGCGGCAATGATGTGATTTCCATCGGCAGCGGCACGGTGGGGCTGCGTGTCGGCGAAGGCTCGGGCAATGATCTGGTGCAGGTCGGGCACGGGGCCGAACTGATGATCCAGATTGATTTTGGTGATTATACCGCCGAGATCGACGGCAATGACATGGTCATCCGCCATGAAGGTGGCACGGTTCGGATTGCCGATAATCAGAACGCAGCGACGATTGGCATCATGGCGCCGGGCATTCCGCGAACGCTTCCCGATGAGAATGAATCGGAACAGATTGCAGCATTGCGAGAGCGTCTGCAAAAGACTGCCGCCGCTGATAGCAATGGTGAGGTGACCAACCTCGATCTGGACGAGGCCCGGCGAGCGAGCATGATCGCGGCAGCCGAACGGGTCGCATTGGCGGAACAGGAAGCGGCCAAGCTGCCATCCTATTACAATGACGGGAAAGGCGGACTGGATATGCTCTATATGTCGCCGCCCGCCCCACTGGATGTGATCGCATAATGGCGAGACAGGAGATCGTCCGCAGTCTTCACGTCGCAATAGGGGCTGCTGAAACGCTGCGCGGTGAGCGAGGAAGAGAAAGAAGAATAGGTCAGTCCGTAGGGTGCGCCTTCAGGCGCACCGCGTGCCCGACATTTGCACCCCATTCCCAAGCCGGAGCCGCGTGAGTGGTGCGCATGAATGCGCACCCTACGGGAACTGCCACTGAACTCCGCGCGCCAACTAGGGCAAGGCCTGGCCCACATGCCCCGCCCGTCGCCCGTTTCTCGCAGCCGCGTCGACGTGAAAAACGCCTTTTCCCGACTTCGCGAACCCTGTTGCCGCTCTAGAACAGTGATCCCTGATCCGGTTCTGAAGGTTTTGGCTTGGCCTTACTCGGGGCCTTTTTCGGGGCCGGTTTCGTGCTAGCCGGAGTGGCTGGCGGCGGCGTAGAGCCTGAGCCGAGCGTCAGTTTGCCATCGGAGAATTCCACTTCCAGCGCCGAGGCCTGCTCTGCTGCCGCGCGGGTTGTGACCACGGCCCCATCGCCGCGCACCACCGCATAGCCGCGCTTCAGGGTCTCGGTATAGCCCAGCGTCTGCCGGGTGCGATCCAGCGCCGCCAGATGATCGCGCCAGTTTCGGATCTGTGCCCCCGCCGCACGTTCAAACCGGGCGGTGAGCGCCTGCAAATCCTGCGCCTTGCGGAGCCGATCCGCTCGCCTCTCGATCCGCGAGACCAGCACCCCGGGGCGCAGCCCGGCCGAAGCGCGGCTGAGGCGCAGATGGCCATTGCGGGTCAGCGTGGTCAGCGCTGCGGGCAAACGGTCAGAGGCGCGATCCAGCCGCTGGCTCGGACCTTCCAGCAGCATTTGCGGACGCGGCAGGGCGCGTGACAGATCCGCAAGCCGCTGCCCGCGCCGGGTGATCCCCTGGGTAAGCGCCTGGGTCAGCCGCGCCTCTTGCTCTGCCGCCCAGGCCATGAGCTCACGCCGCACCGGCACCGCCAGCTCTGCCGCCGCCGTGGGCGTGGGCGCGCGCTGGTCTGAGGCGAAATCAATCAGCGTCGTATCGGTTTCGTGCCCCACCGCCGAGATCAGCGGAATATCCGAGGCCGCCGCCGCCCGCACCACGGCTTCGTCATTGAAGCCCCAAAGGTCTTCCAGCGAGCCGCCACCGCGGGCGACGATGATCAGGTCAGGCCGGGGCAGCACGCCGCCGGGCTCCATCGCATTGAACCCTTCGATACCGCGCACGATCTCGGGCGCGCAGCGCTCGCCCTGCACGGCGGCAGGCCAGATCAGAACTTTGCGCGGGAAACGGTCGCGCAGCCGGTGCAGAATATCGCGAATGACCGCGCCCGAGGGCGATGTAACCACGCCGATCACCTCGGGCAGAAACGGGATCGGACGCTTGCGCTCCGGGGCAAACAGCCCCTCGCCCGCCAGCATCGCCTTGCGCTTTTCCAGCATCGCCATCAGCGCGCCCATGCCCGCCGGAGCGATGTCTTCCACCACCATCTGGTATTTCGACTGGCCCGGGAAAGTGGTCAGCCGCCCGGTGGCGATCACCTCCATCCCCTCTTCGGGCTGGGTGGCAAGCCGTGAGGCGACGCCTTTCCAGATCACCCCGGCCAGCACCGAACGATCATCCTTGAGGTCCAGATAGACATGGCCCGAGCGCGGACGGCTGACGCGGCCCAGCTCAGCCCGCACGCGCACATGGCCAAACTCGCCCTCCACCATGCGTTTCACCGCGCCGGAAAGCTCCGAGACGGTGAATTCCGGGGCGTTTGTAGCGTTCGAGGTGTTTTGCGGGGTGTCGGGATCTTCAAACAAGCTCATGCGGGCAAGATTACCCGGCGCGTGGCCGGGGGGCCAGAGCCGATTGCGGGGGCAAGGGAAATCATCGGGCGCGGAGGCCCGCGGCGCGAGGGAAGGCTTTTCAGAAAAGCCTTCCGCAAATCCTTCTGAAGGATTTGCCTAGGCGCCTGCATCCAATCGCAGCGCCGCCCCTTTGCCCATATAACCACAGCTATATGCTGGTCGTGCGCCCACCTCACCTCTTGCCTCGCCGCCCCGCACCGCCTAGACCCTGCGCAAAATCCATCACCGGAGGAAGCCCCATGAATATCCTGATCCTCGGCGGCGGCGGGCGCGAACATGCGCTGGCCTGGGCGGTCAGCCAGAACCCGAAATGCGACCGGCTGATCGTGGCGCCGGGCAATGCCGGGATCGCGGCGCTGGCGGAATGCGCGACGCTCGACATCAATGATGGCAGCGCGGTGGTGGGCTTCGCCGGGGAAAACGCGATTGATTTCGTCATCATCGGCCCGGAAGCGCCGCTGGCCGCTGGCGTCGCCGACCGGCTGCGCGAGGCGGGGATCCTGTGTTTCGGCCCCTCGCAGGCGGCGGCGCAGCTGGAGGCCTCGAAAGCTTTCACCAAAGAGCTTTGCGACGCGGCTGAGGCTCCGACCGCTGCTTATGCGCGCTTTACCGAGGCGGAGGCGGCGAAAGCCTATATCCACCAGCAGGGCGCGCCGATTGTGGTCAAGGCCGATGGGTTGGCGGCAGGCAAAGGCGTGATCGTGGCGATGGACGAGGCCGAGGCGCTGGCGGCGATTGACGATATGTTCGGCGGCGAGTTCGGCGCGGCCGGGGCCGAAGTGGTGATCGAAGAATTCATGCAGGGCGAAGAGGCCAGCCTGTTTGTGCTCTGCGATGGCGAAAACGTGCTGCCAGTTGGCACTGCGCAGGATCACAAACGTGTGGGCGACGGTGATCAGGGGCCGAATACCGGCGGCATGGGCGCCTATTCCCCCGCCCCTGTGCTGAGCGATGCGCTGGTGGAAAAAACCATGGCCGAGATCGTGCGCCCCTCGATGCGGGTGATGGCCGAGCGCGGGATGCCCTATCAGGGCGTGCTCTATGTCGGGCTGATGATCGATGCGGGCCAGCCGCGTCTGGTGGAATATAATGCCCGCTGGGGCGATCCGGAATGTCAGGTGCTGATGATGCGGCTGGGCGCGCAGGCGCTGGATCTGATGCTGGCCGCTGCCGAAGGGCGGCTGGACAAGGCGCAGGTAAACTGGGCCGACGATCACGCGATGACCGTGGTGCTGGCCGCCAAGGGCTATCCCGGTGCCTATGAAAAAGGCTCGGTGATTTCCGGGCTGGACGCGCTGCCGGAAGATTCCAAACATATGGTGTTTCATGCGGGCACCAGCCAAGGCACCGGCGAAAAAGAAGGCCATATCATCGCCACGGGCGGCCGGGTGCTGACCGTGACCGCGCGCGGCGACAGCCTGCAGGACGCCCGGGATGCCGCCTATGAGATGATCGCCAAAATCGACTGGCCCGAAGGGTTCTGCCGCTCGGATATCGGTTGGCGGGCGCTCTGAATAGTTTCACTATTCGAACATTTTGGCACGTTTGATGTGGAGAAACT
>JARRIY010000232.1:0-6940 GCA_037379985.1 Maritimibacter sp.
CCCCCGGACCTGAAACAATAAGCTGCCCCGCGCATCACCGCGCGGGGCGGGTTTGTTTTGAGCAATTGACATTGCCCGCGCCCTGGCAGACGCAGAGGAAGCAGAAAATCCGCAGATCTGTTTTCCAGACAGGTTTCACGACAGGGGAGTGGGCGAGTATGGCGCAGGGGCCTGATACAGCTTGGGAATTCTGGATCGACCGGGGCGGCACCTTTACCGATGTCGTGGCCCGCGCGCCGGATGGGCAGCTCGATACGCTGAAACTGCTTTCAGAAAACCCAGATCAATATGAGGATGCAGCGGTGGAAGGCATTCGCCGCAGCCTTGGCCTGACTGACGGGGAAAGCATCCCCGAAGCCACGATCCGCGCCGTCAAGATGGGCACGACGGTGGCCACCAATGCGCTTCTGGAACGCAAGGGCGAACGCACGCTGCTGGTGATCACCAAAGGCTTCGCCGATCTGCCCCGTATCGGTTATCAGACCCGCCCCCGGCTGTTCGATCTGGCGATCAAACGCCCGTCCTTGCTGCATGAACAGGTGATTGAGGCCGATGAACGGCTGGATGCGGCGGGCGAGATCCTGACCCCGCTCGACGAGTCCGCATTGGCCGCCGCGCTGAAGCAGGCGCGCGCGCAGGGGATCGAGGCTGTGGCGATTGCCTTTCTGCATGGCCATGTGAACCCCGCGCATGAGATTCGCGCCGCCGAGCTCGCCCGCGATGCCGGGTTCAGCCAGATATCGACCAGCCACGAGGTTTCGCGCCTCGCCAAGCTGGTGGGGCGGGGCGATACCACGGTGGTCGATGCCTATCTTTCCCCGATCCTGCGCCGCTATGTGGCACGGGTCGAGGCGGCGCTTGATCTTGGCCGGGCCACCAAAGGGCTCTATTTCATGCAATCGAGTGGCGGGCTGACCGATGCGCACCGCTTTCAGGGCAAGGATGCGATCCTGTCCGGCCCGGCGGGGGGCATTGTCGGCATGGTGCGCACGGCTGAGGCGGCTGGGTTTGACCGGCTGATCGGCTTTGACATGGGCGGCACCTCGACCGATGTCAGCCATTATGCCGGGGCCTATGAGCGCTCGTTCGAAACCGAGGTCGCGGGCGTCAGGATGCGCGCGCCGATGATGGATATTCACACCGTGGCGGCGGGCGGCGGCTCAATCCTGTCCTTCCGCGACGGGCGCACTCAGGTGGGGCCGGAAAGCGCGGGTGCTGATCCCGGCCCGGCCTGTTACCGGCGCGGCGGGCCGCTGACCGTGACCGATTGCAACGTGATGTTGGGGCGGCTGAACCCGGCGCATTTCCCCGCTGTGTTTGGCCCCGGCGCGGATCAGCCGCTGGATGCGGACACGGTGCGCGCGGGCTTTGCCGCACTGGCGGGCGAGATCGAAGCGGCTACCGGGCAGGCGCAAAGCCCGGAAGAGATTGCGCGCGGTTTCCTGCGGGTTGCGGTCGATAACATGGCAGCGGCGATCAAGAAAATCAGCGTCGAGCGCGGCCATGACGTGACTGAATACACCCTGACCTGCTTTGGCGGTGCGGGCGGACAACATGCCTGTATGGTCGCCGATGCGCTGGGGATGCGCCGGGTGTTTCTACACCCCTATGCCGGGGTGCTTTCGGCCTTTGGCATGGGGCTGGCCGATATTCGCGCCCTGCGGGAAGCGCAGTTTGACGCGCCGCTGGAGGCAGCCGGGGCGGAGGCGCGCTTGCAGGAGCTGGCGGATGAGGCCGAGGACGAAGTGCGCGCGCAGGGCGTGAGTGCGGTGCGCAGCGAACGCCGGGCTTTCCTGCGCTATCAGGGCTCGCACCAGCCGCTGGACGTGGATTTTGGCCCTATCGATCAGATGCGCGCGGATTTCGAAGCGGCGCATCAGGCGCGCTTTGGCTTCATCTCGCCGGAGCGGGCTATTCTTTATGAAATGCTGGCAGTTGAGGCGATTGGCGAAACCGGGGCCGATCTGGCCGCCCGCGCGCCGACGGGTGCAGATGATGCCCCGGCCCATGTGCGCGCCTATTTCGATCACTGGCAGGATGTGCCGCTACATGCGCGCGAAACCCTCGGGCCGGGCCGCAGCATCACCGGCCCCGCGATCATCACCGAGCCGACCGGCACCAATGTGATCGAGCCGGGTTGGAGCGCGCGGGTCGATGATCTGGGCAATCTGATCCTTGAGCGGCGCGAGCAGCAGAGGCGAGCCCCGGCCGCAGGCACGGCAGCGGACCCAGTGCTGCTGGAGGTCTTCAACAACCTTTTCATGTCGATTGCCGATCAGATGGGTGCCACGCTGGCCAACACCTCGTGGAGCGTCAATATCAAGGAACGCTTTGATTTTTCTTGCGCAATTTTTGATACGGCGGGCGATCTGGTGGCCAATGCCCCGCATGTGCCGGTGCATCTGGGCTCGATGAGCGACAGCATCCGCACGGTGATGCGCGAGCTTGCCGGGCGGGCAAAGCCGGGCGATGCCTATATGCTGAACTCGCCGTTCAATGGCGGCACTCATCTGCCCGATGTTACCGTGGTCACGCCGGTTTTCCATGGCGATGAGGTGGCCTTCTGGCTCGGCTCTCGCGGGCACCATGCCGATATTGGCGGGCGCACGCCCGGATCAGGCCCACCGGATTCGACCCGGATCGAAGAAGAAGGGGTGCTGATCGACAATGTGCAGTTGGTCGATGGCGGGCGGTTTTTGGAGGATGACGCGCGCGCGGTTCTGGCCTCCGGCGCCTATCCGGCCCGCGCGCCGGATCAGAACATCGCCGATCTCAAGGCGCAGGTGGCGGCCAATGAAACCGGGCGGCGAGAGCTGTTGAAAATTTGCAGCCATTACGGGCTCGACGTGGTGCGCGCCTATATGGGGCATGTGCAGAAGAATGCCGAAGAAAGCGTGCGCCGGGTGATCGACAGGCTGCAGGATGGCAGCTATACCTATCCGCTCGACAATGGCGCTGAAATTCACGTTTCGGTACGCGTGGATCGCGAAAACCGGCGCGCAATGGTCGATTTCACCGGCACCAGCAAACAGCAGAAAAGCAACTACAATGCGCCTCTGGCGATCTCCAGAGCCGTAGTTCTTTATACTTTTCGAACATTGGTGGGGGCGGACATCCCGCTCAACGAAGGCTGCCTGACGCCGCTGGATATCATCGTGCCGGAAGGCTCGATGCTAAATCCGCGCGCCCCGGCAGCGGTGATTGCGGGCAATACCGAGGTGAGCCAAGCGGCGTGTAACGCGCTGATGGGCGCGCTCGGGGCGATGGCGGCCAGTCAGGGCACGATGAATAATTTCATCTGGGGCAATGACGATTTTCAGAACTACGAAACTATCGCAGGCGGCACCGGGGCGGGGCCGGGCTTTGATGGCTGCGACGCGGTGCAGAGCCATATGACCAACACAAGGATGACCGATCCGGAAGTGCTGGAGAAACGCTTCCCGGTACGGCTGGAGGAATTTTCCATCCGTCACGGTTCCGGCGGGGTAGGGCGCTGGCATGGGGGAGATGGCGCGGTGCGGCGGCTGAGGTTCCTCGCGCCGGTCACGGTGACGGTGCTGTCAGGCTCGCGCATCGTGCCGCCCTTCGGCGTGGATGGCGGTGATCCCGGCGGGCTGGGTGAAAACATCGTGGAATACCCGGATGGCGGCGCGAAGTGCTTGGCGGCAACGCCGAAATTGTTCTGCCCGCTGGCGGTCTCTTCGAAATGCGCACCCCCGGTGGCGGTGGTTGGGGAGAGCCTGAGGCGGGGTAGGCCCTGTTGCCGCGCCTGATCCGCTCAAAGTAACGGGAGACGCACGACCCTGGGTGGGCGTTGTGCTGAATACTGGCTGGGGGCGGAGATCAAAAGCATCCTTGCCGTGAAAGCTCAGGTGGCGGCGTAATTGCCTGCGCCTTGTGCTTGCTCTGCGCCGGTGGGGTCGAGCACGCCGATGCGAATGCCCGCATCGCTGGCGATGGCATTCAGCAGCGCCGGATCAAACCCCGGCTCGGTGAAGGCGCAGCCGATATTGTGTTCCGATACAATGGTTTGCAGCGCATCCACCGCCGCGGCCGATGGCGCGGAAGCATCGCCCGGGCGCACTGATCCAGCGATCACCAGCCCGAAATCCCGGGCGAAATAGCCAAAGGCATCGTGGAAGGTCACAATCTCGGCCCCCTGATAGGCACCGAGCTTGGCGCTGATATCGGCTTTCAGCGAGGCGATCCCTTCCGCTGCAGTGGCGGCGTTGGCGCGATAGGTATCGGCGTTTTCCGGATCGAGCGCGGCGAGCTGATCGGCAATCACCGGCAGCCAGGCGGCGGCATTGTCGGGCGACAGCCAAACATGCGGATCCACACCATCATGATCGTGATGATGCTCATCCTCACCATGATCCTCATGCTCATCTTCATCCTCTGCCGCCATCTCAGCTTCGCTGAACTGCCGCAGTTTCGTGGCGGGATTATCAACAAGTTCAATATGTTGCGCCGCGCTCAGCGCTTCCAATGCATCCCCCAGCCAGGGGCTCAGCTCCGGCCCGACCCAGATCACCAAATCAGCCCCCGAAAGCATTTTTGCCTGACTCGGGCGCAGGGTCACATGGTGTGGGCTGGAGCCCTGGTTCAACAGCAGATCCGGCACCGCGACGCCCTCCATCACCTGCGCGACCAGCGCGTGAACGGGGGCGATATCGGCGACAACCTTCGGCGGGGCGGCGAAAGCCGGGATAGCCGTGAGGGAAAGCATTGCAGCGAGACGAAACATGGGGCACCTTGGCGTTGTTGGATGTAATGTTATATTGTCACGTAATGTGATAATATAACAAAACCCGAAAGGCAAGAGCGATGGCACAACAAGATCCGGGATGTGCGTTCACCCCGCATGATCATGCAAATTGCACCGGGGAAGCCTTGCAGCAGGCCGAGGCGATTTGTGCGGAAGCCGGGGTGCGGCTGACCCCGGTGCGCCGCCGCGCGCTGGAGATATTGCTGGAAGCGCATCGCGCGATGGGGGCCTATGATGTGCTGGAACGGCTTGCGGCAGACGGCTTTGGTCATCAGCCACCGGTCGCCTATCGCGCGCTGGATTTCCTTGTGGATCAGGGGCTTGCCCATCGTATCCGGCGGCTGAACGCCTTTACCGCCTGCACCCATCCTGCCGATGCCCATGCCCCGATCTTTCTGATCTGCGAGGGCTGCAATGCCGTGGCCGAGGCCCCCGGTCAGCGGGTGCGCGGGGCGCTGGATCTGGCGGCGAGCGAGCTGGGCTTTGCCATCGAACGCGCCAATGTCGAAGCGCTGGGAACTTGCCCCTCTTGCCGGGAGGCGCGCGCATGAGTTTGATTTCAGCCGAAGGCATTTGTGTCAGCCATGGCGGCGCGCCGGTGCTGGACGGGGTGAGCATGTCGGTCGATCCGGGCGAGATCGTCACCCTTGTCGGGCCGAACGGCTCGGGCAAATCGACACTGGTGAAGGTGCTTCTGGGCGCGCTTCGGCCCGATAGCGGCCGGATCACCCGCGCGCCGGGGCTGCGTCTGGGCTATGTGCCGCAAAAACTGCATATCGACGCGAGCCTGCCCCTGACCGTATCGCGGTTTCTGTCTCTGCCAAAGCGCCCGCCCGCGAAACAGCTTACCGAGGTGATCGCCCGCACTGGCATTGCCGGGCTGGAAAACCGGCAGATGGGGGCGCTGTCGGGCGGGCAGTTTCAACGCGTGCTTCTGGCCCGCGCGCTGCTGTCGAACCCGCAACTGCTGGTGCTCGACGAGCCTACGCAGGGGCTGGATCAGCCCGGTGAAGCGGCGTTTTACGAGCTGTTGGAACAGGTGCGGCGCGAGATGGGGCTGGGCGTGTTCATGGTCAGCCATGATCTGCATGTGGTGATGAGCGCCTCGGATCGGGTGATCTGCCTCAATCATCACGTCTGCTGTCACGGCACCCCGAAAGTGGTCAGCGCCGCGCCGGAATATCGCGCCCTGTTCGGCCACGGCACACATGGGGCGCTGGCGCTTTATCAGCACGACCATGATCACGACCATGATCACGGGCCGGATCACCACGACCACCAGCACAGCCATGGAGACGCGCATGTTTGACGATTTTCTGGTGCGTGCGGCGCTGGCGGGGGTAGGCTTGGCCGTGGCCGCCGGGCCGCTCGGCAGTTTCGTGGTTTGGCGGCGGATGGCTTATTTCGGCGATGCCACAGCTCATGCCTCGGTTCTGGGCGTGGCGCTGGCGCTGATTTTCTCGGCCCCGGTCACGCTCGGCACGCTGATTGTGGCGCTGGTGATGGCGCTGGCGGTCAGCTGGCTCTCGGCCAAGGGCCACGCGATGGATTCCACCCTCGGGGTGCTTAGCCATTCGGCGCTGGCGCTGGGGCTGGTGGCGATCTCCTTCGTGCCCGGCGTGCGGGTCGACCTCTCGGCCTTTCTGTTTGGCGATATTCTGGCGGTGACGAAAACCGATCTCGCGGTGATCTGGGGCGGCGCCCTGCTGGTGGCGGTGCTGCTGACCTGGCGCTGGTCGCGGCTGATCACCGCCACGCTCAGCCGCGAGCTGGCGGCGGCTTCGGGCGTGAATGCTGACCGCGAAGGGCTGGTGCTGACACTCGCGCTGGCGGTGGTGGTGGCGGTGGCGCTGAAGGTGGTCGGCGCGCTGCTGATCGCGGCGATGCTGATTATCCCAGCCTCCGCCGCCCGCGGGCTGGCGCGCACGCCCGAGGGGATGGCGCTGGGGGCCGTGGCTATCGGCGCGGGATCGGCGCTGGCCGGGCTGGCCACCTCCTATGAATTCGATACCCCACAGGCCCGAGCATCGTCGCTGTGGCTGCCGGGGTGTTTGTGCTGGTCGCCCTAATCGGACGGCAAGTGCGGCGGGGGTAGGCGGGCAGGGTGCGCCTTCTGGCGCACCTATCACCTCGCTGATAGCTATCCCCTTGGCGCGGGCTGCAAGCCCGTGC
>JARRIY010000233.1:0-3845 GCA_037379985.1 Maritimibacter sp.
CAGATCGTAAAGCGCCTGCACGACCTTTTCGCTGGTCGCGCCGGTACAGCCCGCGACATGGGTCAGGCCCGAGGCGCGCGCCACATCCACCCCGCGCTGAATCGAGGCGATCCATGCCGAGCAGGAAAACGGCCGCACGATGCCGGTGGTGCCGAGCACCGAAAGGCCGCCCTTGATGCCCAAACGCGGGTTCCATGTGCGCGCCGCCAGCACCTCGCCGCCGGGGATCGAGATGGTGATCTCGACATTCGGCGCGCGGCCATATTGCGCGGCAAGATCCTCCACCACGCCTTGCATCATCTCGCGCGGTTTCGGGTTGATCGCAGGCTCTCCGGGTGGGATCGGCAGTCCGGGTTTGGTGACCATCCCCACGCCCTCGCCCGCACAAAAGCTCACGCCCTCGCCCGCCTCACGTACCCGCGCTCGGATCAGCGCGCCGTGGGTCACATCCGGGTCGTCGCCCGCATCCTTGACGATCCCCGCCTCAGCCCAACCCTCGCCTTCGGTGGTTTCGGTCAGCGCGAAAACCGGCTGTTCGCCACGTGGCAGGGTGATGCCAACCTCATCGGGAAAGACACCGCCCCATAGACGCATCAACGCCGCCTTCACAGCAGCGGTGGCACAAGCGCCCGTGGTCCAGCCCCGGCGCAGCTCTGATTTCGGAGTATCCATTGGCGCAATAATAGAGCTGCGCGCGGCGTCAACAAGCCCGGCATTACTGATGTGCAACACCCTGTCGCTGTTGGGCGACCGAAGGCTGTTTCTGGACCTTCCCCAAGCCCACCCTGCGCGGCATAAGAGCGGCATGAGCGAATCTCTTCTTCCCAAGGGCGACTGGCCCGAACTCATGCCCGGCTGGGTCTGGCTTTGCGGCGCCGGCCCGGGTGATCCGGGGCTGTTGACCCTGCACGCGCTGAATGCGCTACGGCAGGCCGATGCCATCGTCTTCGACGCGCTGGTCGATCAGCGCATTCTCGATTGGGCGCGGCCTGATGCTGAGCATATCTACGCGGGCAAGCGCGGCGGCAAACCTTCGGCCAAGCAGCGCGATATTTCGCTGCAACTTGTTGATCTGGCGAAAGCGGGCAAGCGCGTGTTGCGGCTGAAGGGGGGCGATCCGTTCATCTTTGGCCGCGGTGGCGAAGAAGGCCAGACGCTGGTGCAAAACGGCGTGCCGATCCGCATCATTCCGGGCATTTCTGCCGGGATCGGCGGCTTGGCCTATGCGGGCATTCCGGCCACCCACCGCGACGTGAACCAATCACTGACCTTCGTCACCGGCCACGACGCCACCGGCAGCGCTCCGGCGCATGACTGGGCGTCGATCGCGCGCGGATCGCAGGTCATCGTGATCTATATGGGCATGAAGCATATCGGTGAAATTGCGGCCGAGCTGATGGCGGCCGGGCGGGCGGGCGACGAGCCTGTCGCCGTGGTCACACAGGCCACGACCCCCGATCAACATGTGCTGGAAACCACGCTGGAGCGCTGCGAGGCCGATATCGCCGCCGCCGCGCTGGAGCCGCCCGCAATCATCTGCGTGGGTCAGGCCGTGAAAATGCGCCAGGCGCTCGACTGGCAAGCGATGGCGGCTGGCATTCCCCCGCGCAACACCGATCCGCTGGGGCGCGGACGCCCGGCGGAAGAGGCATGACAGGTCGGGGCCTGATCCTCGCCGCGCCCGGTTCGGGCAGCGGCAAGACCACGCTGACCCTCGGCATTCTGAGGGCCTTGGCGCGCAAGGGCGTGACCCTGCGCGGAGCCAAATCCGGCCCCGACTATATCGACCCGCGCTTTCACGAAGCCGCCTGCGGGCGCGCCTGCTACAATCTCGATGCCTGGGCGATGGGGCCCGAGCGTATCCGCGCGCTGGCAGGGGGCGATGATCTTTTGCTGATCGAAGGCGCGATGGGGCTGTTTGACGGCGCGCCGCCTGCAGGCAAAGGCGCGGTGGCCGATCTGGCCCGCATGCTCGCCCTGCCCGTGGTGCTGGTCGTCGATGTCTCACATATGGCGCAGAGCGTGGCGCCGTTGGTGGCAGGCTTTGCCGCACATGATTCGGATGTGCGCATCGCGGGGGTGATCCTCAACAAGGTTGGCAGCCCCCGCCATGAGGCGATGCTACGCGCCGCCCTCGCCCCGCTTGGCCTGCCGGTGCTGGGTGCGCTCTACCGTCAAAGCGGGCTGGAACATCCGTCGCGCCATCTTGGCCTTGTGCAGGCGGGCGAGCGCGAGGGGCTGGAAGGCTGGCTCGATCATGTGGCCGATGCCATTGACGCCTCAGTCGATCTGGACGCGCTGACCGCGCTGGCCCAGCCCCTGCCCGACGCGCCTGACGCCCCGCGCCTGTCCCCGCCCGGCCAGCGCATTGCGGTGGCGAGCGACAAGGCCTTTGCCTTTGCCTATCCGCATATCCTTGACGACTGGCGTGCACAGGGGGCAGAAATTCTGCCCTTCTCCCCGCTGGCCGATGAAGCCCCAGATACGAGCGCTGATTTCATCTTCCTGCCCGGCGGCTATCCCGAGCTTTATGGCGAACAACTGGCCGCTGCCCAAAACTTCAAAGCCGGGATGCGCGCCGCCACCTGCCCGATCTATGGCGACTGCGGCGGCTATATGGTGCTGGGCGAGGCGATCACCGATGCGGGCGGCACAAAGCACGACATGCTGGGGCTTCTGGCGCTGGAAACCAGCTTTGCCACGCGCAAGCTGCATCTGGGCTACCGCCACGCGACTGCCGAGGTCGGACCCTTCCCCGGGAACTGGCGCGCGCATGAGTTTCACTACGCGACCACGCTGAAAGCCGAGGGCACACCGCTCTTCACTGTATCTGATGCCGAAAGCAACGCCCTGCCCCCCGCCGGGCTGATCGCGGGCCATGTGGCGGGATCCTTCATTCACCTTATTGACCAGTGGGATAGCTCCGGCGAATAAGTCTTGGCTTCCCGTCCCGGCGCAGATAGGCATTCATTCATGACCGCGAATATTATCTCTGACGACCGTCTCGCCCGCCGTAATGTTGCCGTTCTGGTGCTCGCCCAGGCGATTGTCGGCGCGCAGATGCCGATGATCTTTGCAATAGGTGGCTTGGCCGGGCAATCGCTGGCGCCGAACCCGCTCTTCGCAACATTGCCGATCTCGCTTGTCGTGCTCGCCAATACCCTCATGGCCAACCCGATGAGCTGGTTCATGCAGCGCTATGGCCGTCGCGCCGGGTTCTGGCTGGGCAGCGCCGGGGGCACGGCGGGGGCGATGATCAGCGCCTATGCGCTGACACAATCGAGTTTCTACCTCTTCCTGGTCGGCGCCTTCTTCACCGGGTTTTACCAATCGGCGCAGGGGTTCTTCCGCTTTGCTGCTGCCGATACCGCTTCGGATGCCTTCCGCCCGAAAGCGATTTCCTATGTGATGGCGGGCGGGCTTGCCGCCGCCATCGTCGGGCCGCAGCTTTTGAAGGTCACCGCGCAAGCCCTGCCGGTATCGTTTCTTGGGGCCTATCTTGCGGTGGTGGTGCTGAACCTCGTCGGGGCGATCCTATTCACGGCGATCCGCATCCCGCGCCCGGAAGCTCATACCAGTGAAGATGGCACGATCCGGGGCCGCACCACCTGGGAGATGCTGAAAACCCCGACCATTCTGGTCGCCATCATCATCGCCATGGTCTCATACGCGCTGATGAATCTGGTCATGACCTCGACCCCGCTTGCGGTGGTCGGCTGCGGCTTCGATCAGGATCGCGCCTTTGACATCGTCTCGGCACACGTGCTGGCGATGTTTGTCCCGAGCTTTTTCACCGGCCATCTGATTGCCCGCTTCGGCACCCGCAAGATCGTCGCCGCCGGGCT
>JARRIY010000234.1:0-3838 GCA_037379985.1 Maritimibacter sp.
CTTTCAGCCAGACGCCATCGCCAAGCCCCGTTGGCGCAGGCAGCGCCTTGGGCAGGTTGGGACCGGGATTGGATGTATCGGCGTTCCAGCGGCGCATTCGGGGCTCTCCTGTTCGTGCTCTGACCAAGAGCTAGCAGCCCGCCCGACAAAGCGCAAAAGCCCTGACGGGTTTGCGGCAATGCAATTTTTTCAGTGTGATGTTTCCTCCCTGCCTCCTGTTTCGTCTTTGGTCGATAAATACCTCGGGAGAGTGTGAGAGGGCTGGCCCTCTCACACCTTCCCCCGCCCGAATAGCGCAGCACGCGCCGGACAAGCCCTCCCCCTCAGCTTGCTTGAAAGCCCCCGGCAAAACAGCGATATGTGGGGAAAGCAAAACGGGGGCGGATATGTCTTTGCCGGTCAGCACACAGGCGAAATACTGGGGCATCGCGGCGGCGGTGTTCTTCATCGCGCTCTGGTATATGGGCAATATCATGATGCCCTTCCTGATCGGCGGCGCGGTGGCCTATTTCCTCGACCCCGTTGCCGACCGTCTGGAAGCGATGGGGCTGAGCCGAGTGCTCGCAACCGTCGTGATCACCGCCATCGCCCTGCTGCTCTTTGTGCTGGCCATGCTCTGGGTGGTGCCGACGCTGATCAATCAGTCGGTCTCGCTGTTCGATATCGCGCCGAAGCTCGCCGGGGATTTCCAGGCCTTTCTGACCAAACAATTCCCCTCGCTGGTGGAACCCGATTCCATCCTGCATCAATCGCTGAATTCGCTGGGTGAAACCATCCAGCAGCGCGGCGGCGAGCTGGTCAACACGGTGCTGAGCTCGGCCATGGGCGTGCTCAATGTGGTGCTGCTGATCGTCGTGGTGCCGGTCGTGGCCTTCTACCTGCTGCTGGACTGGGATCGCATGGTCGCCGTGATCGACGATCTGCTGCCGCGCGATCATGCCCCGGTGATCCGCGAGCTTGCCAGCTCCATCGACCGGACGCTGGCCAGCTTCATTCGCGGGCAAGTCACGGTCGGGCTGGTTCTGGGCACCTATTACGCGGTCGGGCTGGGGCTGATCGGGCTGCAATTCGGGCTGGTCATTGGCTTTGTCGCCGGGCTGATCAGCTTTATCCCCTATGTCGGCGCGCTGGTTGGCGGGGCGCTGGCGATCGGGCTGGCGCTGTTCCAGTTCTGGGGCGATTGGTGGTCTATCGGCGGGGTGATCGCGGTTTTCGCCATCGGCCAGTTCCTGGAAGGCAACATCCTGTCGCCGAAGCTGGTGGGCACCGCTGTCGGCCTGCACCCGGTCTGGCTGATCTTTGCCCTTTCCGCCTTTGGCTCGATCTTCGGCTTTGTCGGGATGCTGGTCGCAGTGCCGGTTTCCGCTGCCCTCGGGGTGATCGTGCGTTTCCTGATCGAGCGCTACAAACAAGGGCGGCTTTACAAAGGCCTCGCCCCAATCGCCGACAGTCCCGAGAGCGGGGAAGGCGCCTGATCATGGCCCAACAACTCGCCTTTGACCTCCCCCATCGCGAAGCCAGGGGGCGCGGGGATTTTTTCGTCTCCACCTCGAACAGCGCCGCCATGGCGATGATCGAGGGCTGGCAGGGCTGGCCCGGGCGCAAGCTGGTGCTGACCGGCCCGTCCGGCGCGGGCAAAAGCCATCTGGCGCAGGTCTGGGCCGATATGGCCGGGGCGCAGGTGATTGCGGCCCGTGATCTGGCCGGGGCCGATATTCCCATGCTGGCGCGCGGGTCTGTAGCGCTGGAAGATGCCGATGCGCTGGCGGGCAATGCCGAGGCCGAGGCCGCCGCCTTTCACCTGCATAATCTTGTGCTGGCCGAAGGCGGCTCGCTTTTGATCACCGCAAGCGCCGCGCCGGGGCGCTGGGGGCTCAGCCTGCCCGATCTGCAAAGCCGGATGGACGGCACCCAGCTTGTGGCCATCGAGCCGCCGGATGAAGCCTTGCTGGCGGCCGTGCTGGTGAAACAATTTGCTGACCGTCAGATCGACGCACCGCTCAATCTGATCACCTATCTGACCCCGCGCATCGACCGCTCGTTCGCCGCCGCCCGCGATATGGTCGCCCGGCTCGACGCCGCCGCCCTGGCCGAAGCCCGCCCCGTGACCCGCACCCTCGCCGCCCGCTTGCTGGGCGAAGAAGGGGATGACGGGCAATAGACGCCAAGTGTTTTCAAAAAACACTTGGGAAGACCTTTCTGAAAGGTCTTACCCTTAATGCAGCGCCGGGGGCATTTCGTCAGGGCCGACCCGCTTATGCCGCTTCAGCGCAATCAGGTTGGACACCAGCAGCGCACCCAGAATGATCGCGCCGCCCATCACGGTATAGATCCCCGGCGGTTCGTCCAGCACGGCCCAGGCGAGGAACGGCGCCAGAGCGCTTTCCAGAAGCAGCAGCAGCGCCACTTCGGCGGGGGGCAGATAGCGCGGGCCCATCGAGATCAGCACGCTGGAGCCAACGATGAACACCCCGCCATGCAGCAGCACATAGGTGTAGCTGGTGGCAGGCACGGAGAGCGGCGCGGCAAAGGCAATGAGACCAAGCGCGGTGGCCAGATGGCCCAGCGGGATCGCGGGCAGCAAGGTGCTGGCGCGCAGATGCCGCGCCTGAGTCAGGCCCACCGCATAGGTCAGCGCCGCCATCAGCGCCAGCGCGTCGCCCTGCCAATGCGCGCCCTCGGTCTCGCCCGAGCCATAAGCGACAATCGCCAGCCCGACTGCCACGGCGGCAATCGTGGCCCCCATCCGCCGGGAAATCCGCTCGCCCAGCGACGCCCAGGCCATCAGCGCGGTGAAAATCGGCAAGGCGGCGACAATGATCACCACATTCGCCACCGAGGTGTGATTGACGGCAGAAACGAAAAGCGGGCCGGATACCCCGTTTGCCAACCCGAAAATCCACGCCCTTGGCCCCAGCGCGATCACCTTGCGAAACGCCCCCGTGCCCATGAAGATGAGCACGCCCAGCCCGGTGACAGAGCCGGTCAGGCTGGCCCGCCAGAAGGAAATCGTCATCGGATCCGCTTCGATCAGGCGCGCCATGATCGAGTCAGGGATAATGCAGATCACACCGGCAAGGGTGATCAGAAGGCCTTTGAGATGCTCTGACATTCGGGCAGTTAGGCCAAGCCGCAGGCGCTTGTCCAGCCTTTGCGCGTAGGGGGCTCGTGCGGGGGGCTCAGGGGCCCCGCCGGGTTGACAGCGTAGCGCATCAGGCCCATATCAATCCTGACAGAAAAGGTGCGCCAAATGTTCATCCAAACCGAATCCACACCGAACCCCGCAACGCTGAAATTCCTGCCCGGTCAGGCCGTGCTGGAAGCTGGCTCTGCCGATTTCCCGAATGAAGCGGCTGCACAGAAATCGCCGCTGGCCAAGCGTGTGTTTGACGTGCCGGGCGTTGTCGGCGTGTTTTTCGGCTCGGATTTCGTCACCGTCACCAAGGGCGATGATGTGGATTGGGATCATATCAAGGCTGCAATCCTTGGCGCAATCATGGAACATTTCCAGTCGGGCGATCCGGTGATCGCAGGGGCCGAAACAGCTTCGGCGGGCGTCTACGAGGCCGAAGACGAAGCGATTGTGACCCAGATCCGCGATCTGCTCGATACCCGCGTGCGCCCCGCCGTGGCGCAGGATGGCGGCGACATCACCTTCCACGGCATTGATCGCGGCGTGGTCTATCTGCACCAGCAAGGCGCCTGTGCGGGCTGCCCCACGTCGACGCTGACCCTGAAAATGGGCATCGAAAACCTGCTGAAACACTACCTGCCGGAAGTGACCGAGGTGCGGGCCGTATCGCTCTGATCATGGCTGCTGATCCAATCATTCTGGCGT
>JARRIY010000235.1:0-3833 GCA_037379985.1 Maritimibacter sp.
CGATTTCCACGTCGCCCTGTCCGCAAATGGCGAGGGTATCGGCCGCGTCGGGCTGCGCAAATCAAACGCCCGCCCGGAAACCGAACTGGCCTATACGCTCTATGACGATGCGCATGAGGGCCATGGCTACGCCCGTGAAGCTGTGACCACGCTGCGCGACTGGGCCTATGATGCGCTCGGGCTCAGCACGCTGGTCAGCTATATCGACCCGAAAAACACCCGCTCGGCTGCCCTTGCGCGAGCCGTCGGCGCCCGCCCCGATGCCGATGCGCCGGTCTGGCCGAAATATCCGCAGCTGACGGTCTACCGCCACCCCTCGCAAGAGGAGCTGCGCGCATGAGCCTCGCCCCGACCACCTTCACCGTGCCGACGCTGGAAACCGAGCGGCTGTTCCTGCGCGCGATGCGCGAGGAGGATTTCGAGGAAGAAGCCACCTTCTTTGCCTCCGAACGCTCGCGCAATGTGGGCGGGCCGCTGCCGCGTGCGCAGGTCTGGCGGGCGGTGGCTGGCATGGTCGGCCATTGGGCGCTGCGCGGCTACGGGTTTTGGGCGCTGGAAGACAAGGCTACCGGGCGTTATCTCGGCCGGGTCGGCCTCTGGTATCCCGAGGGTCATCCCGAGCGTGAAATCGGCTGGACCCTGATGAATTACGCTGAGGGCAAGGGCTACGCCCATGAGGCCGCGCTGGTGGCCCGTGCCTATGCCTATGACAGCCTCGGCTGGACCACGCTGACCTCGCTGATCGCGGTGGGCAACACCCGCTCGGAAGCGCTGGCCCAGCGCCTCGGCGCCTCGATTGACGGCGTCTACAACCACCCTGCGATTGGCGCGATGAATATCTGGCGCCATCCCGGTGCCGGGGAGCAGCCGCAATGACCGCGCCCCGCATCCTCACAATCCATGCACGCGATATGCAGGCTTTGCCGCAGGCGAACTGCATCTCGAACTCATCTATCGGAGGCTGTCATGAGTGACGATACCGCCCGCGCCGCCGCCCTGCTGAAAGAGCATCGCGCCTCGATTGACCGGCTCGATGCCATTCTGATTTACACCCTCGGCGAACGCTTCATGCACACCAAAGCAGTGGGCAAGCTGAAAGCCGAACACGACCTTCCCCCGTCCGATCCGGCGCGCGAAGCGCAGCAGATCGAGCGGCTCGAAGACCTGGCGAAACAGGCCGATCTCGACCCGGAATTTGCCAAGGCTTTCCTGAACTTCATCATTCAGGAAGTCATCCACCACCATAAGAAACACCAGGAACATGGGGCGTAAGCCCCAGCAATAGCTAGGAAATAGGAGAAACTACCATGGCTATGAAAATTCGTCTCGCCCGCGGCGGCTCGAAAAAACGTCCCTTCTACCGCATCGTGGCCACCGACAGCCGCATGCCGCGCGATGGCCGTTTCATCGAGAAACTCGGCACCTATAACCCGCTGCTGCCGAAAGACAGCGAAGACCGGGTGAAAATGGACCTCGACGCCATCAAAGCCTGGCTCGACAAAGGCGCGACCCCGACCGACCGTGTGGCCCGTATGCTGGAAGCCGCTGGCGTGCTGGAATCCAAATCCCGCGCCAACCCGAAAAAAGGCACCCCGGGCAAAGCCGCTCAACAGCGCGCTGAAGAAAAAGCTGCCAAGGCCGCTGACGCTGCCGAAGCTGCTGCTGCTCCCGCCGAAGAAGCTCCGGCCGAAGAAGCCGCAGCCGAGGAATGAGTTTATGACAGCGCAAGAAGGGTTTACGCCCGAATTCCAGAGCGATCTGGAGCGGCTGATGCGGTGGCGGCGCGATGTGCGCCATTTCCGCACAGATCCGGTGGACGACGCCCTTCTTGCCCGCTGTCTGGACAGTTTCACCCTCGCGCCCTCGGTCGGCCTGTCCCAGCCCTGGCGGCTGGTCTCGGTCGCCTCAGAGGGCGCGCGGGAAGCGGCTCTGGAAAATTTCCAGGCCGCCAATGCCGAGGCACTCGCCGGATATTCCGGCGAGGACGCCGCCACCTATGCCAAGCTGAAGCTTTCCGGGATGCGCGAAGCCCCGGTGCAGCTTGCGGTTTTCTGCGATGAGGAAACCACCCAAGGCAAAGGCCTTGGCGCTGGCACCATGCCCGAGATGCGCCGTTATTCGGTGGTCACGGCCATCATGCAATTCTGGCTGATCCTGCGCGCCCACGGGCTCGGGCTCGGCTGGGTCTCCATCCTCGACGCGCCCGCGCTCACCAAATCGCTCGACGTGCCCGAAAGCTGGCACCTGGTCGCCTATCTCTGCATCGGCTGGCCGGAACGCGAACAGGAAGACCCGGAACTGGTGCAAATCGGCTGGGAAACCCGCCGCACCTGCCCCCCGCCGCTGGAGCGGTAAGGGGGCTAGGTGGTGTGCGCCTTCAGGCGCACCACCCAAATCGGCGGGATAAATCCTGCCCTACAGGGCGTCTTAGCGGCCTGCCGGATGCGGACCTGCCCCCATCATGACAAGCGCTATTCGAAACAGAAGAGCGCCGCCGCCCACACCAACACCCGCCCCCTCCCAATCCGGTTGCACCTTCTCCGCCCCCTGCCCTAAACTCCCTCCAGCCGTAGCGCTTTGGCCGGGAGATTGAGATGAGCGAGAAACGCATCTGTGTCGGTGCTTTTGCCGGGGCCTTTGGGGTCAAGGGCGAGGTGCGGCTGAAAAGCTTTTGCGCCGATCCGGAAGCCATCGGCGATTACGGCGCGCTTTATACCGAGGATGGCAGCGCCTCTTACGAGGTCGAGATCACCCGGGCGGTGAAAAACGGCTTTTCCGCCAATGTCTCTGGCGTGCGCACCAAGGAAGAGGCCGATGCGCTGAAAGGTGTGCGGCTGTTTGCTGATCGCGACGCTCTGCCCTCGCTGCCCGATGACGAGTTTTATCATACCGATCTGATCGGGCTGGAGGTGTTTGATGCCGGGGGCAAAGCGCTCGGCAAGGTCAGCTCGGTTGAAAATCATGGCGCCGGGGACCTGTTGGAAATCACCGGGCCGGGGCTGCAAAACCCGGCGCTGCTGCCCTTCACCCATGCCGCCGTGCCCACCGTAGACCTGACCGCAGGCCGCATCATCGCTGACCCGCCGGAGGGGATCTTCCCCGAATGACCCGCGTCATTGTTCATGCGGGCTTTCACAAAACCGGCACGACCAGCCTTCAGAGCTTTCTCAAACGCAATACCGATGCGCTGGCGCCCTATGCGGCGATCTATCTGCAAAGGGCGCTGAAACGGGCCCGCTATCTGGGGCGGATCTATGGTCAGCGCCCGGTTTTCTGGCGGCGCTGGATGTTTCGGCGCGGGTTTCGCGAGTTTCTGGCCTCCATCCCCGATGCCCCGACCATCGTGATCAGCCGGGAAAGCTTTTCGGGCATGATGCTGGGCTATCGTGGCGCCCGGCTGCGTCGCTGCCGCCGATACGCGTCGATGGCCATTCCGCTGGCGCGGGAAATCATCCGCGAGCTGCGCCGCCGCTTTGGCCCCGAGGTGGAGATCGAATTTCTCTACACCACCCGCGAGGGCGAGAGCTTTCTGAAAAGCACCTGGAGGCATGTTCTGCGCACCAGTCGGCTGACCCTCGATTACGAGAGCTTTCGCGCAAGCTTTGGTTCCCTGCCCGATCTGGAAGCCGAAGCGCGCGAGATTGCCGAGGCCATCGCGCCGGTCCCGGTTTTCATCGCCCCGCTGGAAAGTTTTGGCCCGGATCGCTTCGGCCCGGCCCGCGCGCTTCTGGATATGCTCGACCTGCCTGCCGAGGTCGAAGCGGGGCTGAAACCGGCGATGCGCAACAATCCCGGGCAATCTGACGCTCTGAGCCAGCGCTTTCTTGAGATGA
>JARRIY010000236.1:0-5621 GCA_037379985.1 Maritimibacter sp.
GCCCGGCAATATTGCCGCCTATTCGCCCCTCACTTCCCTCGCCAGCTTTTCAGCCAGCGCGAGAACCGCCCGCGTTTTTCATCCGTATAGGCATCGACCTTCTCCCAGGCGTCGCGGGTGTCGTCCATGGCCGGATCGAGGGTGCGTTCGCGGAATTGCCGCCACATGGCGCGGATGAACACCACGACAATGGCAAGGAAGACAAAGAAGAAGATGTTGAACCACGGGATGATGGTCACATCCGGGCCTGCCACGGGTTTGATCGCCACCGCGTTGGGATAGATGGTGAAGAACCGGTTGCGCCAGCCGTAATGGGTGACCACCGCCCATTGCGGATTATCCGGGGTCGAGACATTGGCCAGAGCTTCAGCCTGCAAATCGGCGCTGTCGAATTTGAAATAGGGCGGCCAGATCCAGCCGGTATCCTCGTTGCGATAGACCATCACCCCTTCGGCCTCACGCATGATGAAGCCAAACAGGAAGGTCTTGCGTTTCACCGTGTTGATCAGCCGGATGTCGCGGGTGGACAGCGCGGTGGCGCCGGGACAGCGCGGTGGCGCCGGAATCCTGCTGAGCAAAGAAGGGCCGGTTGACCGACGAGAAATCCATCCGGATCACTTCGGTGCCGGTGATGCGCACCACATCATGCTGGGGCAGCACGTAATCGAACAGCGCGAAGGCCAGCAGGGTGACGATGGTCAGGATGGTGTTGCGGAAGATGCGCATATGGGGCCTCAATTCGCGTTGGTGAGGTAAAGGATAACCGCGACCGCAATGGTCGGCAGAATATAGACGAGCAGGATCAGCCGACGCCGCAGCCCATGGTGATAGTCTTTCATGCCCTGCTCTATATAGGCATCGCGCTCGGGGCTTTCATCATCACCCGGGTGATCTTCCGCCCAGTGCTTTTCCAGCTTTTCGCGGCGCACCGACCGGGAATAGATCGAGATCGCTACATAGGCGATGCTCATCAGAACGAAACCAAAGATGATAAGCCGGATCAGTGCCATGGTGATTTCCTGACTGCGCCCCAGGGGCCAACAAGGCTGAT
Organism: Maritimibacter sp.; assembly: GCA_037379985.1. Classification (GTDB taxonomy): domain Bacteria; phylum Pseudomonadota; class Alphaproteobacteria; order Rhodobacterales; family Rhodobacteraceae; genus Sinisalibacter. Next base: position 1,052 of record JARRIY010000236.1, read on the forward strand.
AATATCCTCTTTCGGCGGTTTTGGCGCGGATTTTGCCGCCGCAGCCCGGCCGCCAAATAGCGCCTCGCGCGCGCCCGCCTTGCCGGACATGTAATCATGCTGGAGGAAATCGGCCACAAATTCCTTTTTCTCCTCGGCCCAGCCCGAATAGGCGGCATAGAAGGCGGGCTTGTGGCAGATGAACAGCTGGCGCGCATCAAGCGGCGACAGCTCTGCCAGAAGCTGGTTGATCAGGTCGCGATCCGGGAGATCAGGTCGGGCGCGCAAGGTGTAGAAATAGGCCGGATTGTCAGAGGCGATGCGCGGCCAGTTGCCACCGTTCAGCGCCCAGCGAATAAGCGCGTTGAGCTTCAGAAACTCGTCGGGCAGGGCGCTGCCCAACTGTTGCGCCAACCGGTGCAGGCTGCGCGGATCAAAGCCGTTGATTTTGACCCCCAGCGTTGTCGCCGTATCGACAAGGATGAAATCCATCTTTTGCCGCAGGATCGCCGCCCCATCGACGCCGCGCGCCTTGATGATCTGCTCCACCAGATTGTTGCGATCCAGAAAGGCGGCGATGCGGTTGCGCATCGAGATGTCGAGCGAATGGATCGGCAGCGTGCCCAGATCGCGCCCCGGATCGGCCGAGATCGCCATCGGCTCGTCAACATCGCGAAACACGTAAAGCCCGCCAAAGAGTGCCGTCCAGAAATTGCCCTGCTCATAGGAGGGCCGGTCGAGATCAATCGGATTGCGGGTCACGTCGCCGGTCTGTTTCGCCAGCGCGATCATCTCGCTGATCAGCTTGTCGTCATACCAGGCATCGTCGCGGGCCTGAAAATCCTCGATCTTGCTGGCCAGCAGCCGGGCATTGGCAACATGGCTCTGGGTCGTGTCCGCCACCACGGTGATCTTGCGAATGTCGAAAAGCCGCGCCGGAGTGCTGGCCTCAAACACCGAATTGTCAAGCTCGCCCGCCACCGCATCCTGCGCCGTGAGGGCAAAAAGCTTGGCCTCGTTTTCCTCGATAAACCGCACCAGAATCCCGCGCGAGGTGGAGAACTGCGCGTTCAGCAGCGGCGCCTTTTTCTGCTCCATCGAGAGCAGGATAAACAGCCGGTTCACCCCGTTCGGATTGAGGTAAAGATGATCCCCCAGCTCCTCGCCCACCTCGTTGTAATAGCCGGAAATATCAATATGGAACTCGCTGAGCGCCGTGGTCTTGCCCGTCAGCCGCTTCAGCGCCCGGTTATACCGTTCGACCAGCGCAGGGCTGTCGACGCGGATCAGATTGCCAAACATCAGGCCACGTTGGATGAGGCGTTTCATTGGGAGGGGATCCCCTCTGCTATAACGTTGAAGCTTTCAGTGCCTTCAGTGTGAATGTTGAGGATATTTGACGCGGGTAAGTCGTTTTCCACTCTTGCATCAAAAGGTTTGGTATATGCTTGCATGCCAGATTTAAACGCATATTGGGCGACCATGCTGTCGGCTGCACGGTGGCGGATATTCGAGCTAGATAGCGGAGCTCTAACCTCGACAATCCTTGTTTTCCCCAGGCTTTTCAGTTTTGACATAAGCAAAGAGTCATCTTGCCAGAAATAGATCACTTCGCCGCCCCAATGGCTGACCAGTGGGGTAATTCCCGGGTTTGAAACAGGAGTTGGTTTAGATGTCATCCAGAAAAGGTCTTTGCGCGATTTGTGCTGAGTTGGATCGTTCAAGGGGGAGTTGGCAATCAGCTTTGAGACTTCTGATGAACTCAAAAAGCCTTCCTTTTGGAGTAAGCTGAGCCTAGTGCACATCCTTTCCCAAGTGGAAACCTGAATGCCATCCCTTTGGAGCTTTTCAACTTCAATATCTAGCAGTCTTGTATAGTGCCATCCACGTAAATGCTCTGTCGAAAGCAGATTGGGAATTCTTTCGGTCGTTAAGGCGAGAAAGGAATCTTCAAAACGATTGCTTCGAAGGATTTGGTCGATATCGTCTGGGTTCGATCCTTCATCCAGTTCGCATTCACGCACATAGTATTGTGTCAAAACATCATGCTGCTCTTCCAGCAAACGGATGACTGCCGTTGGGAATGTCGCAATATCCCACGTATCAATAATATCCTGCGTGTGTTTTGACATATTCAATTCACCACACCCTGCGGCCGGCAACGCCGGGCAGCGCCCGACCGCCCACGTCGTGCCGGAGGCACGCTTTCAGTGACGGCGGGCGCTTCACGCCCCCCCGCGGTCAGGCTCTCCCCGGCTCGGCTGCTGTGAAAGACAAAACGCCCACCCATGGTCGGGCGCGGCCCTCTCTGCATCGCGGCCAGCGCCATCACTTCTTCCCCTTCCGAACCACCGCAAGAAAGGTCAGCACATAGGCGGCGATGGGCACGAAACCTCCGACGAAGGCGAGGATGACGAACTTGCCGGCGAGCGCGGTGGCGGGGTCGATCCCGACCTTATGAAACAGCCATTGCACCGCCAGCGCCTGTTGCGCGGCCAGAAGCATCACCCCGAATGACAGCAGGATCGCCGCCAGCACGGTGGCAAAATCCTGCGTCTTGCCGCCCGCCACGATCCGACTTGCCACGATGCGTGCCACCGCAGCGACGATCAGCGCCAGTACCAGCATCGTGCCCAGAAAAATCAGCCAATCCATCCCATCATCCTTTCAACCCGCCAGGTGGCGCTATGTTTTCCCGGCAGTATACCGCCGCCGCGCCTCTTCGCTGATGCCCAATTCGCGCACCATGTTTTCAATCGCCGCCTCGTCGGATTTATCGGCATAGCGGAACTCGCTATCGGCGTAGCGGTTGATTTCCTGCATCACCATCTCGACGGTGATCGGCTTGCGCAGCTCTTTGATCATCGCGTGTTTCGTGTCGTAATCGCGGAACAGGAACAGGTCCGGGTTTTCCATCCACTCATCCGGCAGCTCGAAATCCATCGCCCGCACCTTCACCGCATCGGTGATGTTCTTGATCGCGCGGCCGGTAAAGCGCGGATCGGCTTGTTGGATGGCTTTCAGATAGCGCCCCAGCTTGGCGATGGTATCGGGCTGGCCGATTTCCGCCCCAGCTTGGCGATGGTATCGGGCTGGCCGATTTCCTGCGACAGCTCATCGTAAACCCGTTCCAGCACCGCTTCCTGCGGGCGGGAATGGCGTTCAAAGCTCTCGGCCACCGCGCGTTTGATCTCCTGCGCGGCGTAAAGCTCGTGCTGGCCCAGCGGGATATCGTGGTTCTTGCCCAAGAGCAGCGCGAGGATGTCGACGTAATCCTCCCGTGTCTGCGGCCCGTCGACGAGGAAACGCGCCCCGGCCCGCTGGCGCAGGGCATCGTCGACATTTTCGGGGTATTTCGAGCTGCCCCGCCGAGCTCTGCCGGTCGCCGCGCTTGCCCGCGAGCTGGTCGATATCGTCAATGGTGCCGAAGCCGATCACATTCGGATCGATCACGTTGTTGATGAACGCCTTGGCGTTCTGCGCCGATTTACCCTGATAGCTGTCGATGCTTTCGGTCGAGAGGTTTTGATAGCGGAACGGATAGCCCGCCACCTGACAATAATCGTTGATCAGCCCGGCCATCATCTGGATCAGGGTGGTCTTGCCGGTGCCGGGCATCCCGTCGCCCATGAAGGTGAAGATAAACCCGCCGAGATCGGCAAAGGGGTTGAGCTTACGCTCGAAATCATAGGCCATCAGCATCTTGGCCAGCTTCATCGCCTGATATTTGGCGATGTGGTTGCCCACGACCTCATGCGGCTTTTTGAATTGCATGGTCAGCACGCTGCCCTTGGCATGGCGGGCCGGTGTGAAGCCGGAGATGACGAAATCATCGGCCTCAACCTTGTAATGCGCCTCGGTAAAGGGGCTAAGGCGCGGGGCGGTCTGGGCGCGCAAGCCCACCTTTTCCATCAGCTGTTCGGCAAAGGCGATGACGGTGGCCACAAGGCGCGGCTCGTCCTCGGCAAATGTCGCGATCTCCTGATCCAGCTCCCACAGCGCGCCATGCAGGGCGAGCGTGGCGTTGTCGGTCAGGATCTCTTCGACCTCGCCAATCTCGACACTCACTTCGCTGGCATGGGGGGCGAGCAGAAAAGCGGTGGCATTGGCAAAGACCGACAGGGCGATCAGGCTTTCGCCCGCCAGAAGCTCGGAAAACTCCACCGATTTATCCGCCGGCAGCGCCGCTTCGAGGTTTTGCTTTTTCAGCGCTACCAGCCCGGTTTGCTCGGCGTAATTCTCGCCCATCGCCAGCGCAATCGCCAAGGCCCTCCGCAGTCCATGCAGCACCGTGGCCTGAACCGGCGAGAGCAGCGGATCGCCACCATCGCAATCTTCCACCCGCTCGATCAGCCGCACGCCCTCGGGCCGCGCGGTGGAGCGCGTTACCAGCCCCGGCGTGGTCGAGCGAAACCGATGCGAACGCCGTGCAATCCCCGGGCTGCGCTCCTCCGCCTGCAGGGGCGATGTCGCTTTGGGTTTGCCGATCCGGGGCGTGTGGTCGATGCCCTCCAGCATCCCCGATGCGGCGTCATAATGCGCGCGAATTTCCTCTTCGCGCAGTTCCATCTGATTGGCGGGAATGTTCATT
>JARRIY010000237.1:0-3743 GCA_037379985.1 Maritimibacter sp.
AAAAGCAGCGCGGATCCGCGTCCGACCGCTCGTGCAAACAAACAAAGAAACCTCGCTCCAAGCAAACGCATAGAGCCCATCATTTCCCGTGAGCTCAGTGTCCCGGCTGAACCTGTGGCTGAAGCCATACCGAAGATAGACCAAAAATCAGCATTGCCTCAACAGACACAAACGAAGTCGACTATTGCAGGTCAATGGATCATGCGAAGCGGGATCGCTGTTGTAGTGCTGGGAAGTGCGTTCAATCTCGCGGGCATTTTCTATTTCCTGCGCTCCCTACAATTCGGCGCCTTCACGGGTGCACTTGTTGTGATCAGCGCGATCAAAGGTCCACTGATCCTCGGCGCAATAATCTATGCGATTGGAGCCCTAATCTCCCGCCTGCGACGCTGACCCGGGATTGCCCCACCAATCGCCCCATCAATGCAGTCAAATTCAGCTTGTCACGAGATATCACCCGGTTTTGGGTTGCTAGATGGCCGCGTTCCTCCTAGATAGCCCCATCGAGACAAACTTCCCGGGGCCGATATGCAAAACGTGCTGCTCATCATTCTGCTGATCCTGGCGCTTGCGCTGATCGCAGTGGTGCTTCTTCAACGCTCTGAAGGGGGCGGGCTTGGCATGGGTGGCGGGGCCAGCAATGGCGTGGTCAGTGCCCGTGGCGCGGCCTCCGCCCTGCATAAGATGACCTGGGTGTTGGGCATTGCCTTCCTTGCCATTTCCCTGACCATGACCGTGGTTTCGCGGCTGCAATCCGACGCCACCTCGGTGATCGACCGTGTGGGCGATGCGCCTGCCGCAGCCGAAGAAACGACCACGGCCCCGACCAGCAGCACCGATGCTGCGATTGACACGCTGATGCCGCCGAGCGCCACCGATGGTGCGAGCGATAGCAGCACGACCGCCGACGCGCCGGTCACCCCGCCCCGCGCCGATTAAGGCCGGGCAGTTCAAGGCATTTCTCCCGGGCCGCTGGCCCGGGCAGAGTTCTGCCCTCTCAGTACAACCACAATACCTTGATGGGACGCGGTTTTTTACCCCATCATATAGAGGCAAGCTTGCTTCGCTTGCGGGAATCGGGTATATCTCGAGTCCCGTGATAGAGCGAATTCTGACGCCCTTTTGGGCTACGTATTTGCTTTGATAATACAGGCACGATCACGGGAGCAGCCCCATATGGCACGATATATTTTCATCACCGGCGGTGTGGTTTCCTCGCTCGGCAAGGGGCTGACCTCGGCCGCGCTGGGGGCGCTTCTGCAAGCCCGCGGGTTTTCGGTTCGCCTGCGCAAGCTTGACCCCTACCTGAACGTCGATCCGGGCACGATGTCGCCCTTCGAGCATGGCGAGGTTTTCGTCACCGATGATGGTGCCGAAACCGACCTCGATCTGGGCCATTACGAACGTTTCACCGGCGTTTCGGCGCGGGCCACAGATTCGGTCAGCTCTGGTAGGATCTATTCCACCGTGCTCGAAAAAGAACGGCGCGGCGATTACCTCGGCAAAACCATTCAGGTGATTCCGCATGTCACTAATGAAATCAAAGACTGGATCGCCACCGGCGATGACGAGGTCGATTTCATGCTCTGCGAAATCGGCGGCACCGTGGGCGACATCGAGGCCCTGCCGTTTTTCGAAGCCATCCGTCAGTTCTCGCAAGATCGCCCGCGCGGCCAGTGCATCTTTGTGCACCTGACCCTGCTGCCCTATCTGGCGGCCTCCGGCGAGCTGAAAACCAAACCCACCCAGCACAGCGTGAAAGAGCTGCGCTCGATCGGTATCGCGCCTGACGTGCTGGTCACCCGGTCCGAGCATGTCTTGCCGGAGAAAGAGCGCGAGAAAATCGCCCTCTTCTGTAACGTCCGCAAAGAGGCGGTGATTCCCGCCTATGACCTGAAATCCATCTACGAAGCGCCGATGGCCTATCATGGCGTTGGTCTCGATCAGGCGGTTCTGGATGCGTTCCAGATCAACCCCGCCCCGAAACCCAATCTCAGCCGCTGGCGTGATGTGGAAGACCGCATCCACCATGCCGAGGGCGAGGTGAAAGTCGCCATCGTCGGCAAATACGTCCAGCTTGAAGACGCCTATAAGTCGATCAAGGAAGCGCTGACCCATGGTGGCATGGCGAACCGCACCAAGGTGAAAGCCGAATGGATCGACGCCGAACTATTTGAACATGAAGACCCGGCCCCCTATCTGCAGGGCTTCCACGCCATTCTGGTGCCCGGCGGCTTTGGCGAGCGCGGCACCGAAGGCAAGATCCGCGCCGTGCAATATGCCCGCGAGCACAAGATCCCCTATCTGGGCATCTGCCTTGGCATGCAGATGGCGGTGATCGAAGCCGCCCGCAACGTGCTGAATATCAGCGATGCCGGGTCGGAGGAATTCGATCACGAAGCCGGGAAAAAGCGTTTCACCCCTGTGGTTTACCACCTGAAAGAATGGGTGCAGGGCAATTACATGGTGAAACGCAAATCCACCGATGACAAAGGCGGCACCATGCGCCTTGGCGCCTATACCGCCACGCTTGGCGAAGGCACGAAAGTGGCCGGGGTCTATGGCGGCACCGAGATCGAAGAACGTCACCGTCACCGCTACGAAGTCGACATCAAATACCGCAAGGATCTCGAGGCGAAGGGGCTGAAATTCTCCGGCATGTCGCCCGATGGCCGCTTGCCGGAAATCGTTGAATGGACGGATCATCCGTGGTTCATCGGGGTACAGTTCCATCCGGAGCTGAAATCCAAGCCCTTCGCGCCGGCACCGCTGTTTGCCGATTTCATCCGCGCGGCGAAAGAGGGCGAACGGCTGGTCTGATCCGGCAAAGGGGGCGAAATGATCGCAGGATTTTTTGATCGGCTGCGGGGACGCAAGCCGGAAGAGGAATTGCCAGAACTGGATGCGCGCCTGGCGATGGGCGCGCTTTTGGTGCGGCTGGCCAAGGCCGATGAGCATTACGCCTTTGAAGAGATTGCGCAGATCGACAAGCTAATCTCGGATTTCGAAGACATGAATGCCATCGAAGCGGCCAAGCTGCGCGCCACCTGCGAAAAGCTCGAAGCCGATGCCCCGGATACCGAGACCTTTACCGCGCTGGTGCAGGATAACGTGCCCTATGCGGCGCGGACCGAGCTTTACGGCGCACTTTGGCAGGTCAGTCTGGCCGACCGCATTCTGAAGCCGGAAGAAGAGGTGTTCCTGTCCGAAATCAGCAAAGCGCTGGCGATCCGCGAAGCCGATGAGGCCGCGACGGCAGCCCGTTACGGACGGGGGGCATAATGGCCAGAGGCTACTGGATCGGGCGCATCGACGTCGCAGATGAAGAGGCCTATCGCGCCTATATCGCCGCCAATGCCAAGGCCTTCGCCAAATACGGCGCGCGCTTTCTGGTGCGTGGCGGTCAGATGGAAGCGGTTGAGGGCGTCGCCCGCGCCCGCAATGTGGTGATCGAATTTGCCGATTACGACACCGCGCTCGCCTGTTACCACAGCCCGGAATACGCGGAAGCCAAAGCCCTGCGCGATCCGATCTCGACCGGCGAACTTGTGATCATCGAAGGCTATGATCCCGTATAGACGGGCGCTCCCCCTGCCCCTATATCATCGTCATGCTTGAACGTTTGCTGAAAAACCTTTTTGTCGCCGCGCCCAAAACGCTCGACGATTCCGACGCCCGGCTGGCCCTCACCGCGCTTCTGGTGCGCATTGCCCGGTCTGACAATGAATATGCCCGGATCGAGA
>JARRIY010000238.1:0-4500 GCA_037379985.1 Maritimibacter sp.
GTCGGAAATGAGGGGGTTGGTCATCGCGCGTCTCCTTTGTGAGGAAGCTAGGGGCGCGCATGGGCAAGGTCCAGCCCTCGCCTGCATTCAGGCGGTTTTCGTCCTCAGATGCCGTTCCAGCCGCCGCAGGCCCAGCGACAGAGAAATGGTCATCACCAGATAGACCAGCGCGACCACGTTATAGGTTTCAAAATAGCGAAAATTGCCAGCTGCGGTGACCTTGCCGAGCTGGGTGATGTCGGCCACGCCCAGCACCGAGACCAGCGAGCTGTCCTTGATCATCGAGATGAAATCATTGCCCAGCGGCGGCAGGATGGTGCGCATGGCCTGTGGACAGATGATGTGGCGAAAACGCTGCCAGCCATTCAAGCCCAGCGCCTCGGCGGCCTCGATCTGGCCCTCATCGACCGAGAGCAGCCCGGCGCGGAAGACTTCGGCGATGAAGGAGGAATAGGCGATGGTCAGGGCGATCACCGCCCGCCAGAGCAGGCTGAAATCGCGGGTGCGCATCGGGTCGAAGCCCAGCGGCTCCAACAGCAGGTTCACCGCTTTCACCAGCCCCGGGGCGAGCACGAAGGCGACGTAAAGCAGCAGCACCAGAAGCGGGATGCCGCGCACGATCTCGACATAGAACCGGGCGATCTGGCGCAAAGCGGCAAAGCGCGACAGCGAGGCCACGGCCAAGAGAAGCCCCAGAAACGTGGCCAGCGCAAAGCCGACAAGGGTGACGAAAATGGTGATGCCAAGGCCGCGTGTCAGGGTTGTCAGCACCGTGGCATAAAGCTCATCGGCCAGTACCCGGTAGAACAGATAGGCCCCGATGGCCACTGCGGTCAGCAGCCACCAGGGAAAATCACGATCGCTCTCAGGCCGGGATTGCACCCGTTATTCGCCCATTTTGTAATCGAGGAACCATTTCTTGTTCAGGGCGTCGATGGTGCCATCGGCCTGCATCGACGCAATCGCAGCATTGACCGGCGGTCATAGACCCCGACATAGAAGGGCGTGGTGCCGGGCTGAGCGGCCATCAGCAGCTCGGGATCGGCGGCAAAGCTCGCGGCATCGGCAAAGCGGCTTTCATCGCCGCGCACCACCATCAGCATTTCCGAGCGCATATAGGGGATGGAAAAATCCACCTGCTCAGCGCGGTCATCGCGGATGGTGATGCCGTTCATCGCCATATCGTATTCGCCTTGCGAAATCGCCGGGATCATCGCGTCCCACGAGGCGTTTTCATAGGTGACCGTGACATTGATCCGTTTGGCGATCTCGGCCACCGCATCATATTCCCAACCGACCTGATTGCCGGAGCCGTCAATGAATTGCAGCGGCGGATAGGTGTTTTCGCTCATCACCGCCACTTCGCGCCCACCCAGATCGGGCAGATCGGCAGCAAGCGCAGCGCTGGCAGTGGCGGCAAAAGCCGCAGCAAGGGCAAGAATTTTCATGGAACACACTCCCGGTTGATATGTCAGGCCAGATTATCCGGCAAAATCGCCCTTGCAAGCCGCGCGCAAAGGCTCAGCTCTCTCCGCTACCGCAAATCGGGCAATCGGCACGTTTTTTCACCGTAATATTGCGGGTCTCGCCATAAAGCGCGTCATAGATCATCAGCCGCCCGCGCAAGCCCTCGCCCGCATTAGCCAGCACCTTCACCGCTTCCACCGCCATCATGCTGCCCATCACCCCAGGCAGCGGGCCGATCACCCCGGCTTCGGCGCAGCTCGGCGCCAGCCCGGGCGCCGGGATCTCGGGAAACACGCATTGATAGCAGGGCGCGCCCGATGCCGGATCGTAGATCGAGATTTGCCCTTCCCATTGCGTCAGCGCCGCCGCTACCACGGGTTTGCCCAGCTTCGCCGCCACCCGGTTGACCAGATAGCGGGTGGCGAAATTATCCGAGCCTTCAAGGATCAGGTCGTATTCCGCCATCAGCTCTTCCGCGATGTCATCGGTCAGCCGCCGGTGATAGGGGCGCACCACAACATTCGGGTTCTGCGCCTCCATCGCGGCTTTCGCGGCAAAGACCTTCGGCGTGTCGATATCACCCACACCATAAAGCACCTGCCGTTGCAGATTGGAGTTCGACACATGGTCATCGTCGATCACGCCGATGGTGCCCACACCCGCCGCCGCCAGATAGAGCAGCGCCGGGGATCCCAGCCCGCCAGCGCCGACCACCAGCACTTTCGCCTGTTTCAGGTTCATCTGCCCCGGCCCGCCGATCTCGCGCAGCACGATATGGCGCGCATAGCGGTCCAGTTCACCATCCGAAAACGGTGCGTCATCCTCCGGCGAGGCCGCGCCCGCTTCCGCCCGTGCTTTCATCCAGGCCAGCCCCCGGGCATACCCCGCGATCAGCACCAGCGCCCCGGCCAGCGTCGCCCAACCTGCAAAGGATCCGCCCAGCGCCTGCGGCAGTGGATGATCCGCCGGCAGCACCGCATGGGTCAGCAGAATGGCGGCAAAGAGCAGCGCGGTCAGCCCCCAGCGCAACCCGCGCGGCCAGCCGAGCCATGATCCGGCGCCCCAGATCACCGTGAGTAGCAGAATGACACTGATCATTTGCGCCCCGTCGATCCGAACCCGCCCTCGCCGCGCGCGGTTTCGTCCAGCGCAGCAACCTCTTCATATCGCATCTGAATAACCGGAGCGATCACCGCCTGGGCGATCCGGTCGCCATGATGCACCACGTAAGGCTCCACCCCGAAATTCACCAAAAGCACCCCCAGCGGCCCGCGATAATCGCTGTCGATGGTGCCGGGCGTGTTGGGCAGGCTGATGCCGTGGCGAAAGGCGAGGCCAGAACGCGGGCGGATCTGCATCTCATATCCACGCGGGATTTCCACCCGCATCCCCGTCGGCACGATGCGCCGCTCCATCGAGCCCAGCACGATGCCAAGATGGCGCTGATCCTCCGGCAGGTTGGCGCGCAGATCGGCCCCCGCCGCACCTTCGGTTTCATAGCTGGGCAAGGCCAGAGACCGGTCAGCCCCCTCTTCCCAGATAAAGCGGATGATCTGCATATATCCCCCTGTCGCGCCCGTATCCCAAGTCAGCGTTTAGTCAGCCAAAGCCTCTGCGATGCGCGCTGCTAGCTTGCGCGCCACCTCGGTTTTCGTCATCCGCGGCCAGTCCTCGGCCCCATCCGGGCCGATCAGATGCACCGCGTTTTCATCCCCGCCCATGATCCCGGTTTCGGGCCGCACATCATTGGCCAGGATCCAGTCGCAGCCCTTGCGGGCCCGTTTCGCCGTGGCATGGGCGATCACATCATCGGTTTCGGCGGCAAACCCCACCACCAGCTCCGGACGCCCGGCTTTCATCTGGCTGATCGTCGCCAGAATATCCGGGTTTTCGGCAAATTCGAGCTGCGGCATCGCCCCCGACCCATCTTTCTTGATCTTGCTGGAGCTGGCGCTCGCCACCCGCCAATCGGCCACGGCAGCGGCAAACACCGCCGCATCCGCAGGCAAAGCCGCTTCCACCGCCGCCAGCATCTCCCGCGCAGCCTGAACCTGCACCACCTTCACGCCCGCAGGCGGCGGCACATCGGCGGGGCCGGTCACGAAGGTCACATCCGCCCCCAGCGCCGCCAGCGCCCGCGCAATCGCCGTGCCCTGCGCCCCCGATGAGCGGTTAGCAATATAGCGCACCGGATCAATCGGCTCATGGGTCGGGCCGGAAGTGACCAGCACATGTTTGCCTTTCAGCGGCCCATCCGCCAACGCCGCCTCCACCGCGTCGGCAATCTGATCGGGCTCCAGCATCCGCCCCATCCCGAACTCGCCGCAAGCCATATCGCCCTTGATGGGCCCGGCAAACAGCACGCCATCCGCGGCAAGCTGCGCCACATTGCGCTGGGTCGCCGGATGCTCCCACATCCGCACATTCATCGCCGGGGCCACCAGCACCCGCTTGTCGGTGGCCAAAAGCAGGGTCGAAGCCAGATCGCCCGCCAGCCCACCAGCCATTTTCGCCATCAGATCAGCGGTCGCCGGGGCCACCACCACCAGATCGGCATCGCGGCTAAGCTCGATATGCCCAATCGCGGCTTCATCGGTGAGGTCAAACAGATCGGTATAGACCTTCTCGGCCGCCAGCGCCGAAGCTGAGAGCGGGGTGACAAATTCCTGCCCCGCCTTGGTGATGACCGGCACCACGCTCGCGCCCCGCGCCCGCAATTCGCGGATCAGGCTGAGCGACTTAAACGCGCCCACCCCGCCACCGATGATCAAAAGAATGCGTTTCCCCGCGAGCATCTGCGCCTCCGGCTTACCTGCCCCTTGTTACGAGGCAGCGCCGAAAGGTGCAATGACTAGCGCGTCGCAGGGGGCATCAGCCCGGCATTGCCCGAGTGTCGAGTTTTGCTAAGGTCACACTATGCTGATCCGCCCCGCCACATCGCAGGATTTGCCTAGCTGGACTGCCCTACGCGCCCAGCTCTGGCCCGATACCGCGCCAGAGGTCCATCACGATGAGGCCGCATCATGGCTGACC
>JARRIY010000239.1:0-5598 GCA_037379985.1 Maritimibacter sp.
AGCGCTCCGGCGTGGAAACCCGTCTGGGTGCTGCAGTCGGCGCCGATGATCTGACCGGGTTTGACGAGGTGGTAATTGCCACCGGCGTCACCCCGCGCGATCCGGGGATCGAAACCGAGGTCGGGGCCAATGTGCTTTCCTATATCGATGTGCTGACCGGAGCTGAGACCGGGCAAAAAGTGGCGATTATTGGCGCTGGCGGGATCGGTTTTGACGTGGCCGAATACCTGACCCATAGCGGCGAGAGCCTGACCGAAAACCCCGATCTGTGGCAGAAGGAATGGGGCGTGGGCGATACCGAAGCGCTGCGTGGCGGGCTGGATGCGCCGCACCCGGCCCCGTCGCCCCGGCAGGTTACGCTGTTGCAACGCAAAGCCACGCGGTTGGGCAAAGGCCTGGGCAAAACCACCGGCTGGATCCACCGTGCGAGCCTGAAGATGAAACAGGTCGAGATGGTCGGCGGGGTGAATTACGAACGCATCGGCACAGACGGGCTGCATGTAAGCTTTGGTGAGACGCATGAAGAGCCGCGCCTGATCGAAGCCGATTGCGTGGTGCTCTGCGCCGGGCAGGAAAGCGAACGCAGCCTTGCCGACGCGCTCGCGGCCAAAGGCATTACCGCCCATGTGATCGGCGGCGCAGACGTGGCTGCCGAGCTCGACGCCAAACGCGCCATTGATCAGGGCGTGCGACTGGCAGCGGGGCTGTGAGGGGGCCGTCTGCCCCCTCGCCCGTGCCGGGCTCACCCCCAAAGGTATTTTGAGACCAAAGATGGCCCTTCGGACAGCGTGAAAGCGGCTGTTCGATTAACCACGTTCGTTTCCGCGCCTTGGCCAATCCCTGTAAAAACCGCGTAATCGTCTGGTTCGCTCCACAGTCTTGCCCGATTTGAGGGGGATACAATTTCCTATTGGGGCGACGACTGTAGAAAGAATTGGTATGGACCGACTGACCGAAATGGAAGCCTTTGCCACCGTTGTGGACCAGGGCGGCTTTACGGATGCGGCAAAGAAGATGGGAATCTCCAAATCGGCGGTTTCCAAACATGTGTCTGCGCTGGAAGCCCGTCTGGGCGCCCGCCTGCTGAACCGGACAACCCGGCGTGTCAGCCCGACCGAGATTGGCCTTGCCTATTATGATCGTGCCCGTCGGGTGCTGAATGATGCGGGCGAAGCCGATGCGCTGGTCACCTCGATGCAATCGGCGCCCTCGGGGCTGTTGCGCATCTCGGTTGTCACCGATTTCGGCGTCAATCACCTCTCGCCGGTGCTCGGTGAGTTTCTGAACGACTTCCCGGATGTCAGCGTGAACATGGTGCTGAACAACCGCTATGTGGAGCTGATTTCGGAAGGGTTCGACATGGCGATTCGCGTGGGTGAGCTGGAAGATAGCAGCCTGCGCGCCCGCAAAATCGCGGAAACCACCCGCCGCATGGTCGCCAGCCCGAACTATTTCCAGAAATACGGTCGCCCGATGCGGATCGACGATCTGAACGAACACAAGCTTTTGCATTATTCCAGCCAGGCCTCGGGCAATGTCTGGAAAATTCCCGCCGCCTCAGGCGAGCTGCGTCAGGTACGCACCGCTGGCTGGCTGAGCGTGAATGACGGGCAATCGCTGCTGAATGCGGCAATCGCCGGGCTTGGCATCGCTTACCTGCCCAGCTTCCTTTATGCCGATGCGATGGCAAAAGGGCTGGTGGAAGACGCCATTCCGGAACTGCCGCAGGATGTGCAGAATATCTATGCGGTCTATCCGCCGGGACGGTTTACCCAGCCGAAAGTGCGCGCCTTCATCGACTTTCTGGTCAATGTATTCGCCGACAAGGGCCCCGATAACTGGTAGTCCCTTCCCAATCAGACACGATGTTATCGGGTCCAAACAAGCGCCCTGCGGCTCCGGCCTCAGGGCGCTTACTTTTTGGAGGGCGGCCGATGGTTTGCTGATGAAAGCTGAGACACCTTGCCTAAGCTGATCCGCTCCGAAAACGGGAGACGCCCGCCTGGGGGAGGGTCGGGTGTCGCCCGTCCAAGGACGGGCGGGGCATGTGGGCTATGCTCCTGAACGAGCCAAATACGAGGTGTTCAGGGGCGGGCGTCGCCCGTCCAAGGACGGGCGGGCATGTGGGCTATGCTCCCGAACGAGCCAAACAAATGCGGTGTTGAAACGCAGCCACTTCGGGGACGGTCCTGTGAGCCAGCCCTATTCCGTCGAAATCAGAATGGCTTCAACCCGGCGGTTTTTCATCCGCCCATCTTCGGTCTGGTTCGAGGCAAGCGGCGAAAGGTAGCCCACGCCATCGGCTTCCAACTGGCTTCGCGGGATGGCGAAATCGCTCATGAGCCGCGCCATGACCGATTCTGCCCGGCGTTTCGACAGGGCAACATTGCCGGACAGCGAGCCTTCCGCATCGGTATGACCGACCAGCGCCACGCGCTTCTCCGGATGGGTCGACAGATAGGTCGCCAGCTCTTTCAGCGTGTCGAAATCGCCCGGCCCCAAGTTCGATGACCCGGTTTCAAAGGTCAGATCCGAGAGCACATAGCGCCCGACCTCTTCCATCGCCGTGCCGATCTCGCCGGTCATCACGTCCGGCAATACGGTGCCCGGCTGCGCACTGGTCGAGGTGACGGGTTCAATCGGCAAGGCTGCCCGCGCGCCGACCTGAATGATCTGCACAAACCCCGCCGAGGGCGAGCGCGAGACAAGCAAGCTGAGCGCATCCTGATCCTCGCCGGGTTTTTCGGCTGAGAGAAACTGATAATTGCCAAGATCCACATGCATCTCGGGTTCGCCGATCACTTCGGTGCCGTAGCGGAAATCGAAGCCGCCACAGCTCGCCGCATCGCATTCAAAGCCGATCTCATAGCCCGCCGCCGTGATTTGATCGCGCAATTCCAGGAAAATCTGATCGGAAGTAAGCCCGGTGCCACCGATCCGCCAGGCTTGTTTGGTGACGCTGCCGGAAAGCCGTTCTGCCGCCACGCCCGTGTCTGTCTGCCAGGGGCCTGTGGGCATGTCATAGCTGCCCGCGGGCAAGACCTTTTCAATGCGCAGATCAGCGCCCGTCGGCAAATCAAGCTACAGAGACCACCCCACCTGAGGTGCTGCACACAGCACCGCGGCTAGGATCAATTTGTAGGCTCTGCTCATATGGTGTGCATCGGGTCTTGGCGTTCGGCTGTAGCTTATTCAATGGCAGCCTCGTTGCCATATCGTAAATGCGACATTTACGAAAGCCCGGCGATCCGAAAACGGCGCTTTTCAGCCTATTTTTGCGCCTGATCGGGCAGGATTCGATAGTGATAATGGCCGATCATGTTCATCCCCAGCGAGGCATAGAGCGGATTTGCCGCATGGTTGCCTTGCGTCACGATCAGGCTGATCACTTCAGCCCCCTGATCAGCAGCCCAGTTTGCGGCCGCTTGCATCAGCATCCGCGCAGCCCCCCGGCGCCGGTGGTTTTCAGCCACATGCAGCGCATGCACCATCGCAACGCCTTCATGCAGACCGACAAAGGCCACGCCTGCTGCATGCCCCCCCAGCCGCGCCACGATGGAGGTTTTCGCCACTTTCGCACGCGCCATCACCGCCTGCCTTTCGGTGCCAATACCGCCCTCTTGCCAGATCTCCGATAGATAGGCCTGCGGGGGCCAGATGGCTTCAACACTGTTCTGCGGCAAATCCCTCGTGGTCAGGAGCGAAACTGGCGCGGCCCAGAGATTGACCGGATCAATCACCGAATAGCCATGCGCATCGAGCAGGGCGTCGAGCTTTTCCTCATCCGCGCGGATCTGAAACAGCGGCACCTGACCGAGATCGCGCATCGCTGCCTCGGCAGTGGGCAGATCGGCATCGGTCACGGGCCAGTCTTCGGTGGCCGCTGAGACGCGTTTGCCACCGCCACCGCCTTCGCGGATCGTCCAAGCTCCAAGCCGCGTGGTCGAGACCGGGGGCCAGGTGGCTTCGCAAACCTCCAGAAGGGTTTCGGCATTGGGTAGGTGAATAGGTTTGGTCATGCCATCGCCTCCGGAAAAAGTTGACCCAGTTCGACCATGGCTGCGCTGACCTTGCTGCCATCCTGACCGCGCACCACGATATTGGTGCCGAATACGCCATCCTGACTGAAGGGGTAAGACCCAATCGCAAGCTCGGGATAGCGCCCCGCCAGAGCGGCCAGCGGCGTGGCAATCTCGCCTTCCGGCTGGTTGATCCGGAAAGACTGGCTAAGCAGGGGCTGCCCGCCTTCGATCTGGTTCAACACCTTGGACAGCATTGCTTCAAAAATCTTCGGCACCCCAGCCATCACATGCACATTGCCAAGGGTAAAGCCGGGGGCGACCGAGATCGGGTTATCAATCAGCGTCGCGCCATGGGGGATGCGCGCCATGCGCAGACGCGCCTCGGTCGGCTCCACCTCACGGGCTTTGAAAAATTCCAGCAACAGCGCTTTCGCATCCTCATGCAGACCAATCGACACGCCAAAAGCGGCCGCGATGGAATCGGCGGTGATGTCGTCATGGGTCGGGCCGATCCCACCCGAGGTAAACACATGAGTATAGGCGTCAGACAAAGCCTGCACCGCCGCCACAATCGCCGGCTCTTCGTCCGGCACCACGCGCACTTCCTTCAGATCAATCCCCCGGGCCGTAAGCTGCCCGGCGAGGTGATACATATTACTGTCCCGCGTGCGGCCAGAGAGAATCTCATCTCCGATCACAAGCATGGCGGCGCTGGGGTTTTGCATGATCGTCCTATTCTTTGGTCTGTAAAGGTTAGTGCATCTTGACCGGGGCCGGAACCATTCTTTGCAGATGAATGTGAACGATGGACAAACGCGCCCGCGCCACGCATTTTCGCGCCATGGAATTTCCGACCCCACTTATCCCCGCCACGCTGATCAAACGGTACAAACGCTTTCTGGCTGATTGCAGGCTGGAGGACGGGCGCGAAGTGACGGCGCATTGCGCCAATCCCGGCTCGATGCTCGGCATGGCGGAGCCCGGGATAAAGGTCTGGCTAGAGCCGAATGACGACCCGAAGAAAAAGCTCAAATACGGCTGGCGGCTGATCGAGCATGAAAACGGGCATTTCACCGGAGTCGACACCGCCCTGCCCAACCGGATGCTGAAAGCGGCGCTGGAGGCGCGCACGGTGCCTGAGCTGGCGGATTACACCAATGTGCGGCCCGAGGTGAAATATGGAGAGGGCAGCCGGGTAGATTTCCTGCTAAGCGCCGAGGGGCTGCCGGATTGCTATGTCGAGGTGAAATCGGTCACGCTCTGCCGTCAGCCCGGGCTGGCGGAGTTTCCGGATTCCGTCACCAAACGCGGGGCGAAACATATGGGTGAGCTTGCTGCCATGGCGCGCGAAGGGCACCGGGCGGTGGTGCTGTTTCTGGTGCAGCGCACCGATGCGCGGGCGATGGAAATCGCGGCGGATATTGATCCCGGTTACGCGCGGACGCTTTCCAAAGCTCTGGCTGATGGGGTCGAGGTGATCGCCCATGGCACCCATATCTCGCCGGACGGGGTTACGCTTGGCCCTACCCTGCCCTTTACCGCACCTGAAATCTGACCCGTCCCCCACTGGTCCTTG
>JARRIY010000240.1:0-3671 GCA_037379985.1 Maritimibacter sp.
GGCAAAGACTAAGCCAGACAGGTTGCGATACAAAAAGGCTCCTACGGGGGCCTTTTCTTTTGCCCGCACCGGGCCTCCGGCCCTGACGCGCTATCCGCGCCGCAGCGCCCCCCTCCGTAACGGGCAAGTTAACAAAGCCCCGGGCTTTCGAATAATTCTCTTCCCACCTGCCCCCATTCGCCGCACTCTGCCCCCTTTGCCCCGGCTCGCTTTAGGGCTAGTCTCGCGCTGACACGAATTGCATATCAGGAGGCTCCCATGCGGCGTGGTTTGGCAGCAGGAAATTGGAAGATGAACGGCACCGGCGCTTCGCTGGCCGAGATTGACGCGCTGAAGGCAGCGCATGCGGCCCCGGGCGTGGATATTCTGATCTGCCCGCCTGCGACTTTGCTCGACCGTCTGAGCAGTGCCGCCAAAGGCAGCGCCATCGCCACTGGCGGGCAGGATTGCCACGCGGCGGACCATGGCGCCCATACCGGCGATATTTCGGCGCAGATGCTGCTGGATGCCGGGGCGACTTCGGTGATCCTCGGCCATAGCGAACGCCGGGCGGATCATCACGAAAGCAATGTGACGGTGCATACCAAAGCCGAAACCGCGATCAATGCCGGGCTGACGGCGGTGATCTGCATCGGGGAATCGCTGGAACAACGCGAATCCGGCGAAACGCTCGACGTGATCGGTGATCAGCTCGCCCATTCCCTGCCCGATGCCCTGACCGGCGAAAGCGCCGTGGTCGCCTATGAACCGATCTGGGCGATTGGCACCGGCAAGATCCCGACCATCGAACAGATCACCGAAGTGCATGATTTCATCCGCAAAAAACTGGTGGCCCGCTATGGCGCCGAGGGCGACAAGATCCGCGTGCTCTATGGCGGCTCGGTGAAACCGTCGAACGCCGCCGAGATTTTCGCGGTGGAAAATGTCGATGGCGCGCTGGTGGGCGGTGCAAGCCTGAAAGCCGATGATTTCTCGCCGATCATCGCCGCGCTGGAAGCGGCCAAAGCCTGACACGCTCCTCTGCGCGGCGCGCAACGTCGCTCACGATTGCACAATCATTCTGAGGGGCTTCGGCCCCTCAAATTCTTTCAGGGGGTATCATGGATCACGACGAGCTAGCCGATTGGTCGAAACGCGCCGCCGATTGGGCGCGCGACTATCACAAGGGTCTGCGCGACCGCCCGGTGCGCCCCGACATTGCCCCCGGTGAGTTTCGCGCTCTGATCGACGCCCCTCTGCCGGAAGAGCCGGAGCCGATCGAGGCGATCTTTGACGATTTCACCCGTCTGGTGCCCGATGCCATGACCCATTGGCAGCACCCGCGTTTCTTTGCCTATTTCCCCGCCAATGCCGCGCCCGCCTCAATGCTGGCCGAACAGCTCGCCAATGCGATGGCGGCGCAGGCGATGCTCTGGCAGACCGCGCCCGCCGCCAACGAGATGGAAGCGCTGGTGGTGGACTGGCTGCGCGATGCGCTTGGCCTGCCCGACGATTTCACCGGCACGATCCATGATTCAGCCACCACCGCCACCTTTTCCGCCGTGCTGACCATGCGCGAAAAAGCGATTGGCTATGAGGGGCTTAAAGCGGGCCTCTCATCCATGCCCCGGCTGCGCATCTATGCCTCGGCGCAGGCCCACAGCTCCATCGACAAGGCCGCGCGGCTGTCGGGGATCGGGCAGGATAATCTGGTCAAGATCCCGGGCCGGGCGAATGATCAGCTCTATTCGATGGACCCGGCAGCCCTCGATGCCGCGATCCGCGCCGACCTTGCGGCCGGAATGCGCCCCGCTGGCGTGGTTCTGGCAACCGGCGGCACTTCCATCGGGGCTTGCGACGACCTGACAGCCTGCATTGCCGTGGCCAAGTCCCACGACCTGCCCACCCATGTCGATGCCGCCTGGGCTGGCTCTGCGATGATCGCGCCGGAGTTTCGCGAGCTCTGGGCCGGTGTCGAACAGGCCGACAGCGTGGTCTTCAACCCGCATAAATGGCTGGGCGCACAATTCGATGCCTCGGTGCAATTCCTGCGCGACCCCGGCCCGCAGATCGCCACGATGGGGCTGCGTCCGGACTATCTGCAAACCCAGGGCGTCGGCGAGGTGGTCAATTACAATGAATGGACCCTGCCGCTCGGCCGTCGGTTCCGCGCGTTGAAACTCTGGTTCCTGCTGCGCGCCGAAGGCCTGTCAGGTCTGCGAACCCGCATCCGCAATCACGTCGCCTGGTCGCGTGAGGCCGCCGAGGCCATCGCCGCCCTGCCCGGCTTTGAGATCACCTCCGGCCCGATCCTGTCGCTCTTCAGCTTCCGCTTTCGCGACGATGACAGCACCGCGCGTCTGCTGGAGGCGGTCAATCGCGACGGGCGGATTTATCTCACCCAAACCACCCATGAAGGGCGTTTCGTGATCCGCGTGCAGGTGGGGCAGTTCGATTGCACCCGCGACGATGTAATGATGATCCCGAATGTGCTGAAAGACACGTCGCGTCACTTGTGAAACCTGCGCGACAATGACAGATAGGCGACAGGTATTATTCATGATATTCACAAGATAGAATTAACCCGGATCAACCGGGGATTGTTGGAGGGAACATGCGGTTTCTGGCGGTCTTACTGCTGGGTTTGATGCTGCCCCAATGGGCCGCAGCACAAAGCTGGCCGGTCTATCAGACCATGTATGTGAATGATTATGCTGGTTTAATCGACGAAGATGCACATACGCGCCTGACCGCTTCGCTGCGCGAGCTTAGCGAAGAAACCGGCATTGAAGCCACGGTGCTGACGCTGAATTCCCGCAAAGCCTTCCAGAAATCCGGCTCGCTCGAAAGCTTCGCCACCGGGCTTTTCAATGCCTGGGGCATCGGCAATGCCGAAACCAATGACGGCATTCTGATACTGGTCCTGCTCGACGACAAGAAGATCCGCATCGAACTGGGCAGCGGCTATGCGTCCGGCTATGACAGCGAAGCGCAGGACATCATCAACACCTATTTCCTGCCCGCCTTCAAATCCGGTGAATATTCCAACGGCATCGAAGATGGCACATTTCAGGTGATCGAACGCATTGCCCGGGCAAATTTCGCCGGTGAGGCGCCGAAAGCTGCGCCTCTGCAATCTGATGGCTCTCTGCTCGCATTGGGCTCCGGCCTTTTGGGCGTTGTGATTGGGGCGGTGGTCGCCGCCGGGATTGCCGCTCTGATCTTTGGCCGCAAGCTGCGTGATCGCTTCACCCGCTGCCCGAATTGCGGCACACGGGGCGTGCGCAGCAGCCGCAAAGTTCTGACCCATGCCACCCGCAGCCATACCGGACGCGGCGAGCATCACACCAACTGCCCGCGCTGTGGCTATGCCGATACGACGATCTACACCATCCCGATCATCACCTCCTCTTCGTCCTCCTCCTCATCCTCTGGCGGATCCTTTGGCGGTGGCTCCTCATCGGGCGGCGGCGCATCGGGAAGCTGGTAACGGCCCCCGGGTCTTCCCTCACGTCAACTCGCGATTATATGACTGCGTGAAAGTAATTTTTGCGCAATAATTGCACCGTATTGACGCCTGATAGGATACCGGAGACGCCGGATGAAACGATTTGGTCTAACGCACACGCTGGCCGAGCACATTGCCGATGGGGTGATGCATATCCTGGGCCTTGTCGCTGCGATTGCCGGGG
>JARRIY010000241.1:0-3663 GCA_037379985.1 Maritimibacter sp.
CCATGCGTGATCTGAATACGCCCGAAGGGCGACACCCTGAAAAAGCTCATCGCCCTGACAATGCTCAGCCGAAAAAGCCCAGCTGGATCCGCGTGCGCGCGCCGGGCGGGGCGGGCTATGCCGACACCCACAAGATCATGCGCGATCATGGGCTTTCGACGGTGTGTGAAGAGGCAGGCTGCCCGAATGTGGGCGAATGCTGGAACCATGGTCATGCGACGATGATGATCATGGGCGAGATCTGCACCCGGGGCTGTACCTTCTGAAACGTCGCCACCGGCAAGCCCTCGGCGCTCGACGTGTTCGAACCGGGGCGGGTGGCCGATGCGGTGGAGAAGCTGGCGCTGAACCATGTGGTGATCACATCTGTCGACCGCGATGATGTGGAAGATGGCGGGGCGGAGCATTTCGCCATGACCATCCGCGCGATCCGCAAGAAAAGCCCGAATACGACGATTGAAATCCTCACCCCTGATTTCCTGAAATCCGCGCCGGGATCGCTGGAAGTGGTGGTTGAGGCCAAACCGGACGTGTTCAACCACAATCTGGAAACCGTGCCGGGCCTGTACCCGGAAGTGCGCCCCGGTGCGCGCTATTTCCATTCGCTGCGGCTGCTGCAACGGGTGAAAGAGCTCGACCCGACGATGTTCACCAAATCCGGCATCATGGTGGGTCTTGGCGAAGACCGGCAGGGCGTGATGCAGGTGATGGATGATATGCGCGCGGCGGATATCGATTTTCTGACCATCGGGCAATATTTGCAGCCGACGCCGAAACACCATGCGGTGGCGCGCTTCGTGACGCCGGAAGAGTTCAAGGCCTATGAAGAAGCCGCCTTTGGCAAAGGCTTCTCGATGGTTTCGGCCACGCCTTTGACGCGCTCGAGCTACCACGCGGGCGACGATTTTGCCCAGCTGCGGGAAAACAGGCTGAAGAAACTCGGGCGGGGCTGAGGGGCGTCGTCACGCTTGTGCAGGACTAGCGGGGGGCACGCATGCGCGCCCTCAACCCACCTCCCTCAGGGCGTAGTGGCATTCGTAGTCGATCTGCTCAAGCGGCCTGCCTTCCGGCAGTTTGTAGAGATACTGCCAGGTGGTGCGCGCCATCATGTGACCTTGGCGATGGCCATATTCGACCATGGCGGCATAGAGCCCCGGGAAATCAGAATAATGGCCACGAAAACTGCAATGCACCGAGCGCCCGGCCGGTAGGGCTCCGGCGTGAATATCGCCCCGGGCCTGTGCCAGATCATCCTTCGCGACAATGCAGCCGACCTGAATTCTGAATAGCTCCGTTGGGCGATCAGGTAACACGGTCAGCGGCAGGCCCCTTGGATGGATTCTATTGTCATCCATGAACTTCGTCAGATCGGCGAAGCCTTTCGCAACTTCTCTGCCGAGATTGTCATAGTCGGTGGCAACCTTCACATAGAGGTAGGGGCGTTCATCCGCGCTCAAAACACTAAACTCTTGCATTTGCGACCTCGCGATACGGGTGAACTGCGTGCTCTGCGCCGCTGCCCTCAGGACAGCAGCGCGTGATGGCAATCGGCCTTTAGCCTTTCCTGTGGCACACCATGGGGGTGGGAATGATAAAACTGCCAGACTTCCCGGCCTCTGCGCAGACCATGCTTGCGGCAATATTCGACCATCCCGGTGTAAACACTGGGGATTTCAGAGTAGAAACTGTCGAATTGATGGCAGATTGATCGGGTGGCGGGCATCACCCCGGCATAGATCTGGCCCTCGGCCGCATCGAGGTCATCGCGGCTGACCCAATAGCCGATCCGCATTCGGAACTGATCTCTGGGCGGGTTGATCATAAGGGTCATCGGCTTGCCGGTCGGGCGGATCCCCCGGTCCAGCAGAAACTGTGCAATCGTCGCAAAGCCGGTTGCAACATTCAGGGCCAGATGGCTGTAATCCGAGTCTATTTTCAGATACAGATAAGGCTGCTCGGGCATTTCTTCTATTGTATATTCAAGCACTTGTTACACCACAAAGGCCGGAATGGCCGCTTTCTACCGCGCCCGGAAATGATCGGGCGCAGGCAATGTGATCTGGCACGTCAGGCCAGATCGTTGTGCCGCGACCCGTAGGTCGCGCGCCGTTTTTTAGCCGAGAGACTGATATATCTCGGTCAGAAGCTGATCTTCGGGAACCTGCGACGGATCATTCAGATAGATCTCGATGGTCGGGGGCGAGAAGGCCAGCTCGTTTTCCTGCAGGAACTGCATCATTTGCCCATAGGCCGCTTCCAGCCCGCTATAGGGGCCGCGATGGATCATCCGGATCACCCGGCCACCCGGGGTCAGGTCAGATTTCACATTGCCCTGTGCGGCGGCCAGATCTTCATTGGTGACGATAAAGCCTGCGCGGAAATTCATATCGCCTTCGGAATAGTCATAATATGCCGACAGCGCTCCGCCTGCCGGGGCCACGCCATGATGCTCCATAAAGGACCAGACTTCGCCCAATGCCGATCCCATGGCATCACCCATGGTTTCTTTCGCCCCGCGACCCTCGACATAGAGATAGGGGATTTTTTCAACCACCTGGATTTTCATATCGTTCATGATCAACTCCTCACCTATTACAGAAATACGCTAGAGGGTCGGTTCGAGCATGTACAATGACAGGGATCAAATGCGTCCGACCCGCGCAGAGGCCAACTGGCCCCGGTATCTATATCCTATTCGCTGTGCAAAGACTGGTAACAATCGGTGATCAACTGCTCTTCCAACACGTCGGACGGGTCGTTTTTGTAAATCTGCCAGCTTGGCATCGTCGGGCGCATTCCATTCTCACGACAATATTCAAGCATCCGCCCATAGGCTTTGGGCAGGTTGTTATAGCTGCCGTGATGCAGGTGATACACCGCTGAACCGCCTGGAGTTTTGGCTGCCCGAACACCGTGCCCGACCGCATGCATATCGCTTTCCGCAATCAGGCAACCGGTTCGGATATTCAGCTCTTCAGTTGTGCGGGAGGTGAAAACCGTCAGGTTGCCGCCAGCATGGGCGATGCCATGGGTCGACATGTGCTGCCAGACTTTATCGAAGCCTGCCATGATCGCCATATCCATATCGGCGCGGCTGGTCGTCACGAGGGTATAAAGATATGGGCGTTCGCTCACATTGCGGATCTGATAACCATGCATCACTAACACCTGACAGCCATATCGGACTCAAACTAGTTCGGAAAGGTTGAGAAAACCTTGCACTAGATCAGCCTGAGCGTGTGCAAAGCTTACGTCAATACAACTTATTCGCAATCGGAAAGCAGTTTGCTTTCAGGCACATCAACACATCGTTGCGGTGGGGGTGCCTGACCGGGTGCTATCCGCGGGGCGGGGATCAGTCGAGCGGCAGGCGCTTCAGATAGGCGGCGATGGCGCTGCGGTCGGCGTCGGTGAGCTTTGACAGGTTTTCGACCACATAGGCCATATGCCCGCCTGCAACGTCGAAATCCGGGGTGAAGCCGGTTTCGAAATAGGCCACCAGATCGCTTTCAGACCAGCTCATCGCCGGTGGGGTCAGGTCGGGGAAGCTGCCGCGCCCGTCGGGGTTGGGGGCACCGGTCAGCCAGTCGGCCCCGGTTTTCAACCCACCCAGTGCGCCGCGCGGCGTATGGCACTCGGCGCAATGGCCAAGCGCTTCCACCA
>JARRIY010000242.1:0-3655 GCA_037379985.1 Maritimibacter sp.
CGATCAGAAACAGGATACGGCCGCCCACCAGCATCACCCCAAACAGATGCACGAGCCAGCTTGCCCCGCCAGTCAGTTCGAGCATGGTCAGCAGCAAAAGGCCCAGCGGCAGGTATTCGGAGGTGTTGCCTTGCAGGCGAATGGCTTTCGCCAGGCTCTTTTCGCCGCCATCGCCGGCGCTGACCCGGTACCTGAACCGCAGCACACTGACCCGGAAAGACAGCGAGGCAAAAAGGATGGCCGCAAGGCCCGCATAGATCGGTGTGATGGTGAGCATATTTAGTCCTGTTCGCTGGCAATAGGCAGATCGGGAGCGATGGTGCGGAAAAGCGTTTCGGCCTCGCTCGCATCCATCGATTGGGTTCGGTGAAACAGCGTGAGCGAGGCAAAGCCGTGGGCGATGGACCAGACCAGCGTTTCGGTGCCGCGCGGCCCGGCGGGGCCATGGGCGACGGGGGCGCAGACCCGGGCAAGCACGCCATAGGACAGCGCCGAGCTGTGCAGAAACTCTGCATCATCCTGATCCAGCTCAGCCCCGCCAAACATGATGTGAAACAGGCCCGGATGGGCACGGGCAAAGCGCAAATAGCCGATACCGATGGCGATGATCGCTTCTTTCGGCGTGCCAGGGGCTTCGGCAATCGCCTGCTCCATCGTCGCGGTAAAGATCCGGTGCGCCTCGGTGGCAATGGCGGTGCGCAGGGCCGTGAGGTTGGGGAAGTGATGCGCGGGGGCGGCATGGCTGACCCCGGCGCGCGCCGCAACCTGACGAATCGACAGCGCCTCTGGCCCACCTTCCTGCACCAGATCCATCCCCGCCGCGATCAGCGCGGCGCGAAGATTTCCGTGATGATGGGGGCGGTTGCTGTCACTCATGCCGGGAAAATATCGCCCAACTTGACGGCGTCAAGGAAATGCGTAACTTGACAGTGTCAACTTACGCTACGGAGCAAAATATGTCTCGCAGCCTGTCTCGCAACCTCACTTTGGCCTTCGCGGCATTTCTGAGCCTTGCTATCGCGCTGGTCTCCTATCGGTTCCTGGCGCTGGGGTTGCCGCTGTCTTTCCCCGATATGGGCGGGCATATCGACGGGGCGCGTCTGGCCTTTCTGGCGCATATCTCCGCCGCTCCGGTGGCACTGGCGATTGCGACGTTTCAACTAATGCCGGGGCTCAGAGCGCGCCGCCCGGGCCTGCATCGCTGGATGGGGCGGGGTTATGCGCTGGCGATCCTGATCGGCGGGCTGGGGGCGCTGGGGATGCTGCCAACCGCCAATGGCGGGGTGGCGGCGCAGGTTGGCTTTGGCTTGCTGGCGCTCTTCTGGATGGGTAGCACTGCGATTGCGGTGATCCATGCCCGCGCGCGCCGCTTTGCCGAGCATCGCCGCTGGATGATCCGCTCTTTCGCCTTTACCTTCGCCGCCGTCACCCTGCGGATACAACTGCCCATATTGATCGGTGTGTTTGGCCTGTCCTATGTGGCGGCGATTGCCATTCAGGCCTGGCTTTGCTGGCTGCCCAATCTGGTGGTGGCCGAGCTGGTTCTGGCGCGCGGCAAAGGCAAGACCCCGATCACCCTTCCTGTCGTGGCAGCGATGGCGGCGCTCTATGGGATCATGCTGCTTTGGTCGCTGCCGCATCTGTCGGCCCTGGCGGGGGGCATGAAGATGTTTGACATGCGCCCGAGCGGCTATGATTTTGACACCGCAAATCAGATCATTGCCGCGCTGGGCGAGCAGGGGCGCAGCTTTTACCTGACGGTGCAGCATGGGCTCGATACCGCTTTCCCGGCGCTGGAGGCCGCAGCCTTTGCGCTCTATTTCTTTCGGCTGTTTTCGGTCCGCATCGCCAGTGTTCTGGCCGCTCTGGCCTTTGTCGGTGCGGTGTTTGATGAGCTGGAAAATGCAGCTGTTGCGGTGATGCTGCGGGCCGAGGCGCTGACGCCGCAGATGGTGGCGGATGCCAGCCAGTGGACCGTGCTGAAAAGCGCCACTGTCACGCTGCTTTTGGTGATCTTGCTGGCGGGGTTTGCCTATTGCCGCTGGCAAGGTCGGGCACAGGCGCGCGCGGAAAAGGCCTGACATCCGGTTTTAGGCAGTTTCAACGGGTCAACCTGTCGCCTTGCAATTTCGCCGCGCATGCTTAAATCGGCCCCAACGCAACACATTCAGATGCGTGAATGCATCTGCAACAGGAATGACCCGATGACCCATATCATGATCCTCGGCAGCGGTTTTGGTGCGCTCACCGCCGTGCGCGAGATTCGCAAGTCGCGTGTGGACGCGCAAATCACCGTGGTTTCGCCGAATGACCACCTGACCTATCTGCCCAGCCTGATCTGGATGCCCTCGGGCCTGCGCGACGCCGCCGATATCGACGTGAATCTGGAGAAATTCTTCGCCCGCGAAAGCGTGGTCTGGCATCAGGGTCGGGTGGCTAATGTGTTGGACAACGGCCGTAAAGGGGTGCTGGAAAGCGGCGAAGAGCTGACCAATGATTACCTGATCATCGCCACTGGCGGGCGCTATATGAAAAAACTCCCCGGTCTGGCTGAAATCGCCATCATCCCCTGCGAAGGTCCGGCCATGGGGCAGCTCATCCATGATCGGCTGAACGAGATGGAAGGTGGCACCATCGCCGTGGGCTTTGGCACCAATCCGAAAGAGCCGAAAGCGGTGCGCGGCGGGCCGATGTTTGAGTTTCTCTTTGGCATCGACGCCTTGCTGCGCAAGCAGGGGCGGCGCGACAAGTTCAAGCTGGTGTTTTTCAACGGGGCAGAGCGGCCCGGTAACCGTCTGGGCGAAAGCGCGGTGGACGGGCTGCTGAAGCAGATGAAACGGCGCGGGATTGATGTGCATATCGGCGCCAAGCCGCAAAAGATTGAAGCCGACAAGGTGATCACCGAGCGCGAGGAAATCCCCGCTGATCTGGTGATGTTCATGCCCGGCCTCACCGGCCCGCTCTGGCTCGACAATTCCGAGCTGCCGCGCTCGGAAGGTGGCTTCATTCAATCGAATGCCAAATGTCAGGTCGAGGGCTGGAAAGGCAGCTATGTGGTTGGCGATACAGGATCTTATCCGGGGCCGGACTGGCTGGCGAAACAGGCCCATCAGGCCGATTTGCAGGCCGAGGCGGCGGTGAAGAATATCTTGGACGAGATCGCGGGTCGCACCCCGAGCCATGATTTCAAAGCCGAACTGGTCTGCATCATCGACACGATCGAAAAGGGCATTCTGGTCTTCCGCAACACCCGTTTCACCATCTTCCTGCCGGAAATGAAGCTGATGCACTGGGCCAAACGCCTGTTCGAACGCCACTACCTGCGCGCCTATCGGAGGTGATTGGGCAGGTGATGGGGCCGACCCTCTGATCCTGAAGGGATACGACGCTTGGTTGCGAGAGAGCCGGCCCTGTCATCCCGAAGGGATGTGGCGCTTGGAGGCGAGAGGGCCAGCCCTGTCATCCCGGAGGGATGCAAAGCTTAGGGGCGAGAGGGCCAGCCCTCTCGCGCTCTCCCGAGGTATTTGCAGACCAAAGACGCAAGAGTTCATTAACCAAGATGTGCTAAGTGTTACGAGCGGTACAGGCTGAGGAGCCGATGACCGCGACCGAAGACGCCCCCCGTGCCCCTCGTGCGGGGGGTGCTTTTGTCTTT
>JARRIY010000243.1:0-3610 GCA_037379985.1 Maritimibacter sp.
TGCATCGGCAAATTCCTGAGTGATCCCGAACACTTTTTCCGGGTTGTTCTTCCAGATCTCGTAATCGGTGATCACCGGCACGCCGATGCCTTTGAACACCGCCTGCTGGTTCCAGGGCTCACCGACGCAATAGCCGTCAATCGTGCCCGCCTCCAACGTCGCCGGCATTTGCGGCGGCGGCGTGACCGACAGCAGCGCGTCTGCTGCAATCTGCCCGGTGGCATCGTCAGCGCCATAATAGCCCGGGTTGATCCCGCCCGCCGCCAGCCAATAGCGCAGCTCGTAATTATGGGTCGAAACCGGGAAGACCATACCCATATTGAAAGGCTTGCCGTCGGCATGGAACTGATCGACCACCGGCTTCAGGTATGAGGCCGAAATCGGGTGCTGCACCTTGCCATCCGCATCCGTCGGAATGCCCGGCTTCATCATCTCCCAAACCTCGTTCGACACGGTGATGCCGTTGCCGTTCAGGTCCATCGAAAACGGCGTGATGATATGCGCCTCGGTGCCATAGCCGATGGTCGCGGCCAGCGGTTGCCCGGCCAGCATATGCGCCCCGTCCAGCGTGCCCGAGATCACCCCGTCCAGCAGCACTTTCCAGTTGGCCTGAGCTTCCAGGGTCACGAACAGGCCTTCGTCAAGGAAATAACCCTGATCATAGGCCACGGCGAGCGGCGCCATATCGGTGAGCTTGATGAAACCAAAGGTCAGCTCGTCTTTCTCGATCCCCGGCGTTTCGGCCATCAGCGGCCCGGCGAGGAAACTTGTTGCAACCAGCAATGCGGTGAACCGTTTCATGTCCCTGTTGTTCCTTTCTTGCCCCGAGAGGCCCAAAACGAAAAAAGCCGTCGACACGCTCTGCCAGGAGGAGGAGGCAGAGGGTCGAGCGGCTTTGCTCAATCGCCCAGTCATCGGGCGCAATTCTGTGGGAGGCTTCTTTGCATCCCGAGATGATCATGTCGGCGAGTCGGGGATGGGAAAACCTTGTGCAACCGGGACGGGCGATGCGGTGGTGCAGAAATCTGCGCTTTCGCCTAATTTTTGGTCATTCTCCCTCGGAGAGGTCAAAGTGACGCCCGTTGAAGAACCCATCCGGTTCCAGAAACAGCTTTCCCGAGTCGGAGGCCACAGCCGTGCGCTGCTCCAGACTGCCCTCCAGCTTGGCCGAAGCGCCGGGCAGATCCGCCCCTTCGCCCGCCAGTGCGGCGCGGTAGAGATCAGAGCGCATCACATTGGCCCCGGCGGCTTCGGCCCCCGGACGCGCCAGCCCGGTACGCGCGGCAAGCTGGCCTGCGATCCACGCCCCCTGACTGCGCCACGGAAACTGCGCCGCCCCCTTGTGAAAGGCGAGGAAATTCGGCGTCACCCGCTGTTCGCCGCGCCCGGAGATCACCAGATGCCCGGTCAGCGCCCGCTCGATCACCTCGGCCCCGACATTCAGATAGGCCGGGCGTGCCATGATTTCCGCCGCAGTCAGGTGGTTGTCGGGATTGTCGAGCCAGCGCCCGGCCCGCCAGACCGCCCGGATCAGCCGCGCCGCCAGATTGGGCCGCGCCTCGGCCCAGTCGCGCCGCGCTGCCAGCACCTTTTCAGGCGCAAATTTCCAGATCGCAGCTCCCGGCAACAGCAGTGCTCCCACGCCGTTTTCCACCGCAATCGAGCCCCAAGGTTCGCCCACACTGAAAGCGTCAATCTCGCCCGCCGCAATCGCCTCGGCCATCAAGGGCGGCGGCACGGTGTGGATCTGCACATTCTCAGGCGCGGGCAGGCCCAGTGCCGACAGCCAATAATAAAGCAGCTCTGCATGCATCGAGAACGGAAACGGCACCCCTATCCGCAGCGGTCCGTTCGATGCCGCGATCAGGGCCTTCCCCGCCCCTGCGGCATCGGCGAAATCAAAGCCGAATCCATCGGCGCGCATCCGCCTGGCCAGCGCCTCGCACACCCCCAGCACCGTGCCGTTGACCGACATCACCGAGAGCACGTCGAGCGGCACCGGCCCGCCCAGCCCCAGCGCAATCGCAACCGGGATCGGCGCCAGCATATGCGCGGCTTCGGCCCGGCCCAGTGTGACCATGTCGCGCAAGGCACTCCACGAGGGCGCCTTCATCAGATTAAGCGCGAGGCCTTCTTCCCCGGCAAAGCCCAGCTCCTGCGCCACTACCAGAGGGGCGGCATCGACCAGCGGGATGAAGCCAATATTCAGCGCGGTGGTATTCATGACAGCAACTCCGCCGCTGTCACCAGCGCCTGCGCCACATCGACCACCTTGCGGCCCTGATCCATCGCGGTTTTGCGCAGCAGCGCATAAGCCGCGTCTTCGTCAAAACCGCGCGCCTTCATCAGAATGCCCTTGGCGCGGTCGATCAACTTGCGCTCTTCCAACGCGCGCTTGGTCGCCGCCAGCTCCTTGCGCATCCTGTGCACCATGTGAAAGCGCGCCACGGCGGCATCCAGCACCGGCTTCAGGCGCTCTGCGCGTAGCCCATCCACCACATAGGCCGACAGCCCCGCCTCGATGGCCTGCTTGGTCAGCCCGTCATCGCTGCGATCCACGAACATCGCCACCGGGCGCTCCAGCGGCCCCGAGGCCAGCGCCAGCTCTTCCAGCGTATCGCGCGAGGGGTTGGCGAGGTCGATCAGCACGATATCGGGCTGGCGTTCGGCAATCTTGCGCGCGAGGCCGGTTTCCTCGGCAATGACTGAAATGTCGAAATCACCCGCGTCGCGCAGCCCGTCTACGATCAGCAAAGCGCGATCGCGGTCACGTTCGACAACAACGATGGACAGGCGGGTGTTCATGCCGCCACCCGGCCCGCAGGCTGCGGTTTTGTAAAGCGGTCCGACTGTTACGATAGCATCCCCGCCGCGCGCTGCGCAAATCGCGGGCATACCGCGCACCTACGCCCAACTCTTGGGCAACTCGATCACGCCGCGCCGAAGCACCGGCCGCGCCGCGCGGCTCTTCTGGCAGGACCAAAACGCAGCTTCCGACAGGCCCGGAGTGGTTTGCTGCCGTTTTCCATCGCCCAGAGGGCTCAAGCCGGCGCGGGGTCTCTTGCGCAAATCTTCACGCAAAAGGGACGGCTGATACGCCGCCCCTTTCTTGCATGTTGGAGGTGTCAGGCCTTGTATTCCTTCGACTTGAACGACACCGAACGGGCCTGCGGGGTGGCATTCGCGAGTTTGCGAATATTGCCCCAGGTGTGTTTGTAGTCCGGCAGGACCAGCTCGTTCACGCCGGGGTTCACCACGTTGCCCTGCGACCCTGCGGGCGAGCCGAACACCATCGCGACCTGGCCGGGCTTGGCGGTGTCGGTCGGGTAGGCCATGCCCTGTGTTGCCCCGTTCTCGTTATGGATCTCGACGAGGTCGCCAGCCCCGATCCCCAGACGCGCCATGTCATCTGCGTGCATCTCGATGAAGGGATACGGGAAGCGGTCCTGGATGAAGTCACTGTCCTGGTCCAGGAACTGGTTCTGCCAGAAGATGTTGGCCCGAACGTTGTTGATCCAGAACTCATGATTGGCTTCTTCGCGCGCCTGGCCCGGCGCTTGCCAACCGCGCCACCCGGCGGCGCAGAACAGCGCTTTCTTGTCGTCGCGGC
>JARRIY010000244.1:0-3555 GCA_037379985.1 Maritimibacter sp.
TCGAGGATGTGGAAGGCATCCGCGACGCCCCATTTATTCAACATGGCGGCACGGAGATTATCGGTCCGATCCTTCCCAGAAACGGAAGACCCGGTTGGTTTCTCATCAGGATGCCGGTCCTGCACAAAGGGGGGACAATCGGCATCGTCTCTCTGCGTATGCGATTGGCCTCGCTCACCGAACTCGCTTCTCAACTGTCCAAATCAGGTGTCTATCGCCCGCAGATTGTCGTCTTTGACAGAGTTCGCATGTCCGTTGTCGGAACGTCGGATCCGCTGGAGGAAAGCCTCGTCCGGTCTCGCCACTTCCTGCCCGGATGGCGGATTCATCTTGTCGACGATGGCGGCAACCTTGCCGAACCGCTCAATCAAATCCGCTACGGATTGCTGGTCGCGGCGGCGTTCTCCGCGCTCGGTCTGGTCTTTCTGTTCTTCAAGATGTCGCAGCGTCTGTCCGGCTATCTGGCCCCCCTCACGGAGAGTGCGCGTGCGGTGGCGAACGGGGATTTCAGCGTGCATGTCGATGAGGACGGTCCCGGAGAACTGGGCGCACTGGCGCGCTCTTATAACCGGATGCGCCAGCAACTTGAGGGGCTCATCAATTCCCGGGTCGAGGTTGAACGGCGCGCCGCACTGGGCGGTATGGCGGCTGGAATAGCCCATGAAATTCGCAATCCACTGGCAACAGTGGCGACAACCGTCCATGGCCTCAAACGCAATGAGGTCGATGACGAACACCAGCAGATGTTCGAGGTAATTTCATCGGAAATCGACCGCGTTGACCGCACGATCAGCGAATTTCTGAACTATGCAAAACCAAGAGCCCCTGACCCCGAACCCGTTCTCATCCGGGATGCGTTCCGGTCGATCCGCACCTTGCTGGCCACCAACGCCAAGGCTGGAAATGTCGTCATTGATTTGTCGGGCGATTCAGCCCTGACCATCAAGATCGATCAGGCCCATTTCAGCCAGATCCTCCTTAATCTGTGCCTCAATGCCATCGAGGCGATGCCGGACGGCGGACATCTCAGGCTGCAGGCCTACCGCGAGTACCCCGAGGCAGTGGTGACCGTGGCCGATGATGGGTCCGGCATGGATGAGGAGACCCGCTCAAAAGTGCTTCGCCCGTTCTTCACAACGCGAACGGCAGGCTCCGGTCTGGGGCTATCTGTGACAAAGCAACTGGTGGAAACCAACGGAGGCTCTTTCCAGATCGAAAGCGGCGAAGGTGTCGGAACGGTGATCACCATGCGCTTCGCGGCCCATACCAAGGATGAAGGGTCATCATGAGCAACCTGAACATTCTTATCATTGACGACGAGATCAACCTGGCGCGCTCGCTCGCCTTCACCTTACGCCAAACCGGATTTGAGTGCCGGGAGGTGCATAACGGGCGCGTCGGGTGCCAACTTGCCGAGAAAGAGCCGCCGGATGTTGTGCTGCTTGATATCCGCATGCCGGGAATGAACGGGCTGGAGGTGCTGGAGTGGTTCCGGGCAGAACAGCCCGACGTCCCCGTCATCATGATGTCCGCTTTTGACGACACGCAGGATGCGGTCACCGCGATGAAAATGGGGGCGGTGGATTATGTCGCCAAACCCTTCGACGTGGACGAGCTGATCTTGCTTTTGAAGGAAACCGAGACACGGCGCAGGCTCGACAATGAAGTGCGATATCTGCGGGAACGGACGACCGATTTCGACTTCATAGGGAATAGCGCTGGCATCAAACAATTGCGCGCGGACATTGACCGGATCGCGGAAAGCGACGCACAAACCATTTTGCTCAGAGGGGAAACAGGCGTCGGCAAGGCGGTAGTCGCGCGGGAGCTGCATCGCAAGATCTCAGCAGAATGCGCACCTTTCGTTGAGGTCAATTGCGCGACCCTGCCTGAACGGCAGATCGACCTTGAGCTTTTCGGGGCAGAGCGAGGATCGCAGCCTGGCCTGGTCATGAGGCAAAGGGGGCTGGTGGATATTGCCGACGGTGGCACTTTGTTCCTCGATGAGATCGGTGAAATGCCTTCGTCTGTGCAGGCAAAACTGCTTCATTTTCTTGAGACCCACACCTACCGTGTCCCAGGCCAAAAGACCGAGCGGCGTGTCGATGTCCGGGTGGTTGCAGCAACCAACAAAGATCTCGCTCAGGCGGTTGAGGAAAACCAGTTTCGACAAGATCTGTTTTTCCGGCTCAATGTTGTGCCCCTCGATATTCCGCCCCTGCGCACACGCGAAAAAGATATCGAATTGCTTGCAATGCATTTTGCAAATCGTTTCGCCCAAACCTCATCAGGCAGGCCGATCAGCTTTGATAGTCGCACACGCGACTTCTTCCGAAGCTATGCGTGGCCGGGCAATGTGCGCGAGCTTAAAAATCTCGTCGAACGTCTGTCTATTATCTATCCCGGGGAAGTGATTTCCGTCGATCTGCTGCCCTCTGAAATTCAGATGGTAAAGCCCCAGGATGCGCTTTCGATCGAAGAATCCATGGAAACTGTCGAGCGTGACCTCATTCGCGAAGCCCTTATGCGATGCAGCGGCAAGAAGGGGCTTGCCGCAGAGCGGTTGGGCATTTCCCGGCACGCGCTGAAGCGCAAGATGCAGCGGTTGGGTCTGTCATGAAAAAAGCCATTGTCCTTCTCATGGTGTTCGCCGCCCAGATGATGGGATCGGCCGCCCTGGCGCAATTGGAACAACCGGTGAAGGTCGGTTGCCTCTATCCACTCTCAGGTCCTGGGGCGCTTTATGGACGCGACAGCGTTGTCGCCATCCGCCTTGCTGTCGCGCATATCGAAAGCCAGCGGTCGGCTGGCTATCCGCAGCTCGAAGTTCTTATCGAGGACACCCGGTCAAAATCATTGCGGTCAACCCAGATTGCCCGACGGTTTGTCGAGGAAGAACATGTCGATTTTCTATGCGGTGTCGTCAGTTCCGCCATTGCCAGATCCGTTTCGGCGGTCGCACGGGAAAAGGAAGTGTTCTTTATCGGAACCGACCACGCGTCACCCACGCTGACCAGCGAAGACCTCCATCCCTATTACTTTCGGCTCAACAATGGCAGCCGCCAGTCGATGCTGGCGGGCGCGAGATATATAGCTGAAACTTACGCTCAACGCTCAGAGCCGCTGAAGATCGCCTTCATCGGGCCGGATTATGAATACGGGTATCAGGCTTGGGATGATCTGCGAAGGTTTCTCGAGGCCGATGACGTGGCCTTCGAAAATGTCGGGGAGTTCTGGCCACGCGTGTTTGAGACGGATTTTGCGCCTTACATCAGCGCGCTGATCCGCGCCGAGCCGGATGTCGTGATCAACGGCCAATGGGGCCTCGACCTTGTCACCTTCGTGAAACAGGCGGATCAGCAGGGGCTTTTCAGCACCACGCAGTTCATGAATTTCGATGCAGGTGGCAATTACGAAGTTCTGGCAGCCCTCGGCAATGACATGCC
Organism: Maritimibacter sp.; assembly: GCA_037379985.1. Lineage (GTDB taxonomy): Bacteria > Pseudomonadota > Alphaproteobacteria > Rhodobacterales > Rhodobacteraceae > Sinisalibacter. The sequence continues at coordinate 3,447 of JARRIY010000244.1, forward strand.
GCTTGGTCTGGTTCTCTCCGCGCGCCATCATGTGAACTGGCCACCAACAGAACAGAACCGCGACTTCGTGCAAGAATTCTATGAACAGGCTGGCCGATATCCAAGCTAT
>JARRIY010000245.1:0-3540 GCA_037379985.1 Maritimibacter sp.
CACAGAACAAATGACGGGAGTTAACAACAGGTGTTTCGTCAACATTGGAACTCTCCTTTGCATTGACCTGTAAGATTTTGTCTTCATTTCAATATCCCGAGAGGCTGACGGTCGGCTTCTGCCTGTCATCCGGGGGAAAATGCGTCCCGCCATGGGGCAAGCGGGACGCAGGAGGCCGGGGGGCTGACGGTCAGGACATTCCGACAGCACGTGCCCGGCGGGACATCACTCAATTATTTTGACGCTCTTCGTGGTGGTCTTCATGATTGTCGTCTTCATATTCGATCTTGATGATTTCAAAGCTGGCCGGATCGATATGCACTTCAATCGCGCGCCCGTTCTGATCCCGGCCAACGATCTCATAACACCCATCTTCGATCTTGATCCGACGCACCTGCCAACCTTGGGCCTCGGCATGGGCCTGCACTTCGCTGCGCGGACGCCATTCGCTCATCGGCGCCCGGCAATCGTCGCTTTCATGCCGGTGGCTCGCCACTGCCGCCCCTGCGAGACTCGCAAGGACAAGCAACAGCGGAATTGTCTTGGCCGTCTTCATGCTGCATGACTCCAATTAGCATCTGGTTTGGTCAGGCTTATGCCGGAGAAAGCTGACGCGAAGCTGAAGCCGGGCAGGTTTACGCTTCAGCTTCATGTCACCGCGCGCGGGCAATATCAGACCAGCAGGAAATTCGGGGAAGGCAGCTAATGCGGGTTCTGTTGATCGAAGACGATACGGTATTGGGCGAAGCAATACGCGATCAGGTCGTGGCCGACGGGCATTCCGCCGACTGGATGACCCGGCTTGATGACAGCCGCAACGCCCTGACCAGCACGGCCTATGATCTGGTGCTGCTCGACCTGATGCTGCCGGACGGACGCGGCATTCCGTTTTTGCGGGCGCTGCGCAGCAAGGGCGATGTCACCCCGGTGATCATCCTGACCGCGCTGGATCAGGTATCGGACCGGATCGAGGGGCTGAATGCCGGGGCCGATGATTATCTGGTGAAACCCTTCGACCTGGCCGAGCTTTCGGCGCGGATCGGATCGGTAGCGCGGCGCTATGCGGGCAACCCCAACCCGATCATCACCGTCGGCGATCTGGATATCGATCTGGCCGCACGCAGCCTGCACAAAGAGGGTCGCCCGGTTGCCCTGACCGCCCGCGAATGGGTTCTGTTTGAAGCCTTTTTGCAGCGCCCCGGGCAGCTTTTGTCAAAAGCGCAACTGGAAGAGCGGCTGTATTCCTTCAACAGCGAGATTGAGAGCAACACCATCGAGGTGCATGTCAGCCGCATTCGCAAAAAGCTCGGCGCGGCAATCATCGTGACCGAACGCGGTCTTGGCTACCGGTTGGGCAATCCATGAGCCGCCGCCCCACATCGCTACAGGGCCGTCTTGCGCTGGGGATCGGGCTGCTGGTCGTGCTGCTCTGGGGCTTTGCCTCCTACCGGACGCTGCTGATCCTGACCGATGAAACCGACGAGGTGTTCGACAGCGCGTTGCAGGAAACCGCCCAGCGCATCCTGCCGCTGGCCGCGTTCGAGATTTTCGGGCGCGACGACGAAGATGAAGGCACGCTCGAACATCTCGCGCCCATCGGAGAACACGAGGAGTATTTCACCTATCTGGTGCGCGATTCCGAAGGGCGCTTGCTGTTTCAGTCGCATGATGCCGACCCGGAGATCTTTCCGGCATATCAGGGGCGTGGCTTTGCGCAGACCAAGGCATATCGGTTTTACAGCGATGAGGTGTTTCGCGGCCAGCTGACCATCACCGTTGCCGAGCCCATGGAGCATCGCCACGAAGTGATCAGGGAAATGAGCGCGGCGCTGATGCTGCCGCTTCTGGCCGTTATCCCGCTCGCTTTTCTGGGGATCATCTTTGCCGTGCGCCGGTCGCTCGCCCCCCTGCGCCGGTTGCGCGAACGGCTGCTGCAGCGCGGGGCCAATGACCTGTCGCCTCTGCCGCATGATCCCGCCATGCCCGCCGAAACCGCGCCGGTGGTGGATGCGCTGAACGATTTGTTGGCGCGGCTGACCAAAACCTTTGAAGCCGAGCGCAGTTTTGCCGCCAATGCCGCGCATGAGTTGCGCACGCCGCTGGCCGGGGCCATTGCGCAGGTGCAAAGGCTGGAGGCGGAAACTCAGGATCCGGTGGCGCAAAAGCGCAGCAAGGATATTGAGCGCACCCTGAAACGCCTGACCCTGCTATCGGAGCGGCTGATGCAGCTCGCCCGGGCCGAGGGCAGCCGGTTACGGGTGGAAAAATCAATGGATATGCGCCCGATCTTGCGTCTGGTGACCGAGGATCTGCAACGCATCTATCCCGATGCTCCGATCAGCCTGTCCGTGCCCAAAACGGCGGTCATGTCTGATATCGATCCCGACGCTTTCGGCATTCTCTGCCGCAATCTGGTGGACAACGCCTTGAAACACGGCAGCGCCGAGGGTGAGATTATCATCAATCTCAGCCCGGAGGGCGAGCTGACAGTCAGCAATGATTGCCCTGCAGTCGCCCCGGAGGTGCTCGCCCGGTTGACCGAACGGTTTGAACGCAATGACGGGGCGGGTGATGGCTCTGGTCTCGGGCTGGCCATCGTGCGCACGATCAGCGAACGCAGCGGTGGGCAATTCCGCCTGCTTTCCCCCAGCCCCGGGCGCGAGAGTGGTTTTACCGCCAGCTATACCCTGCCGCCGCTCGACAAGGCCAAAAGCGCGGGTTGAAAAACGAGCGTCTGGCTCAGCCCAGCTCCATCGTCGCAATCGCCTGTAGGCCCGCGCCCGTTTCAGGGGCTGGGCCGCGATACATGCGGGCGGTGGCGAAGGTTTCGACCATGCCCTCTGCCTGCATGAGCGCCGTGAAGGCCCGATTGGCCTCGGGTACGTCGATGATCACATGCTCAGCGGGCAAAGCGGCAAGCGCGGCGCGGGCGAGGTGCAGCCCGGTTTCGGCATCCGGCGCAATAATTGGCCCGATCTTGGCGCCGCTTTGGCAGCGACGGATAGTTACGAGCCCCACCACCTCGCCTGCGCGCTCAAGCACCAGAGTGCGGCGCGTTGCGCTGTCCTTGGTCCAAGCGGTTAGAAAACGCGAGCGCTCCATACCGTTCGCCGCATGGTCCAGCGCGTCTAGTCTGGCTTTATCGTCGGGCGTGACCGGGCGAATGTCTTTCACCGCTTTGGGCCTCAGCTTACCCTCAAAGCGATGCGTCGCCCCGGCATGCGTAAAACCGGATTTGGCATAATTCGCCTGCTGCGCCGCAACGCCATCCAGCCCCACGGTTCGATCCCCGGCATGGGCCAGCGCATATTGCCAAAGCGCATAGCCAATCCCCTGCCCGCGCCAGTTCGGCTGGCACAGATAGAGCCCCAGAAACGCGTAGCTGTCGGAATGGTTCACCACAGAAATGGCCGCAACCGGCTGATCATCACGCGTGGCAACAAAGAAACCACCGGGATCGGCGGCGTGAAAGGCGGCGGCATCTTCCAGCCCCGGGTTCCAGCCTTCATCGGTAGCCCAGCTCAGGATCAGCTCCAGCTC
>JARRIY010000246.1:0-5674 GCA_037379985.1 Maritimibacter sp.
GGGCAACAGGTCTTTGTCGTCACCGACAACAGCGAAGCCTATGCGATCAACACCAATACGGGCCGAATTGACTGGCAGCTGACCGGGCTGGCCTCGCAATATGGCGTCGCCGCTGTGGCTGCACCTGCCGTCAGCGGCAACACGGTGCTGATGCCGCTTTCCAATGGCAGTTTGCTTGGTGTCGATTCGCGCTCCGGCACAGTGAAATTCGTCTCGCGCATGCTTGGCGGACGTCGTGGCAGCGGTCATGCCGCGTTGCAGGACTTCACCGGCGAACCGGTGGTCGTGGGCGGTGTCATCTATGCCGCCAATGCGGCCGGGCAGACCCAGGCGATCTCGCTGGTAGGCGGGCAGACCCGCTGGTCGGTGGAAGAGGGCGCTCAGGGCAGCATCGCGGTGGCCGGTGGATCGCTCTATTTCGTCAATGACCAGGGCAAGCTACTGCGGCTTTCGGCACAGAATGGCGATAAAATCTGGTCGATTGACCTGCCGCATTACGAAAAAGAAGACAATCTGCGTCGTCGCAAAAGCATCTATCCGGGCTTTGGTCCGGTGATGGCTGGCGGGCGGCTCTGGGTCGCGTCCGGCGACGGTTTCCTCAGGGCCTTTGATCCCACCGATGGCAGCCAGGTCGCCAGCATTGAACTGCCCGAAGGTGCAGCCAGCCGTCCGATCACCGTGGCTGGCAAGATGTTCGTGATGGGCGAAAAGGGTAATCTGCTCGCTTTGCGTTGAACTGGCGCCCGGCATGGTGTAGCTGGGCGGCTTGACGCCGTTTGGACTAATGCCATGTCTTTCACCCTCGCCATTGTTGGCCGCCCGAATGTGGGCAAATCCACGCTGTTTAACCGGCTTGTGGGCCGTCGCCTTGCGCTGGTCGATGACCAGCCCGGTGTGACCCGCGATCTGCGCGAAGGCGAGGCGCGGCTTGGGCCGCTGAAATTCACCGTGATCGATACGGCGGGGCTGGAAGAAGCCACCGATGAAAGCCTTCAGGGCCGGATGCGGCGGTTGACCGAACGCGCGGTGGAAATGGCCGATGCCTGCCTGTTCATGATCGATGCGCGGGCGGGGGTTCTGCCCACCGACGAGGTGTTTGCCGATATCCTGCGCCGCAAGAACGCGCATGTGATCCTTGCCACCAACAAGGCCGAGGGCAAAGCCGCCGATGGCGGTGTGATTGAAGCCTGGGGGCTGGGGCTGGGTGAACCGATCCGCATGTCTGCCGAACACGGCGAAGGCATGGGCGAGCTGATTGCCGCCCTGATGCCAATCGCCGATGAGATGGAAGAACGCGCCGCCCGCATCGCTGCCGAAGCGCCTGAAGTGGATGTGGAGCTGGATGAGGATGGCGAGGTCGAAGATGGCCCGCGCAAACTGACCCGCGACAAGCCTTTGCAGGTGGCCGTGGTTGGGCGTCCGAATGCGGGTAAATCCACCCTGATCAACAAGCTGATTGGCGAGGAGCGTCTGCTTACTGGCCCTGAAGCCGGGATCACCCGCGATTCCATTTCGCTGGCCTTTGACTGGGGCGAAACCCCGGTGCGCATCTTCGATACGGCGGGGATGAGGAAAAAGGCGAAAGTTCAGGAAAAGCTTGAGAAATTGTCGGTTGCCGACGGGCTGCGCGCGGTCAAGTTCGCCGAGGTCGTGGTGGTGCTTCTGGATGCCGCCATTCCGTTTGAGCAGCAAGATCTGCGTATTGCCGATCTGGCCGAGCGCGAAGGCCGTGCGGTGGTCGTGGCGGTAAACAAGTGGGATGCCGAACTGCACAAGCAGGAGAAGCTGAAAGAGCTGCGCGAAGCCTTTGAACGGCTGCTGCCGCAGCTTCGTGGCGCGCCGCTGGTGACGATCTCTGCCAAGACCGGCAAGGGGCTCGACCGGCTGGAATCGCTGGCTGGAAGACATGGTGGCCTCGCATCCGCCGCCCGCACCGGGTGGCCGCCGCATTCGCCTGCGCTACATGACCCAGGCCAAGACCCGGCCGCCGGCATTCGTGGTGATGTGTTCGTTCCCGGAAAAGCTGCCGGAAAGCTATTCACGCTATCTTGTCAACGGGTTGCGGGATGACTTTGACATGCCCGGCACGCCGATCCGGCTGTATATGCGCAGTCAGGCCGACAAGAACCCCTATAAGGACAAGAAAAAGTCCACGCCGTCGCGGTTGCGTAAGCATACCGGGAAGCCTGCACATAAAGGCTGAGCGAGGTCGCGCGGGTGAACGGATGCGACGTCACCTCAACAAGGTGCCGCATCCAGTTGTTATATAATGGCAATAGGGCGGTCTAACAGATCCGCGGCAGCTGCTCGCCCACCAGCATATCGACAATCCGCGTGCCGCCAAACAGGGTACGCATGGTCACGCGGCCCGGCTGGCCTTCGGTCGCCTTGCCGATAATCACCGCATCGCGCCCGGCCTCGGTTGCGCGCATGGCGCCCTCATTGGCGAGGTAGAGCGGATCGAGCCCGAGGATCTCGCACATGCCTTTCACTTCGTCGCGCAGGGGCAGGTCGGTCTCGTCGATCTCGATCCCGACGTCCGCAGCCTCGGCCATTTCATTCAGCGCCGAGGCTAGCCCGCCACGGGTCGCATCGCGGGCGGCGCGCAGACCGGGAGCCGCAGCAATCGTGGCCTCCATCACCTCGTTCAGCGCCTGACAATCGGTTTCAAGGTCGGTCGACAGGGCCATATCGCCCCGCGCCGCCAGAATGGTCGCGCCATGATCGCCCAGCACACCGTTCACGATCGCTACATCGCCGGGTTGGATCCTCGTCGCCGCCAGATCGCGCCCGGAAGGGATCACCCCGATACCGGATGTGTTGATAAACACTTTGTCGGCCGCGCCGCGCGCCACGACCTTGGTATCACCGGTAACGATCTTCACACCTGCCTTTTCCGCCTCGGCTTTCATCGTCTCCACGATCCGTTTTAGCAGCGCTATCTCGCAGCCTTCCTCGATGATGAACCCGGCCGATAGCCAGAGCGGTTGGGCACCGCCCACGGCGAGATCATTGACCGTGCCACAAATCGCCAGCTTGCCAATATCGCCGCCGGGAAATTCCACTGGCGTGACGACGAAGCTGTCAGTGGTGAAGCCCAGCCGCGCGCCGGGCTCCTGCAAGGCTTCGCTGGTCAGCCGCGCCTGATCCTCCATGCTCTCCGGCTCAAACGAGCTGGTAAACACCTCTTCGATCAGATCACGCATCGCCTTGCCGCCGCCGCCATGGGCCAGCGTGACATGGGTATCTCTCAAAGCCATTCTATGCCCTCATTCGGCGGGTTCATCGGCGCGTGCGCCAGCATATTGGTAACAGGCCGCGCAGGCTCCTTCAGAGCTGACCATCAGCGCGCCCAGCGGCATTTCAGGCGTGCAGCCCTTGCCGAATTGCGGGCACTGTACCGGCTTCATCCGGCCCGTCATCACCGCCCCGCATTCGCAGCCCTCGGGCTCTTCCACATGCCGTTCGGTGCTGGCCCCATAGCCGATCCCGAATTTCACCTCAGCATCGAACCCCGCATACTTGTCGCGAATGCGCAGACCGGAGGCGTCAATCTCGCCGAGGCCCCGCCATTCAAAGCTCGGGCGCGGCTCGTACACATCCTCGATGGCGGCGAGGCTGACGGCATTGCCGTGCTCCGGCACGACGCGGGCATATTGGTTTTCCACCTCGGCGCGGTGATCGCGGATCTGATGCAGCACCATCAGCACCGATTGCAGGAGATCAATCGGTTCAAACCCGGCCACCACAATGGGCTTGCCATAGTCTTCGGCAATGAAATCATAGGGGTGGGTGCCAATCACCATCGACACATGGCCCGGCCCGATAAAGCCGTCGAGCACCATATGCGGATCATCGAGCAGCGCCTTGATCGGCGGTGGCACGGTGATGTGATTGCAGAACACGCTGAAATTGCTCAGCTCTTCGCGCGCCGCCTGTTGGATGGTCAGCGCGGTAGACGGCGTGGTGGTTTCAAAACCCAGGCCGAAAAAGATGATTTCGCGGTCGGGGTTGCGCCGCGCTAGTTCCAGCGCGTCAAGCGGACTGTAGACCATGCGGATATCGGCACCGTCAGCCTTGGCTTGCAGCAGGCTTTTCTTCGTGCCCGGCACCCGCATGGCATCGCCAAAGGTGGTGAAAATCACCCCGGGCTGCTCGGCAAGTTCGACACATTCATCCACCCGGCTCATTGGCAACACACAAACCGGGCAGCCGGGCCCGTGGATAAACTCGATGCCTTCAGGGGTCAGCTTGTCGAGCCCGTAGCGAAAGATTGCATGCGTATGACCGCCGCAGATCTCCATGATATGCACAGGATTTTCGCGGGTCGCGCCGATGTCTTTGGTCACATCGCGGATCGCCCCCAACAGTGCCGCGGCCGCCTTCGGGTCACGAAATTCCTCGGTGAATTTCATCATCCGCGCTCCAGCGCCGCATCTCCTGCAGCCATGGCTGCCAGCTCTTGCTGAGCCTCACCCAGCTCGCGCAGCACCGCAATCGTCGCGGCGGCTTCCTCTTCGTCGATCACGCTCATGGCAAAACCGACATGGATCAGCACCCATTTTCCGATCAGGGATTCGGGCTCGACCTCGCCGGTGACGGGCATCAAATTGACCTCGCGTCGCACACCGGACACATCGGCCATTGCCATCATGCGGCTTTTATCAGTCAGCTCGACAATCAGGCCGGGGATACCCAGACACATGGTTAATTCCTTCTGTAACAGATGGATACAGCAGGTTACTAATGAAGATCAGCGCTTGGCGCGGATGCGTGCGATGCTGCGTTTTAGCGGCGCAGTCAGCAGGGAAGCCCCGATCAGAGCCACAAACACAAGGCTCGCCGCGATCACCAGATGTGCCACGAGATGACCCGCGGAACCGTCCATCACCGGATGCCCGGGATGCGCCATGGCGGGGGTTGCCAGAAGAGTAGCAAGCGCGATCAATCGTTTCATATCCTGTCCTTTCGCAGCGGCGTATCGCCGGGTTTCGAGCGCGCAAAACAGGATCAAGACAAGGTATTCCTCAACGGAGAATCGCGCGCGGGACCGTCACCTTTATTATCGACATTTGTGCCGTGTTCGGGTGAGGGCCACCTTGATCCTGATCAAAATAGTAGGTTTGAGCCATCGCTAGCTGCACTCTGCCAGCGCAGACTGGGCAAAACCCATCAGAGCATCGGGTGAGGGCTCCAGTGCCTCAGCCAGGCCGTCGGCAAATTCTTCAAACGAGGCGCGCGCATCCTCCGGCACCGGCACCAGAGCGGGCAACCCGGCCTCCAGCGCTGCCCAGATCAGGCTGCGCGTACCGCCGCCTTCTTCGATCTCGTGCTTGCCGAACTTGTTCACCATCACCAGCGTTCCGGAGCGGGCCTCTGCGATCGCACGGACGGTACTTTCCACGGCATTTTCAAGCGCTTCCGGGTTCAACCTACAGCTTTCAGTTTCGCCGCCGAGATATTGCCAGATATTTATCCGCTCGTCCCTGGGCAGCAATCGCACGATCTTGGTGCGATCCTCGGGCGGCGACGGCTCGGCAAGAATACCCAGGAGTGCAGTGCCTTGCGCGTCAAGAGCCGTGGCGAGCTCCAGCATCAGACGCTCGGCCTCGCCTCTCTGCGAATAGGTGAAATAGCCAAGCCGCATTGTCTGATCCCATGCCAAATGGTTGCC
>JARRIY010000247.1:0-3488 GCA_037379985.1 Maritimibacter sp.
CCAGCCGGTGATGGCGCTTTCGGTGACGAATTGCACGCCCAGCCCGGTCAGGGTCTGGCGTGCGCCGAAATCTGTGGCGCTGCGCTCCAGCTCGCGGGCGATCATCGCGTCGGGGGTGACGATGGTGACGTCGTGACCGGCCTCGGCCAGGTGCCAGGCGGTGCCGATGCCTTTCCAGTGCCCGCCCTCATCCAGCAGCACGACGCGCTGGCCCAACCGGGCGGCGCGGCCCATGACATCGGCGGCTGACCAGACATTGCCGCGCTCAATCCCCGGCAGTTCATCGACCTGCGGCAAGGCCTTCTGAAAGCCCGTTTCGGGCGGCAGCGAGCCGGTGGCGAGGATTACCACATCGGCCCCGAAGGCGGCAATTTCATCCGCCTCCATGTAGCTATTGAACTGCACCGTCACGCCCAGCTTATCCAACTGTCGGCCATACCACGCGATCAGATCGGTGATCTGCGCCCGGCGCGGTTGCAGCCCTGCCAGACGGAACTGCCCGCCCAGCTCTGGCCCGGCCTCGCTGAGCGTAACCCGATGACCACGCTCAGCCGCAACCCGCGCGGCTTCGAGCCCGGCGGGCCCGCCGCCGACGACCAGAACGGATTTGGGATGATCCGTGGCGGTAAAGCGGTCGCCGCCCCACGCAAATTCATGCCCGGCAGAGGGGTTGATCAGGCAAGAGATGTAGTAATCGCGCCCGCGTCTGCCCCAGCATTGCTGATTGCAGGACAGGCAGCCGCGAATGTCGTCGCTCCGCCCCTCGGCGGCTTTGGCAACCAGATAGGGGTCGGCGATCTGGCCGCGCACGATCGAGGTCAGATCTGCCTGCCCGGCCCCCAGCACGGTATTGGCGTTTTCCGGCGTGCGGATATGAGCTTCGGCGGTCACGCGGGCGCGCAATCCGGCCTGTTTCAGACGTTCGGCCAGATCGACGCCGAGGTTCTCGGCATATTGAAAGCTGGGGATGATCCGGCGGAAATCGGCATAGCTGCCCGCGCCGACGGTGACGTAATCCATCAAGCCTTCGGCATCGTGCAGGCTGATGATGTCGACCATCTCGTCGCGGCTCGGGAAAAGGCCGGTGCTGGGGTCATCCGACACCGCCAGCCCGATGATGAAGTCTTCGCCGCAGGTCTCGCGAATCCGGCGCATGATCTCGCGCGAAAACCGGGTGCGGTTTTCCAGATTGCCGCCCCATTCGTCGTCGCGTTGATTGGAAAATGGCGCCCAGAACTGGTCGAGCAGGCAGTGATAGGCGGCCCAGACCTCGACCCCGTCGAACCCGGCCTTTTGGCAACGCACGGCGGATTGCACAAAGGCGTCGATAGTTTCTTCGATCTCGGCCACCGACATGGCGCGGCTGCCGTCATTATCGTGATAGCTGGGCCCGCCAGAGGGCGACCAGTTGGCGTGCCAGCTATTGTCCCAGTCGCCATGGGCGCCGACATGGTAGAGCTGCTGGATCATCACCGCGCCTTCGGCTTTGCAGGCTTCGGTGATGCGGGCGAAATGCGGGATCACCTCATCGCTGGAATGGCGAAAATTGCCCCGGGTCAGCACGGCGGCGGGATGAACCGGCATGGGTTCGACCACGATCATCGCCGCCCCGCCCCGGGCGCGTTCAAGGTAATAGCCCAGATGCCGATCACCGGGCAGACCATCCTCGGCCATATTGGTGGTATGTGCCCCAAACACGATTCGGTTGCGCAGCGTCTTGTGGCGCAGGGTGAGGGGTGAAAAGACGTGCTTGAGGGTCATGATCCAGTCTCCAGATTGTCCAGCCCATCGCGCAGGGCGTCGCGCATTCCGCTTTGCTCCAGCATCAGGCGCAGGCGTTGGTTGTAGCCGCCCGGCGTGTTCAGCGCCTCGATCAGGTCGGCGGTGTGGCTGTCGGTCAGGCTGGAGGCGACAAGGGTGCGAAGAAAGGCCTCGCCTTTGCTGGCATCGGTGACACGGCCTGCCAGCCACCCCGCCGCGTCGTCGATCATCCGCGCCACCGGCGACAGCACTGCCTGAGCGCAGAGATAGGCCTCAAGATCGGCGGCACTGGCGAGGGCAAAGATCTGATTGCGCGCCCCGAACAGGCTGGCCACAAGCGCCTCATCGCCCAGCATCATGATTGCAGACCCGCCACGCGCAATGGCGGGAAAGGGCATCATGATCGCAGCGGCGCTGGCGGGGGAAATCATCGTGGCAACCTCATCGAGACTGGCGCCCGCCATGAAGCTGATGACCTTTTGGTCTGGGCGGAAGGGCAGGGCTGAGAGGATGGCGGATGCGTCCTTTGCCATCAGGCCAAGAAAGATCACCTCGCTGCGCGCCACCACCTCGGCATTCGTGGCGATGGTGACATTCGTGAAGTCGCGCGCCAGGGCAGCGGCGTTGGCGGCGCTGCGCCCTGAGACGGTGATCTCGTGCCCGTCCCCGGCGATCCCGCGCACCACTGCCGTGGCGATGGTGCCGGTTCCGACAATTCCAATTCGCATCTAGGCCCCCTGTCGTTTGCCCGCGCCCCGATCAAATATCCTTCATCAACCTTAGCGCATCATAGATCGCCGCATGGGTGTTGCGGGCGCTGACGGCGTCGCCGATGCGGTAGAGCTGGAAGGTGCCTTCGGGGTTGCGCGATACCTCTTGCGGGGTGCCGGCGATCAGGGCGTCGTAATCGACCGCGCCGAGGTTTGACGACGATGGCTTCAGATCGAAATAGAGATCGTCCAGCGGCAGGGTGCCGTAATTCACCACCACCTGATCATAGGTCTTCTCGGTTTTCAGATCGCTGTAATCGGTGCCGATCACGGCTTTCAGCCGGTTGCCATCGCGCGTCACGTCTTGCAGGCGGCGGGTGACGGTGAAGGTGACGTCCTTGTCCTGCAGCGCGCGCATATAGGGGACGAGGTTCATCCCCATGATGTCAGGCGCAAAGGTGCGGTCGGGGGTCATCACTTCCACCTTGGCCCCGGCATTTGCGGCCACTTCGGCGGCCATCAGCCCCGGGTGATCGCCGCTTTCATCATAGATCAGCACATCCTGCCCCGGCTTTACATCGCCCGCGATCAGATCCCAGGCGGTGACAACAAGGCTCTGCTCCTTGCCGCTTTCATAAAGCTCGGTATTGGGCAGCCCGCCGGTGGCGACGATCACCACATCGGGGGCGAGCGCGGTGACGTCTTCCGCCTCGGCCCATGTGTTGAAGCGGAATTCCACATCGCGGGCGGCACATTGCGACATGCGCCAGTCGATGATTGAGATCATTTCGCGCCGACGCGGGTTTTGCGCGGTTAGCCGGATTTGCCCGCCGGGATGGGGCTGGGCTTCGAACACCGTCACATCATGGCCGCGCTCAGCCGCCACCCGGGCCGCTTCCAGCCCGGCAGGCCCGGCCCCGACGATCACCACTTTCTTGCGGGTCGCCGCCGGGGTGATCGTATGCGGCATGGTCAGCTCGCGCCCGGTGGCCGGGTTGTGAATGCACAGCGCCTCGC
>JARRIY010000248.1:0-3477 GCA_037379985.1 Maritimibacter sp.
CGGGTGTATCAGACCCAATGCGGCGCGGTGCTGGGCGATGCGTCTTGCCGGGTGAATTTGAACGATCCTGCCTATGCCGGTGAGGGCATGGTGGCGGCGATTGACGGCAAGAGCCTGCGGATCAGCGGGCTGGAAAGCTATGCGGGCGGTTGGTTTGCGCGCGGGCGGCTGGTGGCGCTGTCGGGGGCGGCCCAAGGGCTGAGCGCGCCGGTGAAATCCGACCGGCTGAGCGGCGGCATCCATAATATCGAGCTCTGGGGCGAGCTGCGGGCGGCGCTGGCCCCGGGGGACGCTGTTCGGCTGGAGGCTGGCTGCGACAAGGGCTTTGCCACCTGCCGCGACAAGTTTGCCAACCAGCTGAATTTCCGAGGCTTTCCGCATGTCCCGGGCGAGGATCGGCTGCTGAGCATCCCGGTTCCGGTGCCGGAGGGTGGCGGGGAAAGCGGGGGCGGCAAATGACCCGGGGCGATGAGATTGTGACTCTGGCGCGCGGCTGGATCGGCACGCCCTATCGGCATCAGGCCTCGGTCAAGGGGGCGGGGGCCGATTGCCTTGGGCTGATCCGGGGCATCTGGCGCGAGGCGGTGGGGGAGGAGCCGATCACGCTACCCGCCTATACGCCGGATTGGGGCGAGGCGCGGGGGGCGGAGCTGCTGATGCAGGGGGCGATGGCGCATTTGCGTCCCGTAGCTCCCGGCACGGAAGCCCCCGGCGATGTGATCCTGTTTCGGATGCGCAAAGGCGCGGTGGCGAAGCATCTGGGGCTGTTGAGCGTTACAGGCGCGGCCCCGCGTTTCATCCATGCCTATTCCGGCCATGCGGTGCTGGAAAACGCCCTGACGCCGCCCTGGCAACGCCGGATCGTGGCGTATTTCAGATTTCCCGAAAGGCGGTAAGCTATGGCGACGATTGTTCTGTCTGCGGTGGGGGCCGGGATTGGCGCTTCGATCGGTGGGGGCGTGCTGGGCCTGTCGGCGGTGGCGATCGGACGGGCCGCCGGGGCCATTGTCGGCTCGATGGTCGATAATGCGATCATGGGCGGGTCGGAGCCGGTTGAGCATGGGCGGATCGACCGGTTGCGGGTCACTGGCGCTTCGGAAGGGGCGGCGATTGGGCAGATTTTCGGGCGGATGCGGCTGGGCGGGCAGGTGATCTGGGCGTCACCGATCAGCGAGCATTCAGAGCCTACCGATACTGGAACCAGTGGCGGCAAAGGTGTGATGACCGGCCCGCGTGAAAGTGATTTCAGCTATAGCGTCAGCCTTGCCATCGCGCTGTGCGAGGGCGAGATCACCCGGGTTGGGCGGATCTGGGCGGATGGGCAGGAAATCGCGCCGGAGAGCCTGACCCTGCGGGTCTATCCCGGCAGCGAGAGCCAGGAGCCGGACCCGAAGATCGAAGCGGTTGAGGGGGCAGGGAATGCCCCCGCCTTTCGCGGCACCGCCTATGTGGTGATTGAAGAGCTTGACCTGACGGCGTTTGGCAACCGGGTGCCGGCGTTGAATTTCGAGGTGTTCCGGCCCGAGCAACCGGGGGAAACGCCTGAGATAGCACGTGGCACGAAAGCCGTGGCGATGATCCCCGGCACGGGTGAGTATGCGCTGGCAACGAGCGTGGTGCATCACGGCATGCAGGCGGGCGAAGAATACCCGGTGAATGAAAACACCGCGATGGGGAAGGCCGATTTCGCCGCCTCGCTGGATATGCTCACCGGCGAGCTGCCCAATCTGGAAGCGGTGTCGCTGGTGGTGTGCTGGTTCGGCGATGATCTGCGCTGCGGGCAATGCGAGATCGCGCCGAAGGTCGAACATCATGAGGATGACGGGCATGAAATGCCCTGGCAGGTGGCCGGGCTGAGCCGCGCCAATGCCGGGCTGGTGCCGCTGGAGGCGGATAATCCGGTCTATGGTGGCACGCCCTGTGATCAATCGGTGATCGAGGCGATCCGGGCGTTGAAAGAGGCCGGTCAGGCGGTGACTTTTTACCCCTTCATCCTGATGACCCAGCAGGCGGGGAACGGGCTGACCGATCCGTGGAGCGGGGCGGCGGATCAGCCGGTTTTGCCCTGGCGTGGGCGGATTACGCTTTCCATGGCGCCCGGTCAGGCGGGATCGCCCGACCAAAGCGCGGCGGCCACGTCAGAGGTGGCGGCGTTTTTCGGCTCTGCGCAGGTGGGGGATTTTGCCCTGAATGGCGATAAGGTGGTCTATAGCGGGCCAGAGGAGTGGTCATATCGCCGCTTCATTCTGCATTACGCTTATCTCTGCAAAGCTGCCGGAGGGGTGGAAAGCTTTCTGATCGGGTCAGAGCTGCGCGGGCTGACGCAGATACGCGGGGCGGGAAACAGCTTTCCGGTGGTGGATGAGCTGATCAGCCTCGCCGCTGATGTGCGCAGCGTTTTGGGGCCGGAGGTGAACATCTCCTATGCCGCTGATTGGTCGGAATATTTCGGCTATCACCCGGGCGGGGGCGAGGCCTATTTCCATCTCGATCCGCTGTGGAGCGATGACAGTATCGATTTCATCGGGATCGACAATTACATGCCGCTGTCGGATTGGCGCGATGGCGAGGATCACGCCGATGCGGGCTGGGGGGCGATCTATAATCTCGACTATCTGAAAGCCAATATCCTCGGTGGCGAGGGCTATGACTGGTATTACCATGCCCCGGAAGCGCGCGCGCTGCAGCGGCGCACGGAGATCACAGATGGGGCCTATGGCGAGCCGTGGATCTGGCGCTACAAGGATATTAGCAGCTGGTGGAGCAAGGCCCATCACAATCGGCCCGGCGGGGTGCGCGACAGCCTGCCGACGGATTGGCTGCCCGGATCAAAACCCATCCGCTTTACCGAGTTTGGCTGTGCGGCGATTGATAAGGGAAGCAATCAGCCGAACAAGTTTCTCGATCCGAAAAGCTCGGAAAGCATGCTGCCGCGTTATTCCAATGGGCAGAGGGACGATTTCATGCAGATGCAATATCTGCGCGCGCATCAGGAATTTTGGGCTGATCCCGCCAATAACCCAGTGGACGGCGAAAGCGGCGTGCGGATGCTCGACACGGCACGGATGCATGTTTGGGCCTGGGATGCGCGGCCATTTCCGTGGTTTCCCGGACGGGCGGAGCTGTGGGGGGATGCGGCGAATTATCGGCGCGGGCATTGGCTGAACGGGCGGGCGTCGAACCGGGCGTTGGCTTCGGTGGTCACGGAGATTTGCGCCCGTTCTGGCGTGGAAAGCATTGATACAGAGGGGCTTTACGGGCTGGTGCGGGGCTATGGCCTGGCGCAGGTGACGGGTGGGCGCAATGCATTGCAGCCCTTGATGCTGGCCTATGGGTTTGACGCGGCAGAGCGCGACGGCGCGATGGCGTTTTTCAGCCGCACCGGGCTGGCGGATCATCAGATCGCCGCACCGGGGCTGGCGCTGAGTGACGATCTGGATGGCACGGCGGAGCTGATCCGCGCACCGGAGGCCGAGC
>JARRIY010000249.1:0-3458 GCA_037379985.1 Maritimibacter sp.
CAAGGTCTCGGTGGAAAGCACCAAACTGGCTGGTATGCGCGATCATATCGTGCTGCCCGTCACCCATACCTTCATGATGATCGACCCGCTTGTGATCGCCGAAGCCGTGCAGTTTATCGAAACGGGGGCGTTTGATCCCACGCTCGATTATGGCGATCTGGTCGATTGGCTGGTGCCATAACGCAATAAGCGCCCGATTGGGGCGCTTATCCTAATCCAACAATTTAGGGCTGTTTCGGTGGTGGATTGGCAGGACCTCTTGCCCTTTTCCAACATCCACCCGAAACCGCTCAGCTTTCGGCAGCGCCAGTGATGCGGTTGATATGGCCCATCTTGCGGCCCGGCTTCACCTCGGTCTTGCCGTAAAGATGCAGCGCCACAGAGGGATCGGCAGCAAGCTCCGCCACCCGGTCCATGTCGTCCCCGATCAGGTTTTCCATCACCACATCGCTATGACGGCTGCCATCGCCCAGCGGCCAGCCCGCGACCGCGCGGATATGCTGTTCGAACTGGTCGATCACGCAGCCGTTCTGGGTCCAGTGGCCGGAATTATGCACCCGCGGTGCGATCTCGTTCACCACCAGCCCGGTTTCGGTGATGAACAGCTCCACCCCCATGACCCCGACATATTTCAGCGCATCGAGAATTTTCGATGCCGCTTCAATCGCCGCCGCGTGCTGGCTCTCGCTCAGCCGGGCAGGCACGGTGGTGGTGTCGAGGATGCCGTTTTTATGCACGTTCTCGCCGGGGTCGAAACAGGCGATCTGCCCATCGAGATTGCGCGCGGCGATCACGCTGGCTTCAAAGCCGAAATCAACAAAGCCTTCCAGAATGGCGGGGGCCCCTGCCATCGCGTCCAGCGCGGTTTTGGCGTCATCCGGCGCCATGATCCGCGCCTGCCCCTTGCCGTCATAGCCCAGGGTGCGGGTTTTCAGGATCGCAGGCGTGCCGATCTCGGCAATCGCCTCGGCCAGATCAATCTCATCATCCACCGCCGCGAAGGGGGCAACATCCAGCCCCAGCCCATCCAGAAACGCCTTTTCGGTCAGCCGGTCCTGGCTCACCTTCAGGGCATTGCGGTTGGGCCGCACCGGGCGCAGGCTTTCGATCAGATCGAGCGCCGATGTGGGAATGTTTTCAAACTCATAGGTGACAACGTCCACGCTTTCAGCGAAAGCGCGCAGGGCGTCTTCATCGCTATAAGGCGCGCATGTCACGCGATCCGCCACATGGCCCGCAGGCGGGTTGGCACCGGGTTCGAAAATATGGGTTTTGAAGCCGAGCCGCGAGGCTGCAACCGATAGCATCCGGCCCAGCTGACCGCCGCCAAGAATACCAATCGTCGCGCCGAGGGGGAGGGGGTTAGTCATCGACAGGCTCATCCGGGATCGAGGCAGACAGGGCATCGCGCCAGGCATCCAGCCGTTCGGCCAGCGCCGGATCATTCACCGCCAGAATGCCCGCCGCCATCAGCCCGGCATTGGCCGCGCCCGCCGCCCCGATAGCCATGGTGGCCACCGGAAAGCCCTTGGGCATTTGCAGGATGGAATACAGGCTGTCGACACCGGACAGCGCCTTGGTCTGCACCGGCACGCCGATCACCGGCACCCGGGTTTTCGAGGCCATCATCCCGGGCAGATGCGCCGCGCCGCCAGCACCGGCAATGATCACGTTCAGCCCACGCGCCACAGCGGTTTTGCCATAGTCCCACAGCCGGTCAGGTGTGCGATGGGCGGAGACGATTTTCGTCTCATACGCCACGCCCAGCTCGTCAAGAATATCGGCGGCCAGTTTCATGGTCGGCCAGTCGGACTGGCTGCCCATGATAATCCCCACTTTCACCTCTGCCATCAGGCGCGCTCCCGGCTGCGTTTTAGGAATGCGCCTTCTACGCGCAAACCGGCTTTTATGCAATAATATCGGGGGTCAGCTTGTCGGCGATCCGGGCGATCTTGTCTTTCAGCGCCAGTTTCTGCTTTTTCAGCCGGGTCAGCATGATCTGGTCGGCAGTGGTGCGTTCTTCCAGCGCCGCTATGGCTTCATCCAGATCGCGGTGTTCGCGTTTGAGCACTTCCAGCTCAATCCGCAGAACATCCTCGGATTTCATCTCTTGGGCTTTGGTCATGATGTGAGTCGATTTTCCCGGTTGGTGGCATAACTTAGCCGTTTTGCCCCGCCCCTCCAAGCGTTTCGGCCTCTTGCACAGGAATTAACCTGCCCCCATATTTCCCCAAGGGTCGCCGTAATCGGGGCCCGCAACAGGTCGCTTTGATAAAGGACGTGTCGATGACAAAACTGACGCTGGCAACGCATCCCTTCCTGCTGGGATTCGATCAGCTTGAGCGGATGCTTGAGCAGGCCGAGAAATCGGGAACCGAAGGTTATCCCCCCTTCAATATCGAACAGGTCAGCGAGCGGGCCTACCGGATTACTCTGGCTGTGGCCGGGTTTGCCGATGACGATCTGTCGATCACGGTAGAAGACCGCAAACTGGTTGTGCGCGGGCGTTCACCGAAAAAAGACGAAGAGCGGGTATTCCTGCATCGTGGCATCGCCGCGCGGCGCTTTATGAAAAGCTTTGTGCTGGCCGACGGTGTCGAGGTTATGGGGGCGGCCACGGAAAACGGGCTGCTGCATATTGATCTGGAACGGGCCGAGCCCGAAACGGTGGTGCAGACCATCGAGATCAGGAAAGCGTAAGGGGGCTGCTATGGATGTGAAATACGAAGGATTTCCGGAAACGGAAGAGCGGATCGTCTACGTGCGCGAAGTCAGCATTGACGATCTGCCGGATGAGCTGCGGGCGCAGACCGAAGGCCTGACCAAGCTTTATGCGGTGCATAATGCCGATGGCGAACGGCTGGCGGTGGTGGGCGACCGCGATCTGGCCTTTGCCCTGGCCCGTCAAAACGATTTCGCACCGGTGCCGGTGCACTAAACGTCTTTGCAGCCGTCGCCCGGGGGCGGCGGCTCTGGCGCGCTAGTCTTCGCGGAAAAAGACTTCATCCAGCGGCTTGCCAAAAGCATCGGAAATCAGAAAGGCCAGCTCCAGCGTTGGGGCGTAACGAGCCTTTTCAATGGCGGCGATGGTTTGGCGGGTAACGCCGACCAGTTTGGCCAGCTCCGCCTGGGTCATCTCGTCGGCGTCAAAGCGCAAGCGGCGAATATTGTTTGAGATATTCAGTTTCTTCGCCACGGATCAGCCCCTCATATAGCCCACGAGTTTGGCGATATTGCCAACCGCATCGCTGGTGACAAAGCCCAGAAACAGGGTGGCGACCATGGTAACCGCGCCATAGCCGGTCGCCAGCAGGATCAGCGCGATCACACAGCTGCCGCCGGTCGCCCAATGGGCAATTTCCTCGCCGCGACGGCGGATCCTCGTGTCGCGCTCGTCAACGGTCTGATCCGGCAACTCGCCCATATTGA
The DNA here is from genome assembly GCA_037379985.1 of Maritimibacter sp. Classification (GTDB taxonomy): domain Bacteria; phylum Pseudomonadota; class Alphaproteobacteria; order Rhodobacterales; family Rhodobacteraceae; genus Sinisalibacter. Next base: position 3,430 of record JARRIY010000249.1, read on the forward strand.
CGACCCCGGACAGGACATTGCCCAATATC
>JARRIY010000250.1:0-3398 GCA_037379985.1 Maritimibacter sp.
GTCTCGCCTTCGTTCAGGCTGATGCTCAGCCCGTCCAAAGCCATCAGCTCGCCATAGCGGGCTGCGAGGCTATCAATCTCAAGCAGCGGCATCGTCGGGCACCCCCATATAGATCGCCTGCAGATCGGGATCGTTCCAGACCTCGTCGAACGGCCCGTCGAGGATCTTGGCTCCCTTATCCATCACCACCAGCCGCTCGCAGACCCCGCGCAGGGCAAAGGGGATATGCTCCACCCACATCACCGCGCGGCCGTGCCGCAGCACTGCCACGAGCTGCATGATCTCTTCGATCTCTGGCTCGGTCAGGCCTGCGCCTACCTCATCAAGCAGCAGCACTTTCGGGCGCGCCGCGACCGCCTTGGCCAGTTCCAGCCGTTTGCGGCTGAGCAGGCCCAGATGCTCGGCGCCGGTCTCGGCCTGATCGGCCAGCCCGCACATTTCCAGCACCTCTTCGACCCAGTCCACCGCCACGTGGCCATGCATGCCCGCGCCGTAGACAGCGGCGAGCAGAACGTTTTCGGCCACCGGCAGACGGCCGAAAATCTGCGGTATCTGGGCGGCCCGCGCGATCCCTGCGCGCACCCGTGCATGGGTGGCGGTTCGGGTAACGTCCTGCCCATCGAGCATCAGCTTGCCCGCATCGGCACGAACTGATCCGACCATCAGCCCCAGCAGCGTGCTTTTGCCCGCCCCGTTCGGCCCGATGACCCCCACGCATTCGCCCTCGTGAAGCTCCAGATCCACGCTGTCTGTTGCGGGCACGCCCCGATAGGCCTTGCTCAGCCCCTCGGCCCGCAACAGCAGATCGCCTTTCCTGTGCAGATGCATCAGAGCGACAGCGCCACGACATCGGCGTCAACCGGCACTTGCGGCATCATCGCATTGTCGACGACCTTCAGCTCGTAGGGATATTTGCCCCCGGCGTTTTTGCGCCATTGCCCCGCCACCAAGCCGGTGATTGCGACGCTCTTGATCGGGCTATGGGCGAAATCGACCGGCCCGATCACCGTATCGGTGCTGAGCGTGGCAATGCCGTCGCGCAGGCTGTCGGGATCGAGCGGATCGGCGGCATTGGCAAGGGCCGCCAGCGCCACTTCCCACATCGCGTGGCCATAGCCGAGCGGCTGCGTCCATTGCTGGCCGGTGCTGTCTTCCCAGGCGGCGGCGAGCGCCTTGGCGCTGTTGCCGGTGATCGAGCTTTCGAAGGGGAAATTCGGGGTCCACCAGACTTCGGTGCCCAGCCCGTCGCCCCGGTCGCCCAGAGCATTGACCGACGAGGGGAACAGGAAGGCTGCCGCCATCGCGCAGGCCTTGGGGGAAAGCCCCGCCTGCGCCACCTGGTTCCAGAACGGCACGAAATGGTTGGCATACATGAAGCCCGACAGAATATCGACGCCCGCCTCCCGGAACATCGAAACCTGATTGGAAAAATCGTTGCTGCTCAGCTGGAACGGCCCTGCCTCGGTCTGGCTGAACCCGGCCTGACCCAGCGCGGCGGGCAGGCCCATATTCGGGTCCATCAGCCCGCGCCCGGCGGGGTTATCAAGGAACAGCGTGCCCACGTTCTTGTTGGTGTCGAGGGCGCTGAAAATGCTGGTGAAGGCATTCAGCACCGCATCCGATCCGGCGAAGAAATGGAAGGTATAGGGAAAGCCCTTGTCCGGCGTGCCGCCACGCGGGAACAGCCAAGCCTGCCACGGTGCCATCGACGAGATTGTCGGCACCCGGCGGGTATCGGCCAACTCGCCCAGCGCCATCGCCGCATCGCCATCGGGGGCCAGGATCAGATTGCAGCGCTCGCGCAGGATCAGTTCGCTGGCGACCGTGGCCGAATATTGCTGATCCGAGCGGTTATCGCGCACCACCAGCTCGACATCGTAATGGGTGCCATTCAGGGTCAGCCCGTTGGCGACGTGCTTTTTGACCATCTCGATGGTCCATTTCTCAGTGGCACCGAAATCGGCCCGCACACCCGAGAGCGGCCCGACATAGCCGATCTTGATCTTTCTGGCGGCGGCGCGGGCAATCGACGGGGCGAACAGGCCGGTCGCGGTTGCGGCTGCACCAAGTTGGATAAACCGGCGCCGCGAGGGCACCCCCAGTAGCTTTGACATTTTCTTCTCCCTGACATACTAGCCTTATGTGACCATTGGTCACACTGTGACCAGCGGTCACATTTGTGTCAAGATTCATTTGCGTGATTGCTGTGGCGGGCTCTGCTATGGCCGTTGCAATCCCCTCGGCGGCAGGCCAGTCTTGCTGCATTCCGAAGAAAGATCTGATCCATGCCCCCGGCTGCCAAGACCCGAAAAACCGCAGTTACGCGAGAGACTTACCACCATAACGATCTGCCGAAGGCGGTGATCGCAAAGGCGGTGGAGCTGATCACTGCGCGCGGTGGGCCGGACTTTTCTCTGCGCGAGATTGCGACCGCTCTGGGGGTAAGTCACAGCGCCGTTTATCGCCATTTCGCCGACAAGACCGCCCTGCTGAACGCGGTTACGGCGTTGGGATTCGAGGCGCTGGGGAGCTATCAGGCGCAGGCGCAGGCTGCAGCAGATTCGAACCCGCTAGATGAGTTGCGTGCGCTTTGCGTCGCCTATGTGACCTTCGCGCGCGAACAGCCGGGCTATTTCGCGCTGATGTTCCATTCGCATCCGGTCACCGAAGATACCGCGCGCGGCCGCGACGAGCATAACAGCGAAGCGCTGGGCAAACTGGTTGAGACCATTCGTCAGGCGCAGGCGGCGGGGCTGATCATACCCGGCAATGCCGAACGGATCGCGGCCTATCTGGTGCTGGCGCCGCATGGCATGGCGAGCTTTCACGCGCAGGGCCATGTTCCGGCCTTCATCGCCGCGCATCAGAAGGATGGCCCGCTTTCGGCCGACTGGCTGTCAGAGGTGGCTTTGGCGCCCCTTCTGGCCACGCCGTTGCAGCCGGAGCAGTTCGCAAAGCGCTTTTTCGACGCTCCGGAAGGGTAGCGGCGAGGCTGGGTGCGGTGACAACACCGAACACAGCCCCGCCCAATACCGTCACGCTGCGGCGAAGCCCTGATCCAGATCCGCGAGGATCTTGGCCACGTTTTCTTCGGTCAGAATGAGCGATGGCGACAGAATGATGTTGTTGCCAGAGACCCGAACCATGGTTCCGCTTTCATAGGTGGCCCGGTGAATTCTGCCGATGGTGCCCTTGTCAATCGGGGCTTTGCTGGCACGGTCGCTGACCAGCTCCAGCGCGCACATCAGCCCGTGGCCACCACGCACATCGCCGATGATGCTGTATTTCTCCTGCAGTGCCTTCAGCCCGGTAAAGAGTTGTGTCCCGCGGGCCGCGGCGTTGTCTTTGACGTTCAGGCGCAGGGTTTCTTTCAGCGTGGCGATGGCGGCTGCTGCCCC
>JARRIY010000251.1:0-5433 GCA_037379985.1 Maritimibacter sp.
GAGGCCATCAGCGCCGCGCTCAGCGGACGGGACCGCGCCGATCTGCCCGATATTATCGTCTGCGAAAACGATGCGCTGGCGATGGGGGCGATTGATGCAATCCGATACCGGCTGGGGCTGCGCGTGCCCGAAGATATCGCCGTGACCGGGGTGGATGACATCCCACAAGCCGCCAGCGCCGCCTATGATCTGACCACCTATCGCCAGCCGATCACCCAGATGGCCGAAGCGCTGGTACAGGTGTTGGAAGGCAAAGGCGAACGCCCCGATCTGTGCGGGTTTCAGGGCCATATGGTCGAACGCGGCAGCGCCTGAGCGGGCAGTTATTGCGCCGCCTGGCCTTGGGATTTGCAGCCACCAACCGACATGATCGCGTCGCCCAGCCCAAAGATCTCTTGCAGGCAGGTATTGCCGCTTATCAAATCTTCCAGCGTCACCCGGTCCATTTCGGCGTAAAACGCATCCAGCGCCACACCAATCGCCGTCTGCAACCGACAGCCAGCCACCAGCGGGCAAGTGTTGGTTTCAGGCGAATAGCATTCGGCAAAAGGCACGTCGGCCTCAAACAGCCGGAAGATCGCGCCGATATTGATGTCTTTCGCATCCCGCCCCAGTTTCACGCCGCCCTGGCGTCCACGGGTGGCCAGCAAATAGCCATGGGAATTCAGTGCATTCACAACCTGCGCCAGATGATTGATCGACGCGTTGCAGGATTCAGCGATAACGGCAGAGCGCGCCATCTGCCCTTCATTCAGAGCACAATACATAAGAGCGCGGACCGCCAGATTGGTACGAGTCGTAAGTCTCACGGCATCTCTTTCAGATTTAATTCTTCAAATTCAATAATCACAGCTCGCCGCCGCTGTAACTGATATGGATCAGACCAGCCATTACCCTCGCCTTAGAGGCGAACCGGATGTTGCTGTTTTAGCGCAAACATGCGCTACATAATTAGCTGTGATTTCAAATCTACCATGCTTTCGGGGGCATGGGTTTCACATTCCGATGAGGATGATTTCGTATCTATAAACAAGCACATAGCCCCAGCCGCGTCAGCCAGATGCGATCAGGGGGCCTGCCAGCCCGCCTCAGCGCGCAAAGGAGCGGTAGCGGCGACGGCGGCGTCCAAACAGCAGCCCGGTCAGCCCGGCAATCAGCCCCCAGCCAACGCCATAGCCGATCCCGGCGGTGATGAAGCCTTCGCTTGTCACCGGCACGGCGGGTTGAAAATCATCCCATGTGCGGCGAGCGAGTTCCGGATCGCGCATGCGGTAGAACCGCGCCAGACGTTCCAGCGGAGCCGCACGCGCCAGCGCCTGATAATCGGCATTCAGCCGGTCATAGCGATAGACTTGTTGCCCCAGATCCTCACTGAAGCTGGCCCCGAAACTGGTGCCGCTCATCTCGTCCAGCGCTTCGTCGCGGGTCAACCCGGCGACCCGCGCCGAGGTGTCAAAGGCCAGCGTGACCGCCCGAAGCTCATCCACCGCGCCCGACAGGCGCTGCACATATTGCTGTGAAAACTCCGGAAATTGCGACAGCGTCACCGCGCCCGCAATTCCGCCCGCCAATGCCAGAATACGCATATCGGCCTCCTATTCTGCCCGCCCGGTCTTGCCGCCGGGTCAGGTGAAGAGTGGCGCGGCGGCGGGCATCGGTCAAGTCAGACCACATAACTGGGCAGCAAAGCGCCGCTTGTTGCAAAATGAAAAGCAGGCCCGGCATTTTCATACCGGACCCGCCTGAAATTGTTCGATTACGGCAAGAAACGCAGCTTGGCCGCGTCGCAATCAACCGTGCTGCGCGTAGATCATCACCAGTTTTTCCACCGCATCGACCAGCGCCAGCTCTTCGCTTTCGCCAGTGCGGCGGCTGGTCAGTTCGACCACGCCGTTTTTCAGCCCACGCGGGCCAACGGTGATGCGCCAGGGCAGACCGATCAGATCCATGGTGGCAAATTTCGCCCCGGCCCGTTCTTCACGGTCATCGTAAAGCGGCTCCAGCCCGACCGATTTCAGCTCTTTATAGATCTCTTCACAGGCCGCATCGGTTTCCGCATCGCCCTGACGCAGATTGACGATCCCGGCATGGAAGGGCGTCACGCCTTCCGGCCAGATGATGCCTTTCTCGTCATGGTTGGCTTCGATCAGCGCGCCCACAAGGCGGCTGACGCCGATCCCGTGGCTGCCCATATGCACCGGCACCTTGTTGCCGTCCTTGTCGTTGACCGTCGCGCCCATGCTTTCGGAATACTTGGTGCCGAAATAGAAGATCTGCCCCACTTCGATGCCGCGCGCCACCCGGCGGCGATCCTCCGGCACTTCGTTGAACACAGCTTCATCATGGGTTTCATCGGTGCGGGCATAGCGCGAGGTGAACTCTTCCAGCACGCCCTGACATTGCGCCCGGTCGTCAAAATCAATCTCGCGATCGCCAAAGGTCAGATCGGTGATCTCGCTGTCATAAAACACTTCGCTTTCGCCGGTCTCGGCCAACACCAGGAATTCATGGGTATAATCGCCGCCAATCGGCCCGCCATCGGCGCGCATCGGAATGGCTTGCAGCCCCATCCGCTCATAGGTGCGCAGATAGCTGACCAGATGGCGGTTATAGGCGTGCAGCGCGTCTTCCTTGCTCAGGTCGAAATTATAGCCGTCTTTCATGTAGAACTCGCGGCCCCGCATCACGCCGAAGCGCGGGCGGATCTCGTCGCGGAATTTCCACTGGATGTGATAGAGCGTCAGCGGCAGGTCTTTGTAGCTCGACACATGGCTGCGGAAGATGTCGGTGATCATCTCTTCATTGGTCGGACCATAGAGCATATCGCGCCCATGCCGGTCGGAGATGCGCAGCATCTCTTCGCCATAATCATCATAGCGCCCGCTTTCGCGCCATAGATCGGCCGATTGCAGAGTCGGCATAAGCATCGGAATATGCCCGGCTTTTTGCTGTTCTTCATGCACGATCTGCTCGATCCGCTTCAGCACTTTGAAGCCCAGCGGCAGCCAGGAATAGATCCCTGCGGCCTGCTGCTTGATCATACCCGCACGCAGCATCAGGCGGTGCGAGGCAATCTGCGCATCGGAGGGTGTTTCTTTCAGAACCGGCAAAAAGTAGCGGGACAGGCGCATTTGGGCCTCACTGGCTGGGGTTTCACGTCGCAAACTCCCTAGCCGAGGCCCCGGATACGAGCAAGAGAACAGTCCGGCCAAAGAAGGGGTGCCGGGCTACAGGAACAGGGCAGCGACCGACCGCGGGGGGACGAGAAGCGCCTGCCCATCACGCAGGAAGCGTGCCTTTGGCGCGACGGGGCGGTCGGCCCCTACCCGGCGGGTCCCACCGGGGCAGGCCATTTTCAGGCGTCTGCAACGCGTCGGCAAACTGTCGGCAAAACGTAGGGGTGTGAACAATTTTCTCTGCACGCGGCTTGACTCACGTCTATTAGTCACTATTTACTAGTCATCATTGAATAAGGAGAGAGCAATGACCCCCGGATACACATTCATGTCCAAATCCACCGCCAAACCCGGCAAGCTTGATGACCTCGTGCGCATTGCCAGCCAACCGCCCGCCAAAATGGACGAGGTCGTTGACGGCGTGATCAGCTGGCAGGTTGCAGTTGACCGCGAGCGCAATACTGTGGTGGTTTGGACCACATGTCGCGACAAGGCGGTGGTCTATGACTACCTCGAAACGCAGACCGGCAAAGACAACCACGGCGATGCGGCGGAAATGGAAGAAGTGATCGAGACCTTCGAAATGTATGACCTCACCCCGCAAGCCGGACGGCTATCGGCATGAGTGTAGCTCGGGCGCGCGAACTGGCGGTGCTAAGCTTGCTGGCCGCGCACCCGGCGCATGGCTATGAAATTGCCCGTGCAATGGCCTCTGGACCGCTGGCGCTGCTGGGCCTCAGCCGGCCAGCCGTCTATGCCATTCTCGAACGGTTCCGCACGCGCGGCTGGGTCGACGAGCACGAAGAAACCGGCGGGCCATACCCCGACCGGATGGTTTTGAGCCTGACACCGGCGGCGCGTGAGGCGCTTGATAAGGCGCTGGCCGGGCTGACCCAGGCACCGCTCGCGCCCACCGCCCCGCTTCTGGCGCTCACACTGGCGCTGGATTCAGGCCACACCTTGCCAAACGGCGCGCTGGACGGGCTGATCGCCGCGCGCCACGCGCAGATCGCGTCATGGCCGAGTGACCCAGCGCATACGGAAAGCGCGACCGGCAGGCTCGCCCGTCGGCTGGTCGAGGCAGAGCTCAGCTTTCTCGAAGAGCTGCGCGCGGGTACTGGCGCAGAGTGAGCGCATCGAGCGGGAGGCCCTGCCCCTTTAGAAATCCGGGTCGTAATTGAAATAGATCGGGTTTGAGATCGCCACCATGATACCGCTCTGGCTCATGCAGAACGGCACTTCCGGGAACGGGGTTTGCGGCCCCATCACTTCCACCCGGTAATAGCTGCGTTTTTGGGGATCCGGCGTATCGGTGAAACGCAGGCTGTGGCTCGCCGGATCAGTGTAGAACTGCCCGAACTCGCTGCGATCTTTCACCACCCGCACGCCGTAAGCCACACCATCAAAACAGCCCCCCTCAAGCCGGACCTCAAACACCACCTCGCCCCCGGTCGGCACGGCGTTATCGCCCATCATCAGGGTAAAGCTCTCGCCGCCATCAAGGCTGGCGTAAAGCTCGACGCGCGGATTGTTCGGATTGGCACTGATCGAGGCGCGGCCCTGTTCCAGCGCCACCAGAATGGCCTCTTTGCTGCGCTCGGCAGCATAGATCCAGGTGGTCGGCGTGCCGACATAATTGCCCTCGGCCTCAAAGCTTTTGTCGGTGGCGAGCTCCGGACTATCCGGGCGGCCATGATGGCTGTCAGACCCACCGCGCGCGCCCAGCATCCGGCCCGAAAGCAAAAGATCGTCCCAGATCCGCATATTCGGCAGGTTCACCTCCCATTGGCTGGTATTCCAGACCTCGATGGATTTGGCGATGTCGAAGGAATAGCTGTAATGGTTGCTTTTATTCGGATGATTGGCCGAGAGATGCACACCCAACTCCTCGGCCAGCGCCTGCAGCGTCCAGTCGCGGGCATCGCGCGCATCGAAAATCCGCTGATGGTCATAGGGCTCCGGGCTGAAAAAATTTACATGCCCGCGCGGCGCGGTCAGCTCGGCGCCGTAGAATAGCATCACCGCGTTGGAGCGGTATTCCGGGTCGGCCCAGGTATGCTCGGCCACGGCACCCTGCACATGCACATCATGATCGGTAATGACCAGGTAGTCGTAATTCTGCGCCTCGGCAAAACCGATAATCTTGCGCACCGGATTGTTGCTGCTGTCGGTGCTGTGGCGGCAATGCATGTGCCAATCGCCTTTCAGCCAGACGCCATCGCCAAGCCCCTTTGGCGCAGGCAGCACCTCGGGCAGG
>JARRIY010000252.1:0-9183 GCA_037379985.1 Maritimibacter sp.
CTATCTTCCTGCATCTGTAGCTTTCAGGAAAACGACTCGTGCACCATGTCCAATTTAATTTGATTGTTGAGAAGAAATGCAAACGCCATTTATACCCGCCACGAACTGCCAGCCTCACCGCGTGTCGAAAGATCCCAATAGCGCCAGTCCGCAGGGACGGACAGGCGCTCGCCCGGCGCCCTGAGGGCGCTGTTCGGGCGGGAGAACGTGACCAGCGGCGCGTAACTGACGATTATACCGGGCAGAAAATGCTGCCGAAAACTTGCACCCGCCCTGCGCCTGCGCCAATGTCGCGCCATGAAAAAAGGTGAACTCTCCCATCTGGCCCAGCCGGGCGCCGAGATCGCGGTGCGCGTAACGCCGAAAGCTTCGCGCAATGCGGTGAGCGATACGCCGGAAGGGCTGAAGGTCAGCGTCACCACGGTGCCTGAAGATGGCAAGGCGACGAAAGCGGTGGTGAAGCTGCTGGCCAATGCGCTCGGCGTGTCGAAATCCAGCCTGACGCTGATCCGGGGCGCCACCGCGCGCGACAAGGTGTTTCGGCTCGACTGACAGCACATGGCCGCAGTCCTGCCCCCGGAGAGGGGCATCGAGCCTACGCCCGCACCCAGCCAGCCCCGCTCACCCCTCTTTGGGTGGCCGCACCAGCTGATAGATCCCTTCGGGCAAATCCAGCGCCGCGGCGACATCACGCAATTGCGAAATCGACAGCGTGACTCGCATCACCCGGTCGGTGGTTGGCTCGTATTGTTCCAGCGTCACACAATCGTCGAATGCATTCACCACAACGTCCTCGCGTAAATGGGGAGTGCCCTCATCGACCAGCGTGATCACAGTTGCGTCAAATTCGTGCTCAATGGTGAACATTTGTTGAGATTAGGCCGATCTTCATGCGCTCGCAATGAAATCGTTACCGTTGATTTGACTCAGATCAAAGATTGAAAGAATTGCACTGTTGTTTCTGGGGGCCGGAGGTGGGTATGCCAGATCAAGCACATCGTGCATATCATGAGTATTTGCTCGGCCGGATGGCCGATATTCTCGGGCTCAACCTTGATGTCGAGGTTGATCTGACACGGCTGAGCCGTGCGCAGGTGGAGCAGGCTGTGACCCGCTGCACCCAGTGCCCCGATCCGGGCGGCTGCGAAATGTGGATGGACGAGCATTCGGCCGGGTCCGAGGAAACCCCGAGCATCTGCCGCAACAAAAAGCTGCTGGAGCATCTCCGCAAAGGCTATTGAGCCGGGCGGCGCAGCCCTGTAGCCCTCTGACCATCAGGAGGCAGAATGCAGGTTTTTGAAAACATCTTCAGTGATCGCGGCTCGAAATACGCCGTGACCGGTGCGAAAGTCGCAAGCCGCGACGATATTCGTGCGGTGCTGAAAGAGCTGACCCGCAAAAAGAAATTCGCCAAAGCCACGCATAATTCTTGGGCCGCGATCCTGCCCGATGGCCCGACCAAGGGCGATGATGGCGAGGCGGGCGCAGGCGCGGTGATCCTGCAAAAGCTGCAAGGCGCGGGGCTGGACGACCATGTGGTGATCGTCAGCCGCTGGTTTGGTGGCACCAAACTGGGCGGCGACCGGTTTCGCCGGGTGGCCGATGCGGTGGATTACTATCTGGAGAATGCAAAGCTCTGAGGGGTCCCCGCGCTCAGGTGGCCCCGTGCACCTCTTCCTCAAGATGCAGCTTCATATCCACCAGCACATGCTGCACGGCGAGGGTTTCGCGCAGCAGGCGCTTGGCTTCGTTCACGGTGATGATCCCGTCTTCGATGCTCTGCTGATATTCGGCCATCAGCATGGCAAAGCGCTGCGACAGCGCGATGACATCGGAATTCACCCCACCATCAACGTCATTTTTCCCGCGTTTGGTGGCATTCACCGTATGGCCCGACAGCTCGGCCAGTGCCGAGGTGACATGCGGATAGCGTGCGGCGGCTTCCAGGGCGGCCACCGTATCGACCGGCATGAACCGATCAGCATGTTCGGCAGCATCGGAATAATAGCGCCCGAGCGTGGCTTTCGATTTGCCCGACAGCTCGCAGGCGGCTTCAATGCCCACGTCTTTCACCAGCGCTTCGGTATGCTTTTTCAGGTAGTCGCCAATCCCGGCCATGTTGTCCCTCAACCCGATGCCATCCCGCTGCGGGGAATTCAGCTTTCCTTTTCCCATTATTTCACGGCGTTGTGAATGGCCTATTGCAGGGGTCGCTTAGCGGCAACGTCACCAGTGCAACACGTCCTGACGTTCCGGGGCGGATGGGGGGCCGTCGACCCAGTACTCGACCGGGCCGGTTTCAGGTGCAATCGGCAATAGCTGGTGACAGATCTGAGCGCCGAGGATTGTTCCATCCCAAGGCGGCAACGCCAAAATCCTCAAATTTCCTCAGTCTGCGACTATTCCCCCCATCCCGCCCCGCGCAGGCTTGATCAGATCGCCCGGCGAGGCTAACTCACCGCCATGGCCAAGCTTTACTTTCACTACTCGACGATGAATGCGGGCAAGTCGACCTTGCTGCTGCAGGCATCCTATAACTACCGCGAACGCGGGATGGACACCTATCTGATCACCGCCAAACTCGACCACCGGGCGGGCGATGGGCGGATCGGCAGCCGAATCGGCATCGGGGCGGAGGCGGATACCTTTGCCCAGGGCGAAGACATGTTCGCCAAGCTGAAAGCCCGTTTCGATCAGGGGCCGGTGGCCTGCGTGTTTATCGACGAAGCGCAATTTCTGGAGCCCGAACAAGTCTGGCAACTGGCCCGCGCGGTGGACGATCTGCGCGTACCGGTGATGGCCTATGGGCTGCGCGTGGATTTTCAGGGCAACCTCTTCCCCGGCTCCGCCACGCTGCTGGCGCTGGCCGACGAAATGCGCGAGGCCCGCACCATCTGCCATTGCGGCAAGAAGGCCACGATGGTGGTGCGGCAGGATGAGGCTGGCAATGTGCTGGTGGCGGGCGATCAGGTGCAGATCGGCGGCAATGAAAGCTATGTGAGCCTGTGCCGCAAACACTGGCGCGAAGCGGTCGGGGATAAGGCGTAAGGATAGGCTGTTGACGAGAGGGCTGGCACCTGCGGCTCGCGCTCATAGACATCCAGCCCCGCCCCGGCGATCTGCCCGGAACTGAGCGCGGAGATCAGCGCCGCCTCATCCACCACATCGCCCCGGGCGATATTGATCAGCATGGCCTGCGGCTGCATTGCCGCCAGCACGCTTGCATTGATCAGGTGATGGGTCTCGGCCCCGCCGGGAACGGCCAGCACGAGAAAATCCACCTGCCCGGCCAGATCCACGATGTCAGCAATCTGCGTGGCCGGGAAATCCAGTGCGCGGGGGGAGCGGTTGTAGAACAGCACCTGCATGCCAAAGCCGTAATGGCAGCGCCGCGCGATGGCCTGCCCAATGCGCCCCATGCCGACCACGCCGACACGTTTGCCACTCACCTGCCGCCCCATAAGCTGGGTCGGGTGCCAGCCCTGCCATTCTCCCGCTCGCAGCAGCCTCTCGCCCTCGCCTGCCCGCCTTGCGGTGGCAAGAAGCAGGCTCATGGCCAGATCGGCGGTGGCATCGGTCAGCACACCCGGGGTGTTCGTCACCGCAGCGCCATGGGCGCGGGCAGCTTCCACGTCTATATGGTTATAGCCAACCCCGAAATTGGCGAGGATCCCGGTGCGGATCTCGCCCGCCTGTTCGAACACCTCGGCAGAAAACAGATCGCCCAGCGTCGGCAGGATCGCCTCATAACGGCTGAGGGCAGCCACCATCTCGGCGGCTAGCATCGGGCTGTTATCGCCGCGCACCACCACCTCATGCTGATGTTCCAGATCATCGATCACCGCTTGCGGCATTGGGCGGGTGACAAAGATCTTTGCCATCAAAACAACCTTCCGCCATCGGGCACGGCTTTGTCCGGCGTGATCAGCACCACCTCGCCCTCTTCATCGGGCAGGCCCAGCACCAGCGCTTCCGACATGAACGGGCCAATCTGGCGCGGCGGGAAATTGACCACGCCCAGCACCGATTTTCCGACCAGATCTTCCACCGCGTAATGGCGGGTGATCTGGGCCGAGCTTTTCTTCACCCCGATCTCGCCGCCATAATCGACCCAGAGCTTGAAGGCCGGTTTGCGCGCCTCGGGAAAGGGCTGGGCGTCGATCACCGTGCCTTTGCGGATGTCGAGCTTGAGGAAATCGTCAAAGCTGATCTCGCTCATTTCGCCAGCTCCCGGCTGCGATTGGCGGCAGCCCCAACGGCGCGGCGCAGAAGCGCGGGAAAGCCGTCATCTTCATTCATCAGCACCTCAAGCGCGGCCTGCGTGGTGCCGCCGGGCGAGGTGACATTGATGCGCAGCTGGCTGGGGCTGTCATCAACCTCTTCCGCCAGCGCCCCGGCGCCGCCCACCGTGGCTTTGGCCAGCGCCATGGCCAGATCGGGGGCCAGCCCCTCGGCCTCACCCGCGGCGGCCAGAGTTTCGATCAGATGAAACACATAGGCGGGGCCAGAACCCGAGACAGCGGTGACCGCATCCATCTGCGCCTCGTCTTCTAGCCGCACCACCTGCCCGACAGCGCTAAGCAGGGTCTCAGCCAGATCGAGCTGCGCCGCGCTGGCATGGGTATTGCCGATGATCGCGGTGATCCCGCGCGCGATGGCGGCAGGCGTGTTGGGCATGGCGCGGATGATCGGCGTTTTCGCCCCCAGCACCGCCTCATAGGCCGAGATCGGCGTGCCTGCGGCAACCGAGAGAAACAGCGTATTGCCTTCGCCCAGCGGCGTCAGCACCGGCAGCGCCTCGCCCATCATCTGCGGCTTCACCGCGATCAGCACAATCGCCGGGCTTTCGGGCAACGTTTCGTTCAGATGCAGCCCATCAAGGCCATTGAGCCAGTCAGACGGGTGCGGATCCAGCACCCAGACCGCGCTGGCAGGCAGCCCCTGCCCGAGCCAGCCTTCAAGCATCGCCGAGCCCATCTTGCCACAGCCCAGCAGCACCAGACCGCGCGCTTTCACATCATCGAGAGTCATGATCTTCCCCTGTTATTTGCGCCAGACTAGCCTGCCAGAGGCCGGGCGAAAAGACGCCCTCGCCGGTGTGCGAACCGGGAGGGCGTAAGGATGGCTGCACGACATCTGTCGTGCTACCTAGGGTCTTGTTTCAGGCGCGACCGTAAGCTTCGGCAATCGCCATCTGCATGGCTTCGTCCACACTCTGATCGCTCCAGGTCACAAGCTGGAAGGCCGGATAGAAACGTTCGGCATTGGAAACCGCAGAGCCGATCAGCCGGTTGATCTGTTCCGGCGCCGCCATCTGGCCGCCATTCAGCACCAGACCATAGCGGAACACCATCAGTCGCTGATCGTGCCAATAGGTAAAAGCACCTTCCCAGCACATATCATTGACGCGGTTCAGTGCTTCATAAAGCTTTGGCAGCTTGTCTTCCGGCGGCTCCATTTCAAAGGTGCAGATCAGCCGCAAGGTTTCGTCAAACGGGCTCCATGCCAAGGTGATCGAATAGGTCCGCCACTGGCCTTCAACAGCCATGGCAATCTGGTCATCGGCAACACGGTCAAAATCCCAGGCGCGGTGCTCCGCGAGGGTTTCGACAATATCAATTGGATGCAGGTCTTCGGAATCGAGATAGTGCTCGGCCACAGACATGGCTTTCCCCTTTTGCTCGAAAGAACCCTTGCAGAGCAAGATACACAAGAGTTCGATACCTCTACAGGGTCTGGCGTCTCCCGCACCAGGGCCCTACGAGATATGGTAGAGATTGAGCGCTAAACCGTAAAGCGAAAATCCAAAAATCCTTGACAATTTCCTGTGGATGAAATTCGCCCGCGACTCACTTCTGCTTGTTTCCTGAGCAACTTAGACCGGTGTTCTCAGGGCGTTGCGCTATACGGCCAAAACGAAGCATCCGCCCTTCTGCCGGTTCCCTGATCAGCTGCTTTCCGCTAATCCGTAGGAAACCTGCACGCACAAGGCAGGACGACCAACACCCGCGAGGAGGACCCATGCGCCTGAGCCAATGCCACAATTTCCATGATTTCCGCGAATTGGCGCGCCGCCGCCTGCCCGGGCCGATTTTCAACTATATCGACGGTGGGGCGGATGACGAAGCCACGCTGCGGCACAATTCGGCGGCCTTCGACCGGGTTGATCTGCTGCCCCATGTGCTACGCGGCAGTGAAGAGATTGACCTCTCGGTCGAGGTCATGGGCCAGAAACTCGACCTGCCCTTCTACCTCTCGCCCACCGCGCTGCAGCGGCTCTTTCACCATGATGGCGAACGCGCGGTGGCGGCAGCGGCCTCGAAAAACGGCACGATGTTCGGGGTCTCGTCGCTGGGCACGGTGAGCCTGGAAGAGCTGCGCAAGAAATACTCGACGCCGCAGGTGTATCAATTCTACTTCCACAAGGATCGCGGGCTGAACAAGGCGATGATGCAGCGCGCCAAGGAAGCGGGCGTTGATGTGATGATGCTGACGGTCGACAGCATGACCGGCGGCAACCGCGAACGCGACAAGCGCACCGGCTTTTCGATCCCGATGAAGCTGACCCTGCGCGGTATGATGGAATTCGCGCTGAAACCCGCCTGGGGGATCAACTACGTCACC
Source organism: Maritimibacter sp. (assembly GCA_037379985.1). Classification (GTDB taxonomy): domain Bacteria; phylum Pseudomonadota; class Alphaproteobacteria; order Rhodobacterales; family Rhodobacteraceae; genus Sinisalibacter. Next base: position 6,625 of record JARRIY010000252.1, read on the forward strand.
CACGAAAAATTCAGCCTGCCGCAGCTCGACGAACATGTCGATATGGGCGGCGGGGCGATGTCGATCGGCAGCTATTTCACCGAGATGCTCGACCCGACGATGAATTGGGACGATCTGGGCGAAATGATCGAGGAATGGGGCGGCAAGTTCTGCCTGAAAGGGGTCATCCATCCCGACGACGCAAAACGTGCTGCCGAGCTGGGTTGCGATGCTGTAATCCTGTCGAACCATGGCGGGCGGCAACTTGACGGCTCGCGCGCGCCGTTTGACGAGCTGGGCGCGATTGTCGATGCGGTGGGCGATGATCTGGATGTGATCATGGATAGCGGCATTCAGCGCGGCACCCACATCATCAAGGCGCTGTCGATGGGGGCGAAGGCCGTGGGCGTGGGCCGGGCCTATCTGTTCCCGCTCGCCGCCGCCGGACAGGCCGGGGTTGAGCGCATGATCGAGTTGATGCGCGAAGAGCTGATCCGCGACATGCGGCTGATGGGGGCGGCGAAAATCTCCGACCTCAACCGCGACAATCTGCGGTTGAGGTAAAACGGGTGGAGCGGGTCAGACCCGCTCCATCGCATTCAAGCGCGCGATGACCTCACGCAAAATCTTATCGCGCAGGTCCGCGCGCGCCAGCAATGTGCAGATCTCTGCCGCGCGTTCGGTCATCGCCTTGCATTCCGCCGGATGCGCCTCAGCCCAGTCGAAGCGCTCGGCAAGATCAGAGGCATCTTCGCGAAACGGGATGTAATGCTCCCAGGGCCGGAAATGCCCCGAAGCGAAGGTTTCGAACGGGGTGTCCATGACAAAGCCAACGCTGCCCGAATTCATCACCCAGTAAAAGCTCGACCCCACATCCAGACCGCGCAGCACTGCAATATACTTATAGCGCTGCATCTCTTCGCGTGGCATCCGGGGCTTTTCGAGATGGGCGTGAAACGGGGTTTTGGCAATGACGTAGCCAGAACCATCGACAAATCCCAGATCAAAGCGCGGATCATTGGCTACGGCGCTCACCGTTCGATGACGCGGCGTGCTCTCTGCGACCGCTCGCAGATCATCCTCACTTAGCTTCCCACGTCGATAGCGGCGCAGAGCGGCCTTGAGGCGCATACCTTCGCCGCTCCCGGCCCCGTCACCTTCAGCCCGGCCTCCGGTGATACCGCGCCAGACAACGCGAGGTTCTTTTTCCACCCAAGGCACCTGATCTGGCCGGACATCGGCCAGAAACTGATCGCCATCAAGGTCGTGATAGATGGGCAGCGGCCAGAGCAAGCGGTTGGTATCGTCCTTGTGACGATTGAAACAGAATACCGGATAGGGCGGCGCGCCCTTCTCGGCCACGTCGCGCAAGCGGCGATCCTGCATATCCACGACAAAGCCGAAATCGGCCCCCGACGCACGGATCTGCTGCAATGCGCCCCTAGTCTTGGGATCGTTCAAGATCTGACTAAGCTGCACCGGGGTCAGTGTTTTCTCGTTTGCGTCATAGGCAACAGGATCATCCTGCCCCGGGACATGCGCCACCGAAACCCCACTTGATCCGCGCAAAGCGCGCAACAATCCCGCCTCGGATTGCGCCAGTGGCCCGGCGACGCCCCCCAGCATCATCGTTACTGAGCGATCAATGAATTCGGCCTTGGTCATGCCTGTACATCCTGCGTCAGAATCGCCTCATGAAGCGCCTCAGCCCGCACCTGCAACGCAGCGCAGCGCTGATCAAACCCGTCACGCTCATCGCGCAGTGGTGGATTGGGAACATAACTCAGTGCCGTCCAGTCGAACTGCGGCACCATATCCGCCAACAAGGATCGTCTTCCTCTGCGCAGATTTCGGGCCACCAAATCAACAGGCTCTTCTTCCAGCAAGTGATCCAACAACAACCGCATGAACCCATGCGCCTTCGGTCCCTGCATATTGGCCTGACGCAGAATTTCCGTGTTCAGATCGGCAAGGCTGGAAACGTCCTCCAGCGTCAAATCATTATCCATCGTCGGAAGGCCAATCTTTTCCAGAAAGACCGGCACGATATCCTCACCCGGGCGCAATTCGATGGTCTCGACCGATACCCCGAAGATACGTTCCAGCCGAGCCAGCATATCTGACAACCGCGCCAGCGTTGCAATTTCGGGATTGGCAAAAAAAGCATCGAACAAAAGACCGCTTCCCCAATACGCCGCCGAGCCGGTTGCCCCGCCGCGGCCCTTGTTATGCACGGCTTGTTTGTAAAAGCTCTTCATCCAGCTATCGCCATCGCGCAGGCAGACAATCACCCGCAGATTTCGCCCGGCGAGACGCTCCCGCAGGGCATCGGCGGTGGCTTCATCGCAAAACACCGCCTCGTTATAGATGGTCTCGTCCGACAGCAGCATGCGCGGCCTTCGCGACTTTGCCAACACACGGTCCAGCTCAGAAAAATCGCCGCTCAACAGGCTTTTCCCAAACCAGCCATGATGCGGCATCCGGCTGGAAGCCCCCAGCGGATAGTCCAACCCGAGAGCGCGCATGGCATCGGCCTCACGCGCGAAATAGGTCTGGATGCCGATGGTTCCAGTGCTGGGC
>JARRIY010000253.1:0-7248 GCA_037379985.1 Maritimibacter sp.
AGCCCTTCCGCCGTCCTTCGACCATCCATGCCGCCACCATCAGCCCGGCCCCGATCAGCAGCAACAGCCAGCCGGGGGCGAGGGGGGCGGTGTGGAGCGCGGTGACCTGATAGGCGCCGCGCGGGGTGTAGCCGATCCAGCCGCGCCCATGGGCCACCCGGCCCGGGCGGATGGGGCGCAGGCTGGGCAAGCCCGCTTCAACCGGCATCACACCGCCGCGCAGGGGGGCGAGAAGCGGGGCCAGCTTTTCGCCGCTGGCGATGGTTTCCTCAAACTCGCGCGGGGCGGCGGGGCCAACCGCCACCACGGCGCTAAGATCGTCTTCGCGCAGCCGGTACAGCCCCATCTGGGGTGCCTGCATCCGCGCGGTATACAGCCCGGGGGCCTGTTTTTGCAGGGGCAGGCGTGTCTCGCTGCCATCGGGGGCTGTCACCACCACATCACCCGCATTATCGCTCAGAGTGCGGCGGGTGATCACCAGCCCGGTGCCATCGCCGCTGGCGGTCAGAACCTCTTCTTCCAGCTCCGGTTCCTTCATCATCCAATGAGCCAGGCGGCGCAGGAGTTCGAGCTGCGGCCCGCCGCCTTCAAAGCCGCGCGACCAGAGCCAGGCGTGATCGGAGCTGAGCAGCGCCACCCGGCCTTCGCCCTCATGCGCCAGCACCAGCAGCGGCAGGCCATCTGCGCCGGTCATCACCACTTGTGCAGAACCGTCATCGGGCAGGGCCAACTCGACCTGACGCAGCCAGCGGCCCCAGCCGGCATCGGGGGCAAAATCTTCCAGCCCGCGGGTGACCGGGTGACGCTGGCCAAGATCGGTAATGCGCGGGGTGAAAGGCTGCTCGATCAGCCGCGCGGTAACATGGCCGGGCAGCACATCGCCCAAGGGCGAGCGCGCGAGGCTTTGCACATCGGCATAATCCGGGCCTGCCGCCACTAGCACCGCGCCGCCGCGCTCGACATAATCGCGCACGCTGTCGAGATAGCTTGCGGGCAGGATGCCGCGCAGCATGTAGCGATCAAAGATGATCAGGTCGAACTCGTCGATTTTCTCCAGGAACAATTCTTGGGTGGGAAAGGCGATCAGGCTGAGCTCGTTCACCGGCACGCCATCCTGTTTGCCCGGCGAGCGCAGGATGGTGAAATGCACCAGATCCACGGCGCTGTCGGATTTCAGCAGGTTGCGCCAGGTGCGGGTGCCGGGATGCGGCAGGCCGGAGACCAAGAGCACCCGCAGCCGGTCGCGCACGCCATTGATCGCCACCACGGCAGCATTGTTGCGGGCCGTCAGCTCCCCATCGGCATCAGGGGTGGAAATCCGGATCACGTTCTGGCCGCCATGGCTGAGGGTCACGGGCAAAGCCATCTCGCGCCCCACCGGAATCTCGTAAATTCGCGCGAGCCCACCATCGATGGATATGGCGAGCTGAGCGCTTTCATCGCCGGGGGCGGTGCCCATATCGTCGATGCGAAGGCGTATTTCCTGCTCTTCGCCGAGGATGGCAAAGGCCGGGGCGGTGGTGATGTTCAGCCGCCGGTCCCAATCCGAGCTGTGCCCGGTGGCGATCAGATGCAGCGGCGCGGGCAGATCGGGGGCGGCATCGATGTCGTGCACTTGCCCGTCGGAAATCAGCACCATCCCCGCCACCCGATCGCGCGGCAGCTCCGCCAGCGCTTGGGCCAGCGCCCCCATCGCCAGCGTGCCGCGATTATCGGGCGCGTCGGCGATATGGGTGACATGCAGCTCCAGCCCTCTGGCCTCGGCCTGCGCGCGCAGATTGTCCAATGCGCGGGCGGTCTGATCCGGGCGGTCTGCTAGCTGTTGCGAGGCGCTATCGTCGACCACGGCGATCAGAATATCGCCCTCGGGGCTGCGCTCTTCGCTTTGCAGCGACGGCCCGGCGAGGGCGGTGAGGAGCAGTGCGGCGGCGAGGGCGCGCAGGGACCAGCCCTTGAGGCCGCGCCAAAGGGCAAGGGCGATGAGCGCCAGGCTCAGTGCGGCGGCAACCCAGATGAGCGGCAGGGGCAGGAGCGGCGAGAAGATGATCGACTGCGTCATTCCCCCAGCCTTTCCAGCAGCGCAGGCACATGCACCTGATCGGATTTGTAATTGCCGGTCAGCACATGCATCACCAGATTGACGCCAAAGCGATAGGCCATTTCGCGTTGCCGCTCGCCCGCCATGCCGCGCCCGACCGGCAGCATCGGCTGGCCCTGATCGCCCACCGCCCAGGCGCCTGCCCAATCATTGCCGCCGATCACCACCGGGGTGACGCCATCATTGAGATTGCGAAACGGCATGCCTTCGGCCCGAGCGGCATCGGCAGGGGCGGCCTCGACCCAGACTGGCGCGCCTTCATAGCGGCCGGGGAATGCATTGAGCAGGTAGAAGGCGCGGGTCAGCACATGATCGCCCGGGATGGGTTCCAGCGGCGGGATGTCGAGCGGCAGGGCAAGGGCGCGCAATTTCTGCGCTTCCGGCGTGGTGCTTCCGGTGCTGGCAAGATCGCCGTCACGGGTGTCGAACAGGATCATGCCGCCCGCGCGCAGATAGGCGTTGAGCCTTGTATAGGCGGCGGAGGATGGCTGCGGCTGATTGCGGGTGATGGGCCAGTAAAGGAGCGGATAGACGGAGAGCGCGCTGGTTTCGAGATCCACACTCGCGGGCGGCGCAGGCTCGATGGAGCTGCGCCGGTAGAGCTGATCGGAAAGCCCGGTCAGGCCCGCCTGCGAGACCCGGTCAACCTCCGCGTCGCCGGTGATGACATAGGCCAGCGTGACCTGTTCCGCAGCGGCGATGGTGGCCGGGGAGATGTCTTGGGCGTGGGCCGCAAGGGGTAGGAGCAGAGCGAAGAGGAGGGCCGTGACGGGCGCGCGCCGGTCCGGGGAGTGGCGCATCCTGACCTGTGGGCGACGCCATTTATACCAGCCACGCACTGCCTGCCTCACCGCGTGTCGAAACGCCCCAATAGCGCCAGTCCTGCGGTCGGACCGGCGCTCGCCCTGCGCCTTCGGTGCTATTCGGGCGGGGGAAAGATGGTGGTGCATTCTCAGGAGTGACCCGGGTTTGGGGTCGTGCCGGGTATATCCGAACGTAATAGCGAACAGGGCCAGCAGCAGAAGGGCAGCGAGCAAAAGTGGTCCGGTCAGGTCGCGCTCGCGGCTTTCACCTTGCCAGCTCGGGGTGATCCCGGCGGGCCAGCGGGCGGGGGCGAGGCTGGCATCGGGGGCAAGCGTGTTCACCGCGATCAGGCGGGCGTCTGAGCGGTAGAGCCCGGGGGGCAGGCCGGGGCCGGGCTGGCCCAAGAGCGCATCGCCCGCAATACCCGCCCGCGCGCCCGCATCTTGCAAGCTGCCAAAGCCGTCGAGCAGCCGGTCCGGGGTCCAGATCGTGCCGGCGAGCGCGCTGCGATCCGGCGGGCCGGAGCGGCTGGCGACGGCGAGGCGGTCCAGCATCTGAACAAACAGGCCGGAGAGCGCGAGGCTCGACCATTCGGCATTGGCGGAGCTGTGAAACAGCACCAGCGTGCCATTGCCCAGCGATTTTCGTGTCACCAGCGGGGTGCCATCGCTGAGCGCGGCGATGGTGCGGCTGGCGAGCTCCGGCCCCGGTTCGGCCAGCACCTGCGCGCTGACACTCACATCATCGGGGATGGCGAGCCCGTAGAAGGGCGAGCTTTCCGGGAAGGGGGCGAGGTGCTGCGGGGTGCCCCAGCTCATCGCGCCGCCAACCGAGCGCCCCCCCGCGCGCAGGCGCACCGGCAAAAGCGGGTCATCGCCCGGCTGCCCTCCAGGTCCGGTGCCGGTGGCGGCAAGGCGCGGCCCGGCAAAGCGCAGAAGCTGCCCGCCTTCGGTGACCCAGCGCTCCAGCGCCTCGGCTTCGGGGGCGGCGAGGCTGGCACTGTCGGGCAGGATGATCGTGTCCGGTCCGGCGGCGATCAGATCGGCGGGTGGGCCTTCGATCACCTCGGCGCTGGGCTGAAGCGCCTGACGCAGGTAATGGCCGGGCGAGAGCAGTTCCAATGTTTCGCGCCCGGCTGTGGCGGTGACCAGCCCGACCTTGCGGCGTTTAAGGCTGTCATCGGTGAGGGTGAGCGCCCCCGCCGAGCGGCTGGCCTCGATACGAAAGCGGCTGATGCGGTTGCGCAGCTCGGGGGGGAGCGAAAGCTGGGTTTCGGCGCGGGTCGCCTCGGTGGCAAAGCTGAGCGTGGTGCGGGCCAGCGCGCGCCCCACCCCGCTGGGGTCGGGGCCAAGCGCGGTGATGGTGATATCTTGCTCTGTGCCAGCACGGCTGCGCAGGGCGGTGAGCTGGATCAGCCCATCTTCGATACGGGCGGGCAACAGGCCCAGCCGGGGGGCGGGTGGTTCCAGCACCGTGAGCGCGCCATGGGTGGCAAGGGCGCGGGCCAGATCGGCGCGGTTGGGGCTATCAAGCCCGTCCGATAACCAGAGGGTTTCAAACCCCATATCAAGGCCTTGCGCCCAGTCCAGCGCGGTGGCGTGATCCGGCGCATAAGCTTGCGGGGCCAGCCCGGGCAGGTTTTGAGCAATGTCACCGGCGCTTTTCCGGGGAAATGTGCCGGGCGTGGGTGGCGACGAGGCGGCGACCAGCGCGACCGGGCGGCCAGCGGTTTTGGCGTTAGCAAGCCGGGTGTTGATCGCGGACATCCTTGCCTGCCAGTCCGGCGCGGCGGCCCAGCTATCATCGACAAGGATCAACAGCGACCCGCGCCCCGCTACGCCCTCAGGCGGGTTCAGCACTGGCCCGGCAAAGCCGATGATCATTGCGGCCAGCGCCGCCATGCGCAGCAGCATCAGCCAAAGCGGCGTGCGCCGGGCTTCGCTGTCGCGATCTTCCAGCCCCAGCAGCAGGATCACCCCGGGAAAGGCCCGGCGGATCGGCGCGGGCGGCACGGCGCGCAAAAGCCACCATAGCGCGGGCAGGGCGATCAGCGCGGTCAGAAGCCAGGGGGCGGCAAAGCCGATGGGGCCGAGGGTAAACATCACAGCCGCGCCTCCAGCCCGCGATAGAGCCAAAGCAGCGCGTTGGCCGGGGCGTCGGTGCTGTGGTGCAGGTGGTATTGCCAGCCATGATCATGGGCGAGCGCTTGCAGCCGGGTTTTGCGGGCGGCAAGGCGCTGTTGGTAATCCATCCGCAGCCCGCCCGCATGCCGGGTTTCAAAGCCGATCTCGCCCCGCATGGATTGGAATATGGTCCGGCCTTCAAAGGGGAAGGCTTCTTCTGCCGGATCGAGCACTTGCACCAGTGCGCCGGACACGCCGCGATTTGTGGCGCTGGCCAGAGCGGATTCCAGCGCGTCGAGCGGGCCGAGGAAATCGGATAGGAACACCGCGCGGGCATGGGCGGGCAGCGGAGCGGTGCCGGGCGCGCCGTAATCGCGGGTCTCGGGCTGGTCAAGAGCCTCGGCCATGCGGGTGAGCTGCAGGTTGCTGGGCGAGGGCGGGGCGTCAAGATCGGTGAGGCCCACGCGCTCGCCCGCCCGGGCAAGCAGGATGGCTGTGGCGAGGGTCAGGAGCGCGGCGCGCTGGGCCTTGGTCTCGCCGCCCTCATCGGAGGCAAATTGCATCGCGGCGCTGCGGTCGGACCAGAACAGCACCGTCTGCGCCGCCTGCCATTCCTTTTCCTGCACGAAATGGGTGTCGGACCGGGCCGAGCGGCGCCAGTCGATGCTCTGGGCAGGATCGCCGGGACGGGCCGGGCGGAATTGCCAGAAACTGTCACCATGGCCCGGGCGGCGGCGACCATGACCGCCAAGGGTGATCCCCGCCGCCAGATGCTGCGCGCGCGCCATCAGGGGCGGCAAAGCGCCAGACAAGGCTTCGGCGCGGGGGCGAAGGGGCAAGGTCATGGGCGGCAGGAGAGGTTTGAAAGGGGGATGGGCGCGCGGGGTGTGCGGGGGCGTGCCCCGTCGCTGGTGGTTTTCCAAGCAGGCGCTATTCGGGCGTCGGAGTGGACTGGCTGGTAAAAACGGGTGACGCCCGACCCTGGGTGGGCGTTGTGCCGAGCATATGCTGAATGCGGTGATTTAAAGCATGGCTTCCCTGAATGCTCATCCTGACATTTCCAAATGCCTTCCCGGAGAGAGAGGAAGCAGGACCGTCGCACCAGCGGCCCGGCGAAAGCCTCCCGGATACGGGCGTCGCTCGTTGTGCCGACGGGTCGTAAAGCGCCTCAACCATTCGCGGCACAACGCCCCCCCAGGATCGGGCGCCGCCCTTATGGACTGAAATGTTCACGCCGCTTCTACTTTCCCGGCATGCTGCTGCACCACCCGGCCAATCAACACAGCGAGGTCTTCGCCTTTCGCCCTTGCGGCGTAGCTCAGCGCCATGCGGTGGATCAGCACCGGTTGGGCCAGCGCGGTGACATCGCCGGCATTGGGGGCAAGGCGACCTGCCAGCAGGGCGCGGGCGCGCACCAGCAGCATCAGCGCTTGGGCGGCGCGCGGACCGGGGCCCCAGATCACATTCTCGCGGATGAAATCCGGCGCGCTGGCATCATCGGGTCGGCAGGCGCGGGTGAGGTCAAGGATCATCTCCAGCACGCTTTCGCCCACCGGCATCCGGCGCAATAGCGCTTGTGCGGCGATCAACTCGTCTGCCGAAAACACCGGCTCGACGCTGGCATCTTCCGCGCCAGTGGTGGCGATGAGGATGTCACGCTCGGCCGAGCGGTCGGGGTAATCCAGATCGACCTGCAACAGAAAGCGGTCAAGTTGGGCCTCGGGCAGCGGATAGGTGCCCTCCTGCTCAATCGGGTTCTGGGTGGCGAGCACATGGAAGGGGGCGGCAAGGGGGTGGGCCGTGCCCGCCACCGTCACAGCGTGCTCCTGCATCGCTTGCAGCAGCGCCGACTGGGTGCGCGGGCTGGCGCGGTTGATCTCGTCGGCCAGCAAGAGCTGGCAAAAGATCGGGCCGGGCAGAAAGCGAAAGGCGCGGGCGCCATCGGCGGCTTCTTCCAGCACTTCCGAGCCGATAATATCGGCGGGCATCAGGTCCGGGGTGAACTGAATCCGGCCCGCGTCGAGCCCCATCACTGTAGACAGCGTTTCAACCAGCCTTGTTTTGCCCAAGCCCGGCAGGCCGATCAGCAGCGCGTGACCGCCTGCGAGCATGGCCGAGAGGGTGAGCGAGATCACCTCGTCCTGACCGATGATCCGGCGGGCAATCATGCTGCGCGCCCGGGCGAGCTTGTCGCACAGGGCGGTAATTTCGCCGACCAGATCC
>JARRIY010000254.1:0-3384 GCA_037379985.1 Maritimibacter sp.
CATCGGTGCCCGCCGCCGCCCATTCCGGGCTGATCTCTTCGGCTTCGTTATGGCTGAGGCCGTCCACGCAGGGGCACATGATCATCGCGGTCGGGGCGACGTCATTGATCCAGCAGGCATCATGGCCAGCGCCCGAAACGATATCCATATGGCTGTAGCCCAGCGTGTTGGCGGCATTGCGCACCGCGCCCACCAGCTTTTCATTGAAAGCGGGCGGATCGAAGCTGCCAACCACCTGGGTTTCCAGCCCCACGCCGATCTCTTCACACAGCTTCGGCGCGCGGGCGTAAAACTCTTCCAGCATCGCGTCGATGATCTCCTGCAGGTGGCTGCGGAAATCGACGGTGAACACCACCTTGCCGGGGATGATGTTGCGGCTGTTCGGGTAGACGTCGATATGGCCGATGGCCCCCACCGCGTTGGGCTGATGCTTCATCGCGATCTCATGCGCCAGCTCGGTCAAGAGCGCGAGGCCCCTGCCCGCGTTTTTGCGCATCGGCATCGGGGTCGAGCCGGTATGGCTTTCCTTGCCAGTCACAGTGCATTCGATCCAGCGCAGCCCCTGCCCGTGAGTGACCACGCCAATATCCTTGCCCTCGGCCTCAAGGATCGGGCCTTGTTCGATATGCAGCTCGAACATCGCATGCATCTTGCGCGCGCCGACCTCTTCATCGCCGACCCAGCCGATCCGTTTCAGCTCATCACCGAATTTCTTGCCCTCGGCATCCACCCGGTCATAGGCCCAGTCTTGTGTATGCTTGCCCGCGAACACGCCGGAGGCGAGCATGGCGGGGGCAAAGCGGGTGCCTTCTTCATTGGTCCAGTTGGTGACAACGATGGGGTGTTTGGTCTTGATCCCCAGATCGTTCATCGTGCGCACCGCTTCCAGCCCGCCGAGCACGCCCAGCACCCCGTCGAAATTGCCGCCGGTCGGCTGCGTGTCGAGATGGCTGCCCATATAAACGGGCAGCGCATCAGGGTCTTCGCCGGGTCGGGTGGCAAACATGTTGCCCATGGTGTCGACCCCCATGCTCATCCCGGCCGCTTCGCACCATGATTGAAACAGCGCCCGCCCTTCGGCATCGGCATCGGTCACGGTCTGGCGGTTGTTGCCGCCCGCCACGCCCGGCCCGATCTTGGCCATTTCCATCAGACTGTCCCAAAGACGGTCCTGGTTCACTTTCAGGTTTTGGCCTGGATTGGTCATGAGGGTCTCCCTGGTCAGTCGAGTGCTTTCAGCACATCGGCAAGAATGCCGAACAGTTTGTCGATTTCTGGTTTGTCGATAATCAGCGGCGGCGACAGCGCGATGATGTCGCCGGTGGTGCGGATCAGAAGCCCGGCCTCTAAGGCCGCGCGGAAGGCGGCAAAGGCGCGTTTCGTCGGTGCACCGGGGATCGATTCCAGCTCGATGGCGCCGATCAGCCCCATATTGCGGATATCGATCACATGCGGCAGGTCTTTCAGCCCGTGCAGCGCGTCGGCCCAATACTCTTCCAGCCCGGCCGCGTGTTCAAACAGCCCGTCGGCGCGGTAGGTTTCCAGCGTCGCCAGCCCGGCCGCAGCCGAGATCGGGTTGCCGGAATAGGTATAGCCATGGAACAGCTCGATGGCTTCTTCCGGGCCTTGCATGAAGGCATCATAAATCTCGCGCGTCGCCAGCACCGCGCCCATCGGGATCACCCCGTTGGTCAGGCCTTTGGCAAGGGTGATGAGGTCGGGCATGACGCCGAATTTCTCGGCCGCAAAGCTCGCGCCCAGCCGGCCAAACCCGGTGATGACCTCGTCAAAGATCAGCAGGATCCCGTGGCGCGCCGTAATTTCGCGCAGCCGTTCCAGATAGCCTTTCGGCGGCAACAGCACCCCGGTCGAGCCCGCCATCGGTTCGACGATCACCGCCGCGATGGTTTCGGCCCCGTGCAGGGTAATGATCCGCTCCAGCTCATCGGCCAGATTGGCGCCGTGTTCGGGCTGGCCCCGGGTAAAGGCGTTTTGCTCGGGCAGATGGGTATGGGGCATATGATCCACCCCGGTCAGCAAGCTGCCGAACATGCGGCGATTGTTGACGATGCCGCCCACCGAAATGCCGCCGAAATTCACCCCGTGATAGCCACGCTCGCGCCCGATCAGACGGGTGCGGGTGCCTTCGCCGCGCGCGCGCTGATAGGCCAGCGCGATTTTCAGCGCGGTCTCCACGCTTTCGCTGCCGGAATTGGTGAAAAACGCGTGCGTATAAGGCTCCGGCGCCATGTCGGTCAGCGCGGTCGCCAACTCAAAGGCTTTCGGGTGGCCCATCTGAAAAGCCGGGGCGTAGTCAAGCTCTCCCGCCTGCTGGCGAATCGCTTCGACAATGCGCGGCTGGTTATGCCCCGCATTCACGCACCACAGACCGGCGGTGCCATCCAGCACCTCGCGCCCGTCATCCGTCTTGTAATACATGCCATCTGCCGAGACGAACATCCGCGGTTTGGCTTTGAACTGGCGATTTGCCGTAAACGGCATCCAGAACGCATCGAGATCGTTGCGCATTCATTATCTCCCTAACGCATATCGACCCGCACCTTGGGGTGTTCTTGAGGCCGACGCAACTTCACGGTAGCATTCCTGCACGATCGGTCAACAATTCTTTGACCAATCGGACAAGCCTTTACCCAGCGCCCAAAAAACGGGCGGGGCGGCGACGGGAATGAACAGGAAGAAAGCGATTTGAACGAGAATCACCAGATCGGCGGCAAACGCCTGAGCCAGCGCGAAACCCGCGCGCAGAACCGCGCCCGCATTCTGGCCTCGGCCGAAAAGGTGTTTGCCGAATATGGCTATACCGGTGGTTCGATCAGCCGCATCGCCGCCGAAGCCGGGATTCCGAAATCCAACGTGATCTATTACTTCGCCAATAAGGAAGCGCTGTATCACGAGGTGGTGGGCGATATTTTCAACATCTGGCGCGCGGCGGCGGATCAGATTTCCGACCGCTCAGACCCGATTGCGGCCCTGTCGGATTATATCGACACCAAGCTCGATCTGGCCCGCGCCCGCCCCTATGGCTCAAAGGTCTGGGCCAACGAGATCATCCAGGGCGCCCCGATTGCGCAGGATTATCTGGAAACCGAGCTGCGCAGCTGGACCGATGACCGCATCGCGGTGATTGATGGCTGGATCGAGGCAGGCAAACTCCGCCCCGTCAGCGCCCGCCACCTGCTCTACGCCATCTGGTCCACCACCCAGCACTACGCCGATTTCGGCCACCAGATCGCGACGCTGAACGACGGAAAGCCGTTCACCGATGCGCAGTGGGAGGAGACCAAGGTGGCGGTGAAGGAGCTGTTGCTGGGGAATTTGGAGATGGGGGGAGAGTAAGGAGCTTTCCCGCCATGTTGAACAAGG
>JARRIY010000255.1:0-1708 GCA_037379985.1 Maritimibacter sp.
CCGAAGCCTTGGCATCGACAAAGACCTCTGCGTCTTTGAGGATCGCCGGATCAATCTCGCATTTGGTCGTGTCATCCGATCCGACACAGGTGATGTGCTGGCCGGGCCTGATCCACCCGGCCTGGATCAACGGGTCTTTTGCGCCGGTTGCGGTCACGATCACATCGGCCCAGGCAACAGAAGCGGACAGATCGTCGGCGATTTGCACGGTCACCCCGGTTTGCAGCGCGCCCAGTGAACGGCACAGTTCACCCGCTTTGGCCCGATCCCGCCCCCAGACGTGCAGGGTTTTGATGGTGCACACCGCGAGCAAGGCTTCGGCCTGCAACCGCGCCTGTGTACCGGTTCCGACGATCAAGGCAGAGCGGGCCTCCGCCGGAACAAACAACTTGGCCACCAGCGCCCCTGCCGCTGCAGTTCGATAGTCAGAAATCAAATGATCGTCGTGCAGGAGTGCCAAGGGCTTGCAGGTCTCACTGTCAAAGACCGCAATCATGCCGCTGGAGGCCGACTCGTCCCGATCCGCCAGCACCTGCGACCACCCCGCCATCTTGACCGTGAAGATCGGGTACCCGGGCAGGGTCGCCGATTTCACATGCATGTCGGCCAGTTCATTGGGGTGCAAAACATAGACCGGCGCCTGGGCGCTGCCGTCCGAGATCGCTCGGAGCGCCTGTTCCGCAGCCGGGATCAACCGCATGATGTTCAGATACGGGCGAATGGCGTCCGGGCCAACAACCGGAATCATGGCGCAACCACTTCGCCACGGCCGACATGGGCAACCTCTCCTGTGACCGTGACCCTTTCAATCTCGTCCTGACGGCCGAAGGGCGTTACGATAATCTCGCTTGCGCGCCCCATGAAGTGGCCCTGTTTCAGGGAAAAGCTGCGGCCCGGTTCCGCCAGGCCGTACTTTAATGCATAGGCCCCGACAACACCCGCCGCGCTGCCGGTCGCGACATCCTCCATGATCCCGTCATTGTTCCAATGCCGTCCTTCAAAGGTGTCAAGGTCGACCAGATAGGCAAACTCCGCCCCGAGACGTTTCAGTGTCTGCTCCAGATCGCGAACGGTGATCCGCGCCGCATTCAATCCACCGGCAACGGGGACGACAAGGTATTTCAGGCCGGTGGAGATCACCTCCAGCGGAAACGCTGCCAATTGATCAAGGTTAAAGGCCCGGGCGATGCCTTGCCGTTCCTTGGTGTCAACCGTGCCGATCATCTCCGGCCTGCCTTGATCCAGTGTGCCGAAATACCGCCCGTCCCGATATTCCGTCGAGACCATGACCTCTCGCCCGCCTTGCAGGCCGATCGTCCACTCCCGCTTGCCATCAGCGCCCGCCTCTCTGTGCAAAGTACAGGCTGCGCCGATAATCGGGTGGCCAGCAAAGGGCAGCTCTTCGAAAAGATCAAAGACCCGCGCGAAGAGGCGACCATTATCCTCGCTCAGGAAGATCGTCTCAAAATGCCGCATCTCCTGGGTTATCGTCAGCATCTGTGCGCCAGTTAGCCCTGCACAATCTGTGAATAACGCCAGACTATTGCCGGAATAGGGCCGGGCCGCGAAAACATCGCAATGGATGAAGTTGAAGGACGTCTTGGAACGTGACATAACAGACCTGCATAGCGGAGTGTCTATATAGATGACTATCTATTCAGAAGAGATGTACGTGTCAACCGCCCAAGGGCTGCGCGCCCTGGCCCAC
>JARRIY010000255.1:1775-5132 GCA_037379985.1 Maritimibacter sp.
TGATCTGGTCAATGACGGCGTCTGCGTCGGCTACATCACCGAGAAAATCGGCTTGAAGCAGCCAACCGTGACTAATCACATGCAGATCCTGCAAGAGGCCGGCATGGTCGAAAGCAAGAAGATCAAGAATTGGGTTTTCTACAAGCTGCGCACAGACCGGGTCGATGCTGTGCTTGAAAAAGTTGGCGGGATGTACTGGAAAACGGACATCCAAACGACCTGAGGCAAAGGCAGCTTTGTCCCGCAGAGCCGACCTTCATCAACTAGACGATACTGCGCGCCACCGGGAAGGTCCGCTTCGGGGAAGCAGGGCGAGCTGTGGACGCACGGTGCGCGACCAACCATCTGGTTACGCGAAGCGAAAAAAACTAGTATGAAAAATTATGAATTGGATTCTCCTAGGGGCTCTTGGAGGATACGCAATTTTATGGGAAAATTGCGCAAACTTATGCGCAATCACTGCGCAGCAATTTGCGCCAGAACGTGCGGATTTTTCGTTTGAATACTGAATTCCGCGCGCAACGTTACGCGCAACCCTACAGGACTTGTAGGTTTGCGCATAATCTTGCGTTCTACCCATCGGGTGGCGCAGCCGCGCATGCGATTTCCTTGTTCTGAAGCTCAAGGAGCCAACATGCGCGGCTCACCACGGCAAAGCCGTTTTCAATCCCATGACCACCCGGCCATTTGCAGCCCCGCTTTTCGCCCCGTCTAAAGCCTTCCCCATGGGAATGGTGTGATGTAAAAGATGCGTCTTTACGAGGGGAGCGCGCATGACCGATTTTTTGCTTTTGGCTTTTGTTTTCTTGGCGGCTGGCGTCATTGCTGTTCCTGTCGCGTCCAGATTGGGGCTTGGCTCGGTGTTGGGATACCTCGTCGCCGGGATCGTGATCAGCCCGCTTCTGGCCCTGCTGCGTGTCGACGTGGAGTCGATCCAGCATTTCGCTGAATTCGGCGTCGTGATGATGCTGTTCCTTGTCGGGCTTGAGCTGGAGCCGAAGCTGCTTTGGTCGATGCGGGCCAAGCTGTTGGGGCTTGGCGGCGGGCAGGTTGGGCTTACCACCCTCGCAGTGATGGCCGTGGCCATGCTGTTTGGCCAGACTTGGAGCGTCGCTCTGGCTGTCGGGCTGGTTTTCTCGCTCTCCTCCACCGCGATTGTGCTGCAAACGCTGGGGGAAAAGGGCCTGTTGAAAAGCGATGGCGGGCAGTCGAGCTTTTCGGTGCTGCTGTTTCAGGATATCGCCGTCATCCCGATGCTGGCGCTGCTGCCGCTTCTGGCCCTGCCCGAATTGGTCGAGGCGATGTCGCATGGGGCAGACGGCGCGGCGGGGCATGGCGCATCGCTCAGCCTTGTCGACGGGTTGCCTGGCTGGGGCGTTGGCCTTGTGACCCTCGCGGCCATCGCCTTTGTCTATGTGGTCGGCTCCTATCTGACCGGGCCGATTTTCCGCTTCATCTCGGGCGCGAAACTGCGCGAGCTTTTCGTCGCCACCGCGCTGATGATCGTCATCGGCATCGCGCTGTTGATGTCGTTGATCGGGCTTTCGCCAGCGCTTGGCACCTTCCTCGCCGGTGTGGTTCTGGCCAATAGCGAATACCGTCATGAGCTGGAAAGCGATATCGACCCCTTCAAGGGCCTGCTTCTGGGCCTGTTTTTCATGACCGTCGGCGCGGGGATCAATTTTGCCCTGCTGTTTGACAATTTCGCCGCCATTCTGGGGCTGGCGCTGGGGCTGATGGCGCTGAAAGCTGCGGTGCTTTACGCCCTTGGTATGATCTTCAAGATCGAAGGCAGTGACCGCTGGCTGTTTGCCCTCGGGCTAGCTCAGGCCGGTGAGTTCGGCTTTGTGCTCCTGTCCTTCACGGTGCTCAATGGCGTCATTCCCGCCATGCTTGGGGATCAGCTGCTCTTGGTCGTCGCCATGTCGATGCTGCTCACCCCGGCGCTGTTCATCCTCTACGACCGGGTGATCGCGCCGCGCTTTGTGGCAGCCGAAGAACGCGAGATGGATGAGATCGAAGAGCATAGTGACATCATCATCGCGGGCCATGGGCGCGTTGGCGGGATCGTGGCGCGGATGATGCGCGCGGCGGGCATGTCGCCGACGGTGATCGATTACAGCTCGGCCCAGCTTGAAATGCTGAAAAAATTCCACGTGCAGGCCTATTACGGCGACGCCACCCGGCCTGACCTGCTGCATGCCGCCGGGATCGATCACGCCAAACTTCTGGTCATTGCCATCGACGACAAGGACAACACGACCGAGCTGACGAAATACGTGCTCAAGCACTATCCGAATGTGCATGTGATCGCCCGCGCCATGGACCGGCCGCATGTCTATGATCTGTGGTTTGCAGGCTGCCGCGACATTATCCGCGAAACCTATGACAGCTCGCTGCGCATGGCGCGCTCATCGGTCGAGGCGCTTGGCTATAGCCGCGAACAGGCCGAAGAAATGGTCGAGGCCTTTGCCGAGATGGACCGCCGCTCGATGGTGATCGGCGCGGAGCATTACGACCCTGCGATCCCGCTGGAAGATAACGAGGCCTATGTGTCGACGGTGCGCGCAAATTTCGGCGACTGGGAGCAGGAGCTTGGCGCGCGCATGAAGTCGATCATGGGCAGGGCCGCGTCTTGAGCGAGACACAGGCCAAGTTCCTGTCGGGCAATCTGACCGGTCATATCATCGCCATGTCGCTGACCTCGGCGGTTGGGCTTCTGGCGCTGTTTCTCGTCGATTTTGTCGACATGCTGTTCATCTCGATGCTCGGGGTGGCCGAGCTCGCCGCCGCTGTGGGCTTTGCCGGATCAATCCTGTTTGTGACGACCTCGGTCAGCATCGGCATGGGGATCGCGGGCGGCGCCATTGTGGCCAAAGCCTTGGGGGAAGGCCGCGAGACCCGCGCCAGCGAGGCGCTATCCCATGTGCTGACCGTCGGGGTGATCTTTGCGCTGCTCACCGCGGCGCTGATCTTTGCCAATCTCGAAGGGCTGACATCGCTGGTTGGAGCAACGGGGCTGACGCAGGACCTGACGATCTCCTATCTGCAAATCCTGATCCCTACCATGCCGATTCTGCTGGTTGGCATCGTCGCCTCGGCGGCCCTGCGCAGCCACGGGGCCGCGCGGCTTTCCATGTTGGTCACGCTGGTGGCCGGGATCGTGAACGCGGTGCTCGATCCGATCTTTATCTTCGTGCTCGATATGGGGCTTGATGGCGCTGCGATTGCTTCGGTTATTTCGCGCATTGCCATGGCGGGGGTTGCGCTTTGGTATATTCAGCGCAGCTATGGCGGGCTCAAGGCCCCGAGCATGGCCGCGCTGGTGCCCGACTTCAAACCCATTGCCAGCATCGC
>JARRIY010000256.1:0-3315 GCA_037379985.1 Maritimibacter sp.
AACTACGCCAATGGAGAGAGCCTGACCCCGGAAGTTGCCGCGACGATTGACCAGCTGGTGGGAGAATTGAGCGGCGGGGTTTAGGCGCCCGGCGCCTGCGGCGCTGTTCGGGCGACGTTGCCCCCGCCCTGCTGCTAGAGGATCGGTGCGCCAAGGCGGAAGGTGGCTTCAGCCAGGCGTCGCGGTAGACGCACGGGTCTTGTGCCTTCCAGACAACCGCTTTCCAGCTCAGTAAACCACTGCTCCAGCACCGCCACCTGATCGGCGTCATAAAGCATCAGCGAGGTTTCGAAATTCAGCAGCATCGAGCGGATGTCGAAATTCGCCGATCCGACCACCGCCACATCGTCAAATAGCATCGCCTTGGCGTGCATCATCCCCGGCGTATAGCGCAGGATGCGGCAGCCCATCTCTTCCAGCTCGCGTAGATAGGCGCCCCGGGCAAAATCCGCGATCCGCTGATTGGAGCGCGCGGGCACCAGAATGCGCACATCGCGCCCCAGCCGAGCCGCACTCACCAGCGCATGAAACAGCTGATCGGTGGGCAGAAAATAGGGCGTGGCGATCCAGATCCGTTCTGTGGCGGTATGGATGGCATGGACCAGCATGTCGTGCAGCCCGTCATCGCGCATATCGGGGCCGGACGGCACCAGCTGCACCAGCGCATCGCTGCCATCGACAGGCGGCACCGGGATGGCACGTTCGGCGGGAGTGCCGGTCTGCTTGGCCCAATCGGCCTCGAACACTTCACCGTAGTGCTGCAAAACCGGACCTTCCAGCGTGAAGCTGAGATCGCGCCAGGTGGCGGGGCGATCCTGCGCGGCCAGATAGGTGGCGCCGACATTGCGCCCCCCTGACCAGATTTTGCGCCCATCGACCAGCACCATCTTGCGATGATTGCGCAGATTAAAGCGCCCGGTGGCGCGCAGGCGCGGAAATGGCGAAAAGAAATGGATCTCGCCCCCGGCCTGACGGAGCTTCCACAGCGCCCGGCGCGGACGGCGCCAAGTGCCGATCTGATCAAGGATCAGCCGTACCCGCACCCCGCGCTTGGCGGCATCGGTCAGCGCCCGAGCGAAGGTTACGCCATATTTGTCGGCATCGAGCCGGTAGAGCACCACATCAAGGCTGTGCTCGGCCTCGGCGACCAGTGCGGTCAGCGCGTCATGGGCGGCTTCGGAGCTGGATTGCAGCTCCAGCCGGTGACCCGGCGCCGCAGGCGGCACGCCCAGACGGCGGAGCTGATCGTCAAGCGGATGCACCGGCGGGCCGGCAATCCCACTACCAAAGGCGATGTCGTCGTAATGCGCTCCGCTGCGCCGCACACCGAGCAGGAAAAACAGCGGCACGCCAAGATAGGGCACCGTGACGATGAACAGGATCCAGGCCAGCGCCGATTGCGGGCTGCGCCGCTGTTGCAGCACCCAGATCAGCGCCGTGCCAGTGATCAGCACGCCGAAAACAATCTCAAAATGGGTGAGGATGTAACTCATGGCCCCTGCCCGATACCGCCTTTATTTCTATAGAGATAGGCTGTGCCCCCCGGCAGGTAAAGGCAGCGTTTACTCCGCCGCCAGCGCACGGGCCGCCGCAGCGGTGCCAGGGCCGACAATCGCGTCGAGCGCCCCGGTATAAAGCCCGCGATCCTGCAACAGCCGCTGAAACGCCAGCGCGGTTTCCCGATCCCAGCGGCCCGGTGCCCCAGCGCGCAGCTGATCAAAGGCAACTTTGCCGCTTTCCATCGCGCGCACATAGATCCGCGCGGCAATCTCGGGGTTTTTCGCCACCCCACGCCCGGTTTCATAAAGCACGCCCAGCATCGCCACCGCTTCCGGCACATCCTGACTGGCGGCCATCCGGATCAGCCGCAATTGCTGCTCCGGATCGTCGGGCAAGCCGGAATTGGGATCGGCATAAAGCGCCGCCAGCTCCAACGCGGCTTTCTGATTGCCGGTCTCCGCCGCCGCGCCGAACAGCTCGGCCGCGCGGGCAGGATCGGGAATGCCAAGCGCGGGATCGGCCCGCCCCGGAATGCCTTCGCCGGTCAGATAGGTCTGGGCCAGCCGAAACTGAGCGAAGTGATAGCCCGCATCGGCGGCTTGCGTCAGCAGCTCCACCATCTTGCCCGCATCGCGGGTCACGCCCTTGCCGACCGAATAGAGCAGCGCCAGCGTGGTCATCCCCGCCGGATCGCCGAGCTCAACCGCGCGCTGAAAATGCACCACAGCTTTGGTTGCATCCTCGCCCCCGGGGGCCGAACCAAACAGGTAATAGTCACCCAAACGGGTTTCCGCCGGAGCAAAATCCAGTTTTGCTGCGCGCTCAAGCAGATCGAAAGCCCCCGCCATATCGCGCCGCCCCTGCGCCACTTCCGAAGCCAGAAACAACACATCGCCGCTGGCGTTGGGGGATTGTCCGGCTTCCGCGCAGAGATCAGCCGCTTCCACCAGCGCATCGCGATGGGCGCTCGCCGCCGCCGCACTCGCAGGCACCCCCGCATCGGCAGGCCCCGCCCCGGCCAGGCAAGCCTGCACCGCATCGGTGGTCTCGGCCTGCGCGGAAATGGGCAGTGTCAGGAACAGGACAAACAGGAATTCAACACGACGCATAACGGCCTCCGATCTTCATCAATATGCCTAGCTCCGCTTTGGTTTCCTGTCCATGAACAGAGCGCCTGCCGCCGCGATTCTCGGCGGTTGTGATGCAGAATTCCCAGATCGCCCCGTTAACATCTGCTCAACATTAACCGCCTCTTTATGACGATTGGCACAAAAATGGCTGATTTTGGCAGGAAACCGCTTATTATAGCGGCGAAAACGTGCCGTTAACCCGCTGGAAGATTGCCAACGTAATCTGCCATGGATACGAGCCGAACGATGGACAGAAACAACCCTCTCTCTCGGGCCGCCACAGTCGTGACCCCCCGTGTGCTCAAGCGCAGCGCCCTGTTTGCAGGCGGCTCTGTTGCGGGGATCGCCGTATCGGCCATCGCCAGCTATGGGCTGATCAGCTTTTTCGACGCGCCGACCCCATCGCCGCGCCCCGCCATTCAGGTTGAGGCCAGCGCGCAGACCGCGCCGCGCCCGGCCCCCTCGCCCGCTCGCCATACCGCTCTGCTTGCCCCTCTGGCTTCGGTCAATGTGGAACCGCTGCCGCTGGTTCTGGCTTCGGCGAGCATCGGCGATATCAGCGCCGCAACCAGCCCGGCCCCGGCTGTGGTGAACCATGCGACGCCTGCCGTGGTAACGCGCCCCACGCCCAGCGCGCCGGTTGTGCCGGAAACAGCACCTGTTGAAACCGCGCCTGTGATGGTCA
>JARRIY010000257.1:0-3307 GCA_037379985.1 Maritimibacter sp.
AGGGGCACAGCTCACAGACTGCCTTCGCGGGCTGGCGGTGCCGCTCGGATTGGTCGATAATTTGCTCACCCAGTTGAGCATGTCTTAATCCACCGCTCGCGTACTTGCGAATGTGGGGGCGGCCTAGTAATGGGAACGGGGTGCAAGATGTGCTCACGCAGCGGAGAAAAGATGGTGGACACGGTTCAAACCCAGGATGATGAACTAGACCTTGGTGAGCTGTCTGCTTCAATCTGGGCCTACAAGAACCTGATCGGGTTTATCACGGCAGGTGCAATCGTAGTCGGCGGGTTTTACGCGCTGAACGCCGAGAAGATCTACACGGCCAAGGCGGTCATTAAGCTTGAGGATTCGGGTAATTCGAGCCTCAGCCTCCCCAGCCAGGCGTCGGGGATCATCGCAGTAGCCGGTCTTGCTGGCGTGGCGTCGGCCGGTGACGTGCTGTTCGATCGGGTTGCAGGTCGTGTCTTTATTCTCGTCGTCGACAAGGCCATCGACCTGCTGGACTATGCCTATTTCAACGCCTTCAACCGGAATGCAAAAGATCCGCTTTGGAAAGCAACCCTCAAGCGGCTCATCGGATACAAATCTGACGTGCGAGACCCCAACCAGGTGATCGAAGAGAATATCGTCACCGCGTTTCGTGAAAACGTCGTGGTCGAGGCAACCGAGAATGGGGCGACCTCTGTAAAGGTTAGCCACACGGATCCGGCCCGCGCAGCCGTGATTGCCAATGCGATCATGGATGAGGTCATCAAGCAAACCGAGCAGGAGAAGAAACAACAGCAAGACGATCAGCTGGCTTACCTATCCGAGACTCTTGCGAAAAACCTTCGCGAAATGGAGGATGCCCAGGAGCGCCTCAAGAATTTCGCTGTTGAGAACTCAACGCTATCGACACAAGCTCTGGCAACAGGATCGGTCGCCCTCGACGATACCCGCAATCGTCTCACGCGAACCACCGATCTGCGCGATGCCGCCAATGCGCTTCTGGAGGCGATCGATCAGGGCAAGGCGAATAGCCAAACCTATGACACCTTGCGCAAGACCTACCCGATCATCGATGACGTTGAATTTCGCCGGGTTTTGGGCCTCAGCGAGATCATTTCGGGCTTCACCTGGCCGGATCGTGAGCTGCTTGCCAGTGTTGTAGCGACGCTTGAGGATCGGCGCACCCGCATTGAGCAAGAGCGCAATCGCCTTGAGAAAGAAGCCACCGCTTATGCGGATGCCGCTGAACAACAAGCCAGATTGCAGCGGGAAGCGGATGTGGCCAAAGCGTCCTATACGGTGCTAATCCAACAGGTGAAGTCGCAATCGCTTCAGGCTGGATATGAAGGCAAAACGGCAAGAGTTTTCGAACGCGCCGCCACTCCCATCATCGCGAGCAAACCGAACCGGAAGCTTATCATCGCTCTGGCGACCGTGCTGGGGATGCTGTCCGGATCGACCATCGCTCTCGTCCTGTCGCTGCGAAAAGGCGCGTTCTTTTCACGCAGAACAATGCTGAGTGAAGTGCAGGCCATGACGGTTGTCTCCGCCACGCGGCTGAAAAAGCTCAACGGCAAGAGCATGACAGACATCCGCACCCGGCTTGCCGCCGTCAGAGACCGGACCCTCACCGAAGTTTCAGTGGCGCTTGGGCGTCAGGCTTCCGGACCGGCCATCGTGCTCGGCGGGAATGCAAAATGTACCGCCCGCACAGCGGCGCTGGCCACCGCAGTGACCGTTGCTGGAAGCGGCCAGAGCGTTGCAGTGGTTGACCTGTCTCGCACAGGATCCGCGCCTGCGGAGGGCGAAACCGCCCTTGGCCATTGGGCCGAAATCCAGTCTGATGACGGCGTCGCCGAACTGGCCTTTACGACCGGCCGCGAAAACATCGACCTTCTAGCCTCGCCAAAATTCAACGAGGCGATTGCCGAAATCACGAACAAATATGATCAGGTGATTTTCTCGGCAGAACCCGCTCTGGCGGAAATGGCCGCTGCTGGTCTTGCCACGCTCGCGCCCACGGCAATTCTCGTGGCGCGCCTGAAACGCACGCCGAAGGCCCTGATCGAAAAGCTGCGTCGCCTCAGCTTCCCAACAATCCTGATGCTAGAGTGATCGCCGTGAACCGTATCCTTGCCCTCGCCATCGCTTCCATCTTTTCCCTTGCGTCCTGCGCTGAGGTGTTGCAATCGCCCACGCTGCCCGTGGACAATACGGAAGCCGCCGCCGCGCAGGAAGAGTTCAACATTGAGGTTGACCCGCTGACGCTTGACCTCGCAAAGAAATTGCGCCGCGCGCCCTATCAGCGCAACGTGATCCGCACCGGCACCGGGGCCTCGGCTCGCGTGGTGTCCGAAGGCTCGGTTACCCGCCGCGTTTTGCCGCCCTTCCTAGGCCCCGAGATCTATCGTCTCGGCCTGGGCGACCAGCTCACCTTTGCCCAGTTCGCAGATGGCAGCACGGCTTCACTGAACGACCTGATCAATTCGGGCGGTAGCACCGCGTCGCTGGTCTCCGGCCAGGTGTTGACCAGCCAAGGCCGTGTCGGCTCGGATGGATCGGTGCTGTTGCTGGGATTGGGCAAGCTCGATCTGGGCGGCAAAACCATCTCGGAGGCGCGCGACATCGTGCGCAATGCGCTGATCCGAAGCGGGGGGGCACCGAAGTTCCAACTGGAAATTACCGGGTTCAATTCCAAGAAAGTCTATCTGGTGTCGAACGTCGCGGGCAGCCGGGTGATCCCGCTGACCGATCAGGGCCTGACTCTGCGTGAGCTGGTGGCCGCGACCGGGAAAGGTCTCGACGGGAAAACCGTCATCGTCATTCGCATCCAACGGGGCGGCAATGAATACCGGATGAATGCGGAAGACCTGTTCAAGGTCGGTGCTCAGGATATCTATCTGCGCGATCAGGATCAGGTGATCATCGAAGCGATGGGCTATAAGCCCGGGCAGGTCTATGTGCTGGGGGCTGTTGCGCCACTCACCATCCCGATCGCCCCGGAAGCGCGTCAGACCCTGGCCGATGTACTTTTCGCACCGGGCGGTGCCATGGCCAGCCCAACGGCACAGCGCTCCGAGGTCTACCTGCTGCGTGGGTCATACCCGGTGCACGCCTATATGCTTGATGCAACCAACCCGACCCGTCTGATTATCGCCGCCGCCATGGAGCTGCGCCCGAACGATATCATCTACGTACCCGAACAGCCGCTCGCATCGCTCGGCCGTGCGCTTGTCGAGGTCACGCCGCTGCGGCTGCTGGTGAGGGATATCAATAATGGGAATATTCCGTAGGGCTGACTGGCGTTGCCGGAAAG
>JARRIY010000258.1:0-5334 GCA_037379985.1 Maritimibacter sp.
CAGGGCTGCCAGCTGAGGAAATTGCCGATAATTTTCAGCCCCGCCGCCTGGCTTTTCTCCGGGTGGAACTGGGTGCCGAAAATGTTGTCACGCCCGACGATGGCGGTGATATCGCCCGCATAATCGCAATGCGCGATGCGGTGCGCGGGATCGCGCACCTTGAAAGGGTAGGAATGGACGAAATAGGCGTGTTCGCCGGTTTCGATCCCCGCCAGCACCGGATGGGCGTGGTCGATCACCAGATCGTTCCACCCCATATGCGGCACCTTTAGCGTCGGGTCAGAGGGGGAGATCGCCACCACCTCGCCACCGATCCAGCCAAACCCCGGCGTGTCTTCATATTCGCGGCCCAGATCGGCGAGCATCTGCATACCGATGCAAATACCAAAGAAGGGCACGGCGCGGCGGTTCACCGCCTCGTCCATCGCTTCAAAGATGCCGCGATGATCGAAAAGCTGCTTGCGGCAGGCCGGAAAAGCGCCATCGCCCGGCAGCACGATCCGGTCGGCCTTGGCCACCACCTCGGGATCGGAAGTGACAACCACCTCGCCCGCCCCGGTCTCGCCCGCCATGCGCTGAAAGGCTTTGGCGGCGGAATGCAGGTTGCCGCTTTCATAGTCGATGAGGGCGGTGATCATGGGGCGCTCCGGGGCATGATAATGGGCTGGTCGCTGACTAGCGCATTCGCCGGGGCGTGCCAAGCGCGACCGGCCCGGTCAGCACTGGTCAGCGGATATGCAGCACCTCGTCCAGAACCTCAGGTGCAAGCGCTTCGCCCGATAGGGTGGCGGCATGAGCCGAGAATGTCTTGAACCCGGCCGGAATCAGCGTGCCGCGCGCAGCCTCGCCGGTGAAGATGTATTTGCTGTTTTCAGGGCTGAATTCGAACCAGCCCGGATCGTCGAAGGTCCCGGCATAGACGCCCAGCCGGTCAGGCCAGCGCGCAAAGGTCAGATGGGTTTTGGTGCCGCAGTCCGGGCAGAAATGCACATAGACCTCGCGCCCGCTGCCGGTCGAGACATGGACATAGATGCGCGGCGTGCCCTGAACCATGCGAAACGCGGTGGTGTCAAAGATCGGCTCGACCAAGCCTTGCGCGCCGGTCGCCCGTTGGCAGAAGGTGCAAAAACAGGCCGTGACCCAGAGCGGATCGGCGCTGACCTCGTAGCGCAACGCGCCGCACAGGCAGCCGCCTTGATGTGATGACATGCTCGCGCCCTCCGCTGGTGCCTTTGCCCAGCAGCCTAACAGGCGCGGCATGCATCACCTAGCGGCATGCATCACCTAGCGGCAATGCACAGGCCTAGAGCGCGCCCTTGGTCGAGGGGATCGCATCACCTTTGCGCGGGTCGGTTTCAACAGCCACGCGCAGGGCGCGGGCCACGGCCTTGAACGCCGCCTCGGCGATGTGGTGCGAATTGAAGCCGTGCAGCTTGTCGACATGCAGGGTGATGCCGCCATTGCCCGCGAAGGCGGTGAAAAACTCGCGCACCAGCTCGGTGTCGAAGGTGCCGATTTTCTGCGTCGGCAGCTCGACATTCCACACCAGAAACGACCGGCCTGACAGATCGAGCGCGGCGCGCACCTGCGCTTCGTCCATCGGCAGGTGGCATTCGCCATAGCGCCGGATACCCTTTTTGTCGCCCAGCGCGGCTTTCAACGCCTGCCCCAGCGCGATGCCGGTATCTTCCACCGTGTGGTGATCGTCGATATGCAGATCGCCCTTGGCCCGGACGGTCATGTCAATCAGCGAGTGCCGCGCGAGCTGGTCGAGCATGTGGTCGAAAAAGCCAATGCCCGTCTGATTGTCATAGCGCTGCCGGTCCCGTCGAGATTGATCTCGACAGAAATCTCGGTTTCCGCGGTTTTGCGGCTGATGCTGGCCTTGCGCATATCCTGCCCTTCCAGATGGTTCGCCCGGGTTATAGGCGGCGCGAGGCGTTGTGAAAAGGCGGCAATTGCGGTGGGGCGGATGCAGTGGAGCAGCCGGGCCAGCGCCTGACCGGGGTCTGGCGGGTATTGCCGATGGTCTTAGCCATATATGCTGCCACGAACTGCCTGAGCGGAAGCGTCTCGCAAGCGTCACCAAAGCGCCAGACCGTGGGGCCGGTCCCGCGCGCCGCCTTCACCCAAGCCACAATGGCCGCCCGTTCCCCGGGCTCCATGTAAGACACATTGGCAGGCGGCATGGCGTTGGTCAGCCCGGACTGCACCAAAATCCGTTCGGCATGGGCGGCAATATCGGCGGGCGTTTCGAGCAGCACTCCGCGCGGGGCGGTGCCGATGCCGGGATAGCCCGGCTCGCGGGCATGGCACATCGAACAGCGCCCGGCGACGATATCGGCCACGTCTTCAAACCCGTCAGCCGAGGCAAAGCGTTGCTCATAGGGTGTCATCACCCGCGCCTCGCTTTCCTCATAGCTTTCATAGGCTTGCCCGAGGGTCGACAGCCAGATCGCCGCCACAAACAGTGCCGCCGTCACCGCCCATGTCCACCATTTCATCCCCTTATGCGCGTGATGCGTATTGAAGAAATGCCGGATCGACACGCCCATCAGAAAGATCAGCCCGGCGATCACCCAGTTATAGGGGCTCGCGAAAGCCAGCGGGTAATGGTTCGACAGCATCAGAAAGATGACCGGCAGGGTCAGGTAATTGTTATGCAGCGAGCGCAGCTTGGCGATCTTGCCGTATTTCGCATCCGGCACCCGCCCGGCGATCAGATCCGCCACCACGATTTTCTGATTGGGGATGATGATGAAAAACACATTCCCGGTCATGATCGACGCGGTAAACGCGCCCAGATGCAGCATCACCGCCCGGCCCGAAAAAATCTGGTTGTAGCCCCAGCCCATCGCCATCAGCAGCGCAAATAGCAGGAGCATCAGCAGCGTCGGCCGCTCCGCCAGCCCGGATTTGCACAGGAAATCATAGACAAGCCAGCCGATGGTCAGCGAGGCGCCCGAGATCAGGATCGCCTGCCAGGGCAGCAGCTCGGCCTTGGCAGGGTCGATCAGAAACAGCTCCGCCCCGTGCCAATAGACCAGCATCAAGAGCACCGCCCCCGATAGCCAGGTGGCATAGCTTTCCCATTTGAACCAGGTCAGCTCCTTCGGCATATGCGCCGGGGCCACCATGTATTTCTGAATGAAATAGAAGCCGCCGCCATGCACCTGCCAAGCCTCGCCGCCCACGCCCTTATCAGCGTCGGGCGAGGCACGCAGGCCAAGATCCAGCGCGATGAAATAGAAGGACGAGCCGATCCAGGCGATCGCGGTGATCACATGCGTCCAGCGCAGCGCAAATTGCAGCCATTCCGTGATGATCGTTGCATCAATCATAGGGTTTCCCTGTCTTTTCTTGTATTTACGGGCTTAGCTGCCGCGATAGGTCGAATAGCCATAGGGCGAGAGCAGCAGCGGCACATGGTAATGCTGCGCCTCGGCCATGGCGAAACGGATCGGCACCTCATCCAGAAAGCGCAGCGGCTCTGGCCCAAAGGTCGCGTCCAGATAGGCGCCTGCGTGAAACACCAGCTCATAGGTGCCAGGGGCAAATTCCGCCTCAGGCAGGATCGGCGCGACCGTGCGCCCATCCGCATTGGTTTCCATGCTGTGCAGATATACCCGCGCGCCCTCTTCGATGCGGTAAAGATCAATCACCAGCCCCGCCGCAGGCATGCCGCGCGCCGTGTCGAGCACATGGGTTGTCAGGTATCCGCCCATCATTTCACCTCTCTGATCATTTTTTACGCATCGCAATTTGTGAGCCTGCCCGGAACCACCGCAAAAGTGAATTCGGTTTTCAAGCGCGCCACAAGCCCTTATCCCTTTTTCTAAGCAAGCGGTCAAAATTCGGGCACAGGAGCGTAAAATATGGCACGTTATCCAAGAAACATGCGCGGCTACGGGCGCAACACGCCTGATCCGAAATGGCCGGGCGGCGCGCGGATCGCGGTACAATTCGTGGTGAATTATGAAGAAGGCGGCGAAAACTGCCTGCTGCATGGCGATGAGGCCTCCGAGGCCTTCCTGTCAGAAATCGTCGGCGCGGCGCAATGGCCGGGCCAACGCCACTGGAACATGGAATCAATCTATGAATACGGCGCGCGCTCCGGCTTCTGGCGGGTTTTCCGGCTGTTTCAGAAAGCGGGCATCAAGCCCACGGTTTACGGCGTTGCCACCGCGCTCGCCCGCTCGCCAGAGCAGCTTGCCGCGATGCAGGAGGCCGGCTGGGAAGTGGCCAGCCACGGGCTGAAATGGGTCGAGCATAAGGATATGCCAGCCGAAGAAGAGCGCGCGGCGATTGCCGAGGCGATCCGGCTGCACACGGAAGTCACCGGCGCGGCCCCGCGCGGCTGGTATACCGGGCGCTGTTCGATGAACACCGTGCATCTGGCCGCCGAGACCGGAGAGTTTGATTATATCTCTGATACTTACGATGACGACCTGCCCTATTGGCTGCGGGTCGGCGCGCGCGATCAGCTGATCATTCCCTATACGCTCGACGCCAATGATATGCGTTTTGCCACGCCGCAGGGGTTTAACACCGCCGATCATTTCTTCACCTATCTGCGCGATGCCTTTGATGCGCTCTACGAAGAAGGGCTGGAGGGTGCGCCGAAAATGATGTCAATCGGGCTGCATAACCGGCTGATCGGGCGGCCCGGGCGCATCGCCGGGCTGAAACGCTTTATCGACTACGCGATGGGGCATGAGGGCGTCTGGTTCCCGCGCCGCATCGACATTGCCGAACACTGGAAAACGCATCACGCGCCAGTTGCACAAATCGAACCTTTCACCCTCTCAAAAGCCGAATTTCTGCAAGAGTTTGCAGTAATTTTCGAACATTCCCCGTGGATTGCCGAAGCGGCGTTTGAGCTCGAACTCGGCCCGGCACACAGCTCGGCCATCGGCCTGCATAACGCGCTGTGCCGGGTCTTCCGCTCTGCCCCGGAGGAGAAAAAGCGCGAGGTGCTTCTTGCCCATCCGGACCTTGCAGGCAAGCTGGCTGCCGCCGAAAAGCTGACCGAGGATAGCAGCAATGAACAGGCAGCGGCGGGGCTGAACGCCCTGACCGATGCCGAACGCGACAGCTTCACCCGGCTGAACGCGGCCTATCGCGAAAAACACGGCTTCCCCTTCATCATCGCCGCGCGTGATCATGACAAGGCAGGCATTCTGGCCGCATTTGAGCGGCGGCTGGCCCATGACAGCGCGGCGGAATTTGCCGAAGCCTGCGCGCAGGTCGAACGTATCGCGCTGCTGCGCTTGCAGGAAAAACTGCCATGAGCGCAAACGAGGCTGACCGTGTGATCTATACCGAGCCGCTAAG
>JARRIY010000259.1:0-3280 GCA_037379985.1 Maritimibacter sp.
CTGCGGGTGAAGGAAAGCGACCGGATCGACGCGATGGCGCGTGGGCTGGAGGCCAATGGCGTCACCGTCGAGGAAGGCCCGGATTTTATGGTGGTGCATGGCATGGGCCCCGGCGGCGTGCCCGGCGGCGGGCTGGCCCAGGCGCGGCTCGATCACCGCATCGCCATGAGCTTTGCGGTGCTGGGCATGGCGTCTCAGGACGCGGTGCGCATCGACGATGGCAGCCCTATCGCCACCAGCTTCCCGATTTTTGAGCCGCTCATGGCTGGTCTCGGTGCACGGCTGGAGCGGGCGAACCACTAAGCCTCTTACCCCCATGCGATGGCGGGCTTGACGGCTTTCCGTCTGCCGGTAACTCTGCGCCGAAATTCTGCTGCCGGAGGGGATCATGGCCAAGGGAAGCTGTCTTTGTGGGCAGGTGCAATATCAGGTGAGCGGTGCCCTGCGCCCGGTGATTGCCTGCCATTGTCAGCAATGCCGGAAAACCAGCGGGCACCATGTTGCCGCGACCTCGGCCAAGCGCGAGGATATCAGCATCACCGGCGAGCTGAGCTGGTATCGCTCGTCTGATACCGCGCGGCGCGCCTTTTGCCCCACCTGCGGCTCCAACCTGTTTTGGGATGGGCCGGGGGAGAACCTGTCGATTTTCGCGGGCACATTGGATGGCGAGACCGGGATCAAGCTGGCGGGGCATATCTTTTGCGCCGATAAGGGCGATTATTACGAGATTTCCGATGATCTGCCGCAGGCCGAGGGCGAAGATCCGGCGCTGACAACGCAGGTTCTCTGATCTGCCCGGCCCGGGGGCGGGCAGCAGGCGGGCAGGGCGCAAACACGGCACAGGCCGCGCGCAAACAAACCTCGCCCCCCATCGGTACTTTTCAAAGCCTTTCCGCGCGCTATGGTGGCTTTGGGAGGCTTACGGTTTGGCGCAAGGCATGTCTGGCAACTCGTCATCAGGGGCGCTTATGCAGCTCGCCCGGCCCGGCGTGCTGTTTGCGATTTTCCTTTGCCTCTTCCTTGTCACCTATCTGACCATGGCGCTGTGGACGGCGCCGGTCATCGCCTCGGCTGCGGGCGGGATGCCGATGCTGGATCTGCGCTTTGACGGCTATAGCGGCGGCGAGGCGCGGATTTTCGTCGACGCGCTCAGCTCGCATGGCCGCGCCGTCTATCTGGGGCCGCAGCGGCTGCTCGATACGATCATGCCGATCAGCCTGACCGCCAGTCTGGCGCTGGCAGGGTTTCTGCTCACCCGCCGCTGGTCGCTTATACTGGCCGCTGTCATGGTGCTGCTGCCTCTGGTCTATTTCACCTTTGACATGCTGGAAAACGCGCAAGTGGCGGTGCTGCTGCGCAATGGCGCGTTCAGTGACCGCGTGGCCGAAACCGCCAGCCGCTGGACGGTGCTGAAGGGCCAGGCATTGCGCATTTCGCTCGCCGTGATACTGCTGCCGCTGGCCGGGCGCGCCTTTCAGGCGGCGTTTGGCGGCAGGCAATCGGTGCAGAAAGGGCAGAGCATGAGCTTTACAGTGGCAATCGACGGACCGGCGGCGGCGGGCAAGGGCACCATCGCGCGGGCTGTGGCGGCTGAGTTTGGCTTTGCCTATCTCGATACCGGGCTGCTCTATCGTGCCGTGGGGGCGAAAGTGCTGGCCGGGGCCGAGCCGCTGGAGGCTGCCGAGGCGCTGACGCCGGAAGATCTTGAGGCCGAGGGGCTGCGCACCCCCGAGGTGGCGCAGGCGGCCAGTCAGGTCGCCGCGATCCCTGATGTGCGCACGGCTCTGGTGGAATTTCAGCGCAGCTTTGCCCGACGCGAGGGCGGGGCGGTGCTGGATGGGCGCGATATTGGCACGGTGATCTGCCCCGAGGCGGATGTAAAACTCTACATCACCGCCAGCGCCGAAGTGCGCGCCGAACGCCGCTATCTGGAAGATACCGCCAAGGGTAGTACGCTCAGCCGTGCAGATGTGCTGGCCGAAGTGCGCGAGCGCGACGAACGTGATGCCAGCCGCGCCACCGCGCCGCTGAAACCCGCCGAAGATGCGGTGATGATCGACACGTCAGATCTGTCGATTGACGAAGCCATTGCCTCCGCCAGTGCCGCGATTGAGGCGGGCCGGGGCTAAGCCTCAGGCCTCGGCCCCCTGCGCCACGTCATAGGCCAGACGCGCCTCGTCGATATTGTCGAGATTCTCAATTGCCCAGCGGCCAAGGGTGCGGATCGGCGCGCTGAACGATTGCCCCAGCGGCGTCAGCGCGTATTCCACCTTGGGCGGGATCGTCGGATATTGGGTGCGTGAGACCAGCCCGTCGCGCTCCAGCTCACGCAGGGTCAGGCTCAGCATCCGTTGCGAAATGCCCAGATGCCGCTTCAGCTCGTTGAACCGCATCACCTGATCGTCGAGCGCGATGATGATCAGCACGCTCCAGCGGTCGCCCACCCGCGACAGCACCTGTCCGATGCGCTGGCATTGGCTGGATCCGTGCGAAATCTCGTCGCGGGGCATGGTGGTATCCTTCATGTGACTAAGGCTGGTTTTTGTGCCTACTTGCGGTTGCCTGCTGGTGCCCTATTTACACCCGGTATGGAATCAATACTACCCCGGATCGGGGCCGAGAAGGAAACTGTTATGCTGCAGGAAAAACTGAACTGGCGCTATGCCACCAAGAAAATGGACCCGAGCCGCGCCGTGCCGGAAGACAAGGTCGAGCGCATCCTGGAAGCGGTGCGCCTTGCCCCGACTTCCAGCGGCTTGCAGCCCTTCGAAGTGATCGTGGTGAAGAACCCCGAGATGCGCGCCAAGATGGCCGAGGTTGCCAATGGCCAGCAGCAGCTTGTCGACGGCTCGCATGTGCTCGTGTTTGCCGCCTGGGACAATTACACCGAAGCCCGGATCGACGAAATCAAGGATCGCACCCATGCCGAGCGGGGCGTGGTCTCGGAAGGGCTGGAGCAATATTACGCCATGCTGAAAGGCGCCTATCTGCCGCGCACCGCAGAGGTGAATTTCGAACACGCCGCGCGTCAGGCCTATATCGGCCTTGGCCTTGCGGTTACCGCTGCCGCCTTTGAAGAAGTCGACGCCACCCCGATGGAAGGTTTTGATCCGGCGGCGATGGACGCGCTTCTGGGCCTTACCGAACGCGGACTGCGCTCGGTCTCGATCCTGCCGCTGGGCTATCGCGATCTGGAAGGCGACTGGCTGGCTGGTCTGAAAAAAATCCGCCGCCCGCGCGAGGATTTTATCACCGTGGTTGAATGAGCGCGCTGGTATAG
>JARRIY010000260.1:0-3270 GCA_037379985.1 Maritimibacter sp.
TAGGCATGGGTGCGGGCGGCAAGGGCGGCCTCATACATGATGCCTTTGCCCTCGGCTTCGGCGATTGCGACCCAGCTCAGTTCCGGTTCGGGCCAGCCCGCCGGGTTCCACACGCCGGTGATGCCCAGAGGGGTGCCGGTGGCTTTGTCGGTGATGGTCCAGAGCCCATAGCCATGCAGGGCCCAATGACCGATGGAACTGGCAAACCAACGCCAGGTTTCGTTGCGGTCAAGACCGCCGCCAAACCCCCAGGCCCGCGCCTCGTCGGCAAAGAAGGCGGTCAGCGGCTCAACGTCACCAGCTTCCGGGCCACGCAGGATCAGGCGTTCGGTTTCGATCGCCGGGATGTTCAGGGCGAGGCTCATGCGTAGGCCTCCGGGCTGCCATCGGCATCGGGGGCCGGGTGGCGGTAGGTGACGCCGCCGTCAAACGGGGCCGGGGAGGCCGGGTCGGGCTGGGCGCCGAGGCGGGTAGCCAGGGCAACGGAGCGGCTGTTGGCCGGGTCGATATAGCTGACCACGGATGCGGCCCCGGTTTCGGCGTAGAATGCGGTGCGGGCGGCGATGGCGGCCTCGGCGGCGTAGCCTTTGCCTTCGTCTTCATCGCGCCAGATCGACCAGATCAGTTCGGGTTCCGGCAGGGTTTCGGGCTGGCTGACACCGGCGGTGCCGAGCGCGCGCGCATCGCCCTTCAGGGTAAAGACCCAAGGCCCATACCCCTTGCTGGACCAATGGCCGGTGAGCGCGTCGAACACCTCGCGGGCCTGCGCCTCGGTTTTGGGAGCGCCAAAGAAGCGGCCACGCGGCCCCAGCAGAAACGCGGCGTAGTGTTCGAAATCGGCAGATTCCGGGGTGCGCAGGGCCAGACGCGGGGTGGTGAGGGTTGAGGCGATCATGCGCGCGCCTCCGGAGCCGGGTGGCGGTAGACGAGGGTTTCGTCCGGGCTTTCGCCTGCCGGGCGCGGGGCATCGGGGTCGTTGATCGCCCCGAGGCTGGTAGCCAGTTTGATCGACGCCGTATTGGCCGGGTCGATGCAGGAGACCAGCGTCGTGAGGCCGCAATGGGTGTAGACCCAATCGCGCAGGGCCAGCGCCGCCTCACCGGCATAGCCCTTGCCCTCGAACCCGTCGAACAGGAACCAGCCCAGCTCCGGCTCGGGGAACTGGATGCCAGAGGTTACGGCGACCTGACCGGCAAGTTGGCCCTCGGCCTCGATCATCAGCGCGCCATAGCCGAAAAGCGTCCAATGCGCGGTGTCATTGCAGAACCAGCTCCACGCGGTTTCGCGCGGAAGCGGACCGTGCATGAACCCAGCCCGGTCAGAGGCCAGAAATGCGGCGTAGTGTTCGAAATCGGCAAATTTCGGGGCGCGCAGGGTCAGGCGCGGGGTGGAAATTGTGGGGATTGTGAAAGTGGTCATGCGCACAGCCCTCCCCGGATCATCAGAGATCCGGTGCACGTCCGCACGCCCCGACGGGTCGGGTACTGCCCTGTGAGCAGGGCGCGGGCGTTATGATGGGGGGCGGCGTGCATCATTACTTCTTCTTCCCGAAGCCGGAGAGGCCTGAGGGCAGACCGCCGCCGCCGAGGCCGGGCAGGCCACCGGGCAGACCGCCGCGACCGCCGAGCATTTTCGCGGCTTCTTCCATCGCTTTCGGGTCATTCATATCGGGCATGCCGCCCATGCCCGCAGGCATCTCGCCGCCCTTGCCAAACATGCCTTGCATGGCCTGTTTCAGCATCTTGCCTTTGCCCATCTTGCCGAGCTTTTTCATCATGTCCGACATCTGGCGCTGCATTTTCAGCAGTTTGTTCAGCTCCGACACTTCCAGCCCGGCGCCTTTGGCGATGCGTTTCTTGCGGCTGGCTTGCAGCAGGGCGGGGTTGGCGCGTTCGCGTTTGGTCATCGACTGGATCAGCGCGATCTGGCGTTTCAGCATCTTGTCATCAAGCCCGGCGGCCTCGGCCTGTTTGGCCATCTTGCCCATGCCGGGCATCATGCCCATGACGCTTTCCATGCCGCCCATCTTTTGCATCTGCTCAAGCTGCATCTTCAGGTCGTTCATGTTGAACTGACCCTTCTGGAAGCGCTTCATCATGCGCTCGGCCTGCTCGGCCTCGATGGTTTCCTGCGCCTTTTCGACCAGCGCGACGATGTCGCCCATGCCGAGGATGCGGCCGGCGATCCGGTCGGGCTCGAAGGTTTCGAGCGCGTCCATCTTTTCGCCAAGGCCGACGAAACGGATTGGCTTGCCGGTGACGGCGCGCATGGAGAGGGCCGCGCCGCCGCGCCCGTCGCCATCCATCCGGGTAAGGGCCACGCCGGTGATGCCGACCTTGGCATCAAATTCCTGCGCCACTTCCACCGCGACCTGACCGGTCAGGCCATCGACCACAAGCAGGGTCTCGCGCGGGGTCACGACATTGCGGACCTGCTCGACCTCGTTCATCAGCACTTCGTCGATATGCAACCGGCCTGCGGTATCGAGCATATAGACATCATAGCCGCCCATCGCCGCCGTGGTCTTGGCGCGTTTGGCGATATCCACCGGCTTTTCGCCCGCCACGATCGGCAGGGTGTCGACACCGATCTGGGTGCCCAGAACCGCGAGCTGCTGCATGGCCGCCGGGCGGTAAACGTCGAGCGAGGCCATCAGCACCTTTTTGCCGTCACGCTCTTTCAGCCGTTTGGCGAGCTTGGCGGTGGTGGTGGTTTTACCGCCGCCCTGCAGACCGACCATCAGGATCGGCGCGGGCGGGTTGTCGATTTTCAGCGCGCCCGGATCTTCGTCGCCGGTCAGCACATCGACCAGCGCATCATGGACGATTTTCACCACTTGCTGGCCGGGGGTGACGGATTTCGTCACCGATTGGCCGGTGGCCTGATCCTGCACTTTTTTGACGAAATCGCGGGCAACCGGCAGCGAAACGTCGGCTTCGAGCAGCGCCACACGGACTTCGCGCAGGGCGGTTTTTACATCGTCTTCCGACAGCGCGCCCTGTTTGGTCAGCCGGTCGAAAACGCCGGATAGGCGGTCTGATAGGCTTTCGAACATGTCATCGGCTCCTTTGCCTTTGTCAGTTTCCCCCTAGATAGGGGCGCGCATCGCTGGTCTCAAATGCCGAGCGCCCCCGTGGGCGCAACGCGCTGACGGAGGGCGATCCCGGCCATGGGCCATGGGACCGGAAGTTTTCGCACTTCCGGAAATCTGGCCCGCTGATACGCGCGCGATGGGGGAGAGTCAAGCCAGCAAGGGCGATGGGGGGAGAG
>JARRIY010000261.1:0-3261 GCA_037379985.1 Maritimibacter sp.
CCCATCTTGCCCTTGGCCGGGTCGATTGAGGCGAAGGGACTCAGGATATCGCTGTTTTCCGCCGCATGGCGCGCGATTTCCTCGTTTGAATGACGATAGAATCCGGTTTCGCGCTCGGCATCGACGCCAAAGATCACCGCAGCGATCTTGCGCTCGCGGTAATAGGCGGCGGTTTCCGGCACCGTCGGCAACATCCCATCGGCCCCGGCGGGATTGCGGAAATACTTCGCCATCCCGGCCTGAAATTCGTTGTAACCGTCGTCGCGATGGCAATTGCACGGCTCTTCGGCATGGGTGTGAAAGTCGATGGCGATGATATCGTCGAAATTGATACTCATGGTCTAATCCTCAAAGCCGGTGAAGCGGCGTAGCAGGGTGACAAGGTGATCGGCCTCTTCGGGCGTCAGCGTGGCGCGTTCATCGCCATGCAGGCTGAGAAAGGCATCACGGTTGCTCGCAACAAATTCCTGCCCCTTATCGGTAAGCGACAGATGCACCGAGCGGCGATCATTATCGGGAGTTTTGCGCAACAGATAGCCCGCATCGACCATGCGTTGCACCAGCTTGGTCATATGCGCTGGTTTGATGGCGAGGGTGCGCGCAACAGTGCCCTGACGCAGCCCGGGATTCAGCCCGACCACCCAGAGCATGGTGAACTCGCCCGGTTTCAGCCCGTCAGGGGCAAGGCGATTGAAAAACGCATCAAACGCCTGCAACTGAGCGACACGCAAGAGGAAGCCGAGCGACGAGGACAGCTCGCCCAGTTCGACGCGCTCGCTGTCCAGAATATCGCCCGCGCTTTGTCCCATCAGCTTTCCCCCGGACGGGCCACTTTGCCGATCTTCTTTTGCAGGAACGCGTTCAGGCGTTCTTCTGCTTCCGGGCTGGTGGCGGTGAAGGAGGCGATGAAGCTTTCCACAAACAGCCCGTCATCGCTCGACATGTCCTGAATGCGGGGCAGGGCGTTGATGATGGCGTAATTGGAAATCTCGGCATTGGTGGCGGCCTGTTCGGCCAGCGCGATGGCACGTTCCAGCGCGGTGCCTTCCTCGACCACATAATTGACCATGTTCCAGCGTTCGGCGGTGTCGGCATCAACCGAGCGACCGGTCAGCATCAGATCGGTCATCCGGGCAACACCCATCAGCCGGGCCGAGCGCACCGAAGCGCCGCCGCCGACGAAAATCCCGCGCTGGCCTTCGGGCAGGGCGAAAAAGGCAGAGGCATCGGCCACCCGCACATGCACCGAGCTGGCAAGCTCCAGCCCGCCGCCGACCACGGCCCCATGCAGGGCGGCAAACCACGGCAGTTTGCCCTTCTGGATCCAGCCAAAGACCTCATGCCAGCGGCGCGAGCCATGGACGCCCTCAAACGGGGTTTTCTTCACATGTTCGGCCAGATCGAGCCCGGCGCAGAAATGCGGGCCGTGCCCATAGATCACCGCTGCCTTGGCTTCACTTTCGGCGCGGCGCACCAGCGTGGCGAGCTCTTCCACAAAGGCATCCGAGATCGCGTTGCGCTTGGCCGGGCGGTTCAGCCCCAGAAGCGCCACATCGCCGCGCAACTCGTAAGTCATGTATTCCATAGGTCTGGCCGTTCTTTCTGTCCTGTTCATGCCCTAGCGAAGATTCGCATCAGGCGCTTGTCAAAAACTACTATCCGAATAAATAGTTTCCATGTAAACTACTTTTGAAAGAAGAGTCGCGATAAGGACGATCTGTCCCATGCGCTGCGTATTCGTGGTCGGGAGGGGCCGGTTTTGGGAGGAAACATGTCAGAAGTTAAAATGCGTGCCGTCGATTTGTGGGATGGCGAAGTGGAATGGGAGACCCGCGCAGACGGGTCTGTTCTGGTGCGTCAGACCGGTGATCTGGGCGCCTATCCCGACAAGATGTCGGAGCGCATTGAGCATTGGGCGCATGAGGCGCCGGATCGTGTCTGGATGGCCGAACGCGGCCCCGGGGGCGGGGATTGGGTGACGGTCAGCTATGGCGAGATGCTGGGCTATATCCGAGCCATCGGGCAGGAGCTGCTTGATCTGGGCCTGTCGACCGAGCGGCCTTTGCTGATCCTGTCGGGCAACTCCATTGCGCACGCGCTGATGGCGCTGGGCGCGCAATATGTCGGCGTGCCGTCGGCGGCGCTGGCACCTGCCTATTCGCTGATGTCGGAAGACTTTGAGAAGCTGCGCGCGATCAAGGCGCAGATTACCCCGGG
Source organism: Maritimibacter sp. (assembly GCA_037379985.1). Taxonomy (GTDB): domain Bacteria; phylum Pseudomonadota; class Alphaproteobacteria; order Rhodobacterales; family Rhodobacteraceae; genus Sinisalibacter. The sequence goes on from JARRIY010000261.1 coordinate 2,218, forward strand.
GGCTGTATTCGCGCAGAACCTTGACCAGTTCGCGGGCGCGATGGGCGCGGTGTTCTCTGAGCTGCCGCATATCGGGGTCGAAGGCCATGGCGCCGAGGAAAGCTGGGAAGAGCTGCTGGCGACCAAGGTGACCGAGGCGGTCGATCAGGCCAATGCGGCGATCACGCCTGATACCGTGGCGAAATTCATGTTCACCTCCGGCACCACCGGCAATCCGAAAGCCGTGGTGCAGACCCAGCGCATGCTCTGCGCGAACATGGCGCAGGTGGCCGATTGCTTCCGTTATTTTCGGGACGAACCGCCGGTGCTGCTCGACTGGGCGCCGTGGAACCATGTGGCCTCGGGCAACAAGGTGTTCAACATGGCGCTCTATAACGGCGGCAGCTTCTATATCGACGGCGGCAAACCGACCCCGCGCGATATGCCAGTGACGATCCGCAATCTGAAAGAGGTCTCGCCGACCTGGTATTTCAACGTGCCCTCGGGCTATGAAATGCTGATCGAGGCGATGGAAGAAGACGCGGATCTCGCCAAGAGTTTCTTTAGCAAGGTGAAGCTTTTGATGTATGCGGGCGCGGCGATGGCCAAGCATACCTGGGAAGATCTGGAACGCTATGCGGTCGAGACCACGGGCGAATACATCTTCCTCTCCACCGGGCTTGGCGCAACGGAAACCACGCCCTTTGCGCTCTTCAATACCCAGGTCAGCGATCAGCCCGGCAATATCGGCATTCCGGCCAAGGGGATGACCCTGAAACTGGTGCCCAATGACGGCAAATGGGAGGCTCGCCTGAAAGGGCCGAACGTGACCCCGGGCTATTGGCGCGATGAAAAGCTGACCAAGGAAGCCTTTGACGAAGAAGGGTTCTATTGCCTCGGGGATGCGCTGCGTTTTGCTGATCAGGAAGACCCGGGCAAAGGCTTCTTCTTTGACGGGCGCGTGGCCGAAAACTTCAAAATGTCCACCGGCACCTGGGTTTCTGTGGGCGCGCTTCGCGCCAAGCTCACCGATGCGCTGGGCGGGTTGGCCCGCGATGCGGTGAT
>JARRIY010000262.1:0-3208 GCA_037379985.1 Maritimibacter sp.
TTTTCGGTGATGCAGGTGCGGGTCGATGGCGACCGCGATGTGCTGCGGAAGGGGGCGGATCAGCTCTGCGCAGGCTATTCGGTCTATGGGCCGTCGACCATGCTGGTTCTGGCCATTGGCCATGGCGTGCAGGGGTTTTCGCTGCAATCCGGCACCGGCGAGTTTCGCCTGACCCATCCGCAGATGCGGGTGCCGGAAGAGAGTACCGAATTTGCCATCAACATTTCACGGGCGCGGCACTGGGACCAGCCGGTGCGGCGCTATGTGGATGAATGCCTGCTGGGGCCGGATGGGGCGCGCGGCAAGAGCTTCAACATGCGCTGGGTGGCCTCGATGGTAGCGGAAGTGCACCGCATCCAGACCCGGGGCGGGGTGTTCATGTATCCGTTCGACGACGAGATCCGTTCGGCGGGCGGTCGGCTGCGGCAGATGTATGAGGCCAACCCGATGGGGCTGGTGATCGAAGCGGCGGGTGGCATGGCCTCGACAGGACGCGCCCGTATCCTCGACCTGCCGCCGGAAGGGCATCACCAGCGCGTGCCGGTGATCCTGGGGTCAAAGGCTGAGGTGGAGCGGATTGTCCGCTATCACAGCGAGGATGACGCGCGGAAATAGCTCTTTTCGCCCGGTGCGCGCCGAAGGCGCAGGGCGAAGGGTAAAAGAAAAGGGCCACAATCACTTGCGGCCCTTCGTGTTCCAGAGGTTCGGTGCTCAGCTTTTGAAGCCGCGCTCGATCTTGTCGAGGGTTTCCATCGCGGGCAGCACTTGGGCCACCGCGCCGTTGGGCTCGCGGCCCTCCTGAATGGCGGCGATGAATTCGCGGTCGATCAGCTCTATGCCATTGTTCGACACCGCTACGCCCGACAGATCCACCGGCTTGTCATAGCCATCAAACAGGTCATCATAGCGGGCGATATAGGTGCCCTTGTCGCAGATGTAGCGGAAGAAGGTGCCGAGCGGGCCATCGTTGTTGAACGACAGGCTGAGCGTGCAGATCGCGCCCGAGGGGGTTTTCATCCCGATCGACATATCCATAGCGATGCCCAGATCGGGGTGTTTCGGCCCTTCCAGACCAAAGCTTTCCGACACGCTTTCGCCGGTCTGATACTGGAACAGATCGACGGTGTGGCAGGCATGGTGCCAGAGCAGGTGATCGGTCCAGCTGCGCGGCTCGCCCTTGGCGTTCATGTTCGAGCGGCGGAAGAAATAGGTCTGCACATCCATCTGCTGGACCTTCAGCTCGCCCGCGAGGATCTTGTTATGGATCCACTGATGCGAGGGGTTGAAGCGGCGCACCTGTCCGGCCATGGCCAGCACGCCGGTTTTCTTCTGCGTTTCGACCACGCGGAGCGAATCCTCCAGCGTGTCGGCCATCGGAATTTCGATCAGCACCGGCTTGCCTGCTTCCATACAGGCCACCGCCTGTTCGGCGTGCAGCTGGGTGGGCGTCGCCAGAATTACCGCATCCACATCATCGCGCGCGATGCATTCTTCCAGCGTGGTGGCGGCGTGGCCGATGCCGCGCTCGGCCGCCAGCGCGTCGATCTTTGCTTGGGTCGGCCCCATCACCGAGGTTACTTCAACCCCGTCGATATTGGCGAGCGCGTCGAGATGTTTGATCCCGAAGGCGCCATAAGCGCCGGCGACACAAATCCGCATAAGTTCCTCCTAGGCGTGGTTTTCCAGAATAAGATGCCCCACCGCCGTGTTGGAGGCGGGAACGTGATAATGGCGGTGAACCTCGGTGACTTTGTCATCAAGCGCGCCGCGCATGACAAGCCACATCACCATCTCGATGCCTTCCGAGCCGGTTTCGCGCAGAAACTCCAGATGGCTGAGCTGGCGGGCCGCATCGGGATCATTCACCAGCTTGTCCATGAAGGCTTTGTCCCAGTCGGCATTGATCAGTCCGGCGCGTTCGGCCTGCAGCTGATGGCTCATGCCGCCGGTGCCGTAGATATGCACGTTGAGGTCTTCCGGATAGCTGTCGATGGCCTTGCGAATGGCGCGGCCAAGATTGAAGCAGCGATTGGCGGTGGGGGCGGGGTACTGCACCACATTCACCGCGAGCGGGATCACCAGCGTGCCCCAATCGTCTTCGGGTTTGCGGTCGCCAAACATCACCGATAAAGGAACAGTAAGGCCGTGATCGACTTCCATCTCGTTCATGATGGTCATGTCGAACTCGTCCAGAATAAGGTTCTGGGCGATGTGGCTGGCGAGCGTCTGATGGCCCTTCACCACCGGCACGGGCCGGGCACCGAAGCCTTCATCGGCGGGCTGGAATTCAGCCGCGCAACCGATGGCGAAGGTCGGGATGCAGCTTGCGTCAAACGCGGTGCAATGATCGTTATAGACAAGAAAAACGACGTCGGGCTTGTTTTCCTCGTTCCATTTGCGTGAAAACTGAAAGCCGTCGAAAACCGGCTGCCAATAGGGTTGCTCGGTGATGCCCTGGTCCATGGCCACGCCAATGGCCGGGACATGGCTACAAGCGATGCCTGCGGTGATGCGTGCCATTATTTTGTCTCCCATTCGGATTTCGAGCGGTTGCCCTCGATCGAGCGGCCCCCATCGACCATCATCTTGCGGTAATCGTCGCGGCTCATATGGCTCATTTCAGCGGCGAGATCCTGAAACACGATGCCGTCGAAAGCGGCGAGTTTCGAGGTGTAGTAGATATTGCCGCCAAGCTGCAAAAGCCGGTTCCACGCGCGGTCGCGCACCGCCTGTTTCTGGTCTTCGGTCATGGCAAATTTTGCCATATGGGCTTCCGGGTCGGTCTTCATCGCTTCGCGGTTTTCCGCCTTGCGCAGCGAGATGCAGAACTGGTTGAGCCAGTATCCCTCGCGCGAGCGGTCGGCATCGAAAACATATGTGCCCGGAATGTCGTCATAGGGTTTGTCCGACATGGGTTTCTCCTGTTCGCTATGGGCCTGACATAAGGAGCGCGCGCGTGAATGGGAAATCCAAAGCCGCGAAAGCCTATTCGATCTGGCTATAGGTCGATGCCATTCGGGCGGGCGGCGGCGCTGCGGACGAGGCTTAGAAACCGCGCCTGTGTCGGGGTTGGCATCCAGCCCGCGCGGGTGGTGAGGCCAATGGGACGGGCGGAATCCGGCAGCGGAATATCGAGCGGCACCATCAGCCCTTGCGCGATCTCTACCGCCGCCTGCCGGGGCGAGAGGATGGTGACGTAATCGCCGCG
>JARRIY010000263.1:0-6594 GCA_037379985.1 Maritimibacter sp.
ATGAGGTTGGTGCCGTCATCGGTTTCCAGCATCGCCTGCAGTGCCCCGGCGCGGGTCACCAGCAGCGACAGATCGTCATTCGCGGGCATGTTCAGGCAAGCGTCGATCACGTCGTGACGGATGCCCTCGCCCTTCAGGTGCACTTTCAACCGGTCATGGAAGAAGGCCAGAAGGTCGTCCGACAGGTCGGGCATCTTCTTGCCGATCCGGGCCAGATAGCTGCCTTCGCCGGTTTCCGGGGCCTTGTCCTTGCCTTTCAGCAGCTCCAGAACCACTTCCAGCGCGGCGCCGAATACGCCGTGATTGGCGATCTCGACGGCAGTCTGTTCCAGCGCGGCGATATCGGCCTCGCTCTCCTCACCCGAACGCGCCCGGGCGATCTCGTGTTTCAAAAGCTGGCTGTCGATGAAGCGATCCAGCGGCAGGCGCAGATTGTTGGTCAGCACGATGCGGATGATCCCCAGCGCGGCGCGGCGCAGCGCATAGGGGTCTTTCGAGCCGGTGGGCTTTTCGTCGATGATCCAGAAGCCGGTCAGCGTGTCGAGCTTGTCGGCCAGCGCCACGGCAATGGCAACCGGTTCGGTCGGCACGTCATCCGAAGCGCCCAGCGGGCCCCATGATCCCCTGAAGTTCGGGGAATTCGTAGACCATTTCTGAGGCCAGATCGGCCTTGGCCACCTTCGCCGCCAGTCTTGCGTCGCCATGATCGGCCCCGACCAGTGGGGCGAGCTCGGCGACCAGACGGGCAAAGCGTTTGATCCGCGCGCCTTCGCTGCCCAGCTCGGCATGGAAGGTGACATTGTCCAACCCGTCGGTCCAGCTTTCCATGCCCTCACGCTCGACCGTGCGCAGGTCGTTTTCCCAGAAGAACTTGGCATCCGACAGACGTGCCGCCAGAACCTTCTGGTTGCCCGCAAGGATGGTCGCGCCCTGATCTGCGGTTTCGCGGTTGGCGACGGTGACGAATTTCTCGATCCGCCCGGTGCCCGGATTTTTCACCGAGAAAAATTTCTGATGCTCTTTCATCGAGGTTTGCAGCACTTCCGGCGGCAGCTCGATGAATTCAGCACCGATATCGCCCATCAGCACCACCGGCCATTCCACCAGCCCGGCGACCTCGGCCAAAAGGTCTTTGTCTTCGACCAGTTCAAAACCCAGCGCAAAGGCCTTTTGCGTGGCGTCATGCCAGATGGTTTCGGCCCGTTCTGCCGGGTCGAGCACCACAAAGGCGCGCTTCAGCTTGGCCTGATAATCCTCGAAAGAATTTACCGAAATCTCGCCCGGCGCCATGAAACGGTGGCCGCGCGTGGTGTTGCCCGCTGTGATCCCATCAAGCTCCAGCGGCACCGGGCTGGCCCCGTGTTCATCCGTCAGGATCGCAAGGATCGAATGCAGCGGCCGCACCCAGCGCAGGCTGCCCGCGCCCCAGCGCATCGACTTCGGCCAGGGAAAATTGCGAATGGCGTTTTCCAGAACCTCGGCCACGATCTCGGCCGTCGGGCGGCCCTTATGCTCGATCGTGGCGAAATAGATCGCGCCTTTCGGCGTTTCGCGCTCTTCGAGCTGATCGCGGGTCACACCGGCGCCGCGCAAAAACCCTTCCAGCGCTTTTTCCGGCGCGCCCACTTTCGGGCCTTTGCGTTCTTCGCGTGTATCCGGACTCATCGCCGGCAGGTCTTCCAGCGCCAGCACCAGCCGACGCGGCGTGCTCAGCGCAGCGGCCCCGCCATAGGTCAGCCCGGCCTCGACCAGCCCGTCGGTGATCAGCTTTTTCAGGTCTTCCCCCGCACGCGCCTGCATCCGGGCCGGAATTTCTTCCGAGAAGAGTTCGATGAGAAGGTCGGCCATGGGCTCAATCCTGATATGTATCGTTCAACTGGTTCCAGGCAAAGGCCCGGCCATCGGGGAAGACGGCGACCACTCGGTCAACGCCGTCATGAATGTCTTTCTGGCTGAGAAAGCCTACCGCCTCGCCATTTTCCAGCGCCTCGCCAATGGCGTTGGCATCGAAGCAATCGAACCAGCGCGGTGCGATCAGCGGGGTCGGATCGTCATAGATCTGGAAGGTCTCGGTCAGGGTCGCCAGGCTTTGCTCGGCATGGAAACAGGCGCGGTAGCGAATGGGCGAGCTGTCGGAATCGGTGCCTTCAAAGCCAGAAATCGCCATCGGCTCAGGCGCGCCGGTCGCCACATTGACCAGCGTGACCTCGGCCGCATCCGCCGCCACCGGCGTGTAATACGCGTATTCCTGGGTCCAGTAGACCACAGCGCCAAAGATCAGCGAGATAAGCACGATCAGGCCCCCGATATATTTCCCCGGCACTTATTCGCCCTCGATAAATTCGATGACGACATTGTTGCCTTCCTTGATCGAACAGCGATTGCCCAGCCGGTCTCCGCCATCCATTTCGAACAGGCTGTGCCAGTCCTGACGGAACGCGATCTTCATGCGGATCTTGGTGGTCGGCGTCAGGCTTTCGGAAAACGAGGTCGGCACATGGGCGAAAGCCTCGATCCGCGACAATTTCCCATCCTCACCGGGATAGAGATAGACCGAGGGCAGCACCCGTTCGGTGCGCAAGGGTTCCACCACCAGCGTGGCCGCCGCCGTGACCCCGTCAATCGAGCCCCATTCCTGCGCGTTTTTCGACAGGTCGGTCTCGAAATCCTCGATGCAGCGCGCCTCATAGCGGATGCAATGGCGCCATTCGGCGGTGGAAAACTGATCGGAGCCATAGAAATGATGACCCGCTTCGCTGGCTTCGAATATCAGACGAAAGCTCATGCTGCATTCCCTCCCGCTTCGGTTTGCACAAAGGCATCGGCGCACATTTTCGCCAGCGCCCGCACCCGGCCAATATAGGCCTGACGTTCGGTGACCGAGATCACCCCGCGCGCATCGAGCAGATTGAAGATGTGGCTGGCCTTGATGCATTGATCATAGGCCGGATGCGCCATGATGATGCGCTTGCCGGTTTTCGGGTCTTCTGCCGGGTGATCAAGAATCGACTGGCATTCGGCCTCGGCATCCTCGAAATGGCGCAGCAGCTTTTCGGTATCGGCCACGTCGAAGTTGTGGCGCGAATATTCCATCTCGGTCTGCTTATAAATGTCGCCGTATTTCAGCGCGATGGGGGCTTGCGGGTCATTGAACGGCATTTCCATCACATGGTCGATGCCGAGCACATACATGGCCAGACGTTCGAGACCATAGGTCAGCTCGCCCGCCACCGGGCGGCAATCATGCCCGCCGACCTGCTGGAAATAGGTGAACTGGCTGACTTCCATCCCGTCGCACCAGACTTCCCAGCCAAGGCCCCAGGCGCCCAGAGTCGGGCTTTCCCAGTCATCCTCGACAAAGCGGATGTCATGCAGCTCCATGTCGATGCCGATGGCCTCAAGGCTGCCCAGATAAAGCGCCTGGAGATCAGGCGGGCTGGGTTTGATCAGCACCTGATATTGATAATAATGCTGCAACCGGTTGGGGTGTTCGCCATAGCGCCCATCAGTGGGGCGGCGCGAGGGCCAGCCGGTTGGGGTTTTCGCCATAGCGCCCATCGGTGGGGCGGCGCGAGGGCTGCACATAGGCCGCGGCCCAGGGCTGGCTGCCCAGCGCGCGCAGGGTGGTGGCCGGGTGAAAGGTGCCAGCGCCCACTTCCATATCATAGGGCTGCAACACCGCGCAGCCCTTGCTGGCCCAATAGGCCTGAAGCCGCAGGATGATTTCCTGGAATGATTTCGGTTGGGTCGGTTTGGTCTCGGCCATATCGCGCCTCTCTGGATGAGCGCGCTCTGAATAGGCGCTACGCCGGAAAGCGTCAATCGTAACAGGTACCAATGCAACAGGTGGCCCGTATCGCGCGCGCGTGTTCTTGACCTCCCCCCTATGCATGGTGTTACTGGCGCGAACGGTTTTCAGCTACTCTTCAAAGGCAGGCCCTATGACCCGCATTCTTTCCGCGATTGTGTTATTTCTGACCCTGACCGGCGCCGGGGGCGCCTGGGCTCAGCAGAGTTATTGGATCCAGATCGAAGCCAAGCCCACATTGACGGAAGCGCAGGAAGCGGCCCGCCAATATGATGCGGCGCTGTCGAATGTTGCTGGGTTCCGGCTGAGCGATAGTGGCTGGTATGCCATTGCTATCGGCCCCTTCGATGAAAAAAGCGCGACCGACGAGCTGGTCAATATGCGCTTGAATGGCACCATCCCTTCGGATGCATTCCTGACCGACACTGCAGGCTTCTCCATGCAGTTCTGGCCGATTGGCGGCAATGCCCAAACGGCAAGCGATGACAGCGCCACGCAAGCCCCTGCCGCGACGGATGAAACCGCAGCAGAAGACGAAGCACCTGCCGTGGCAGAGCCGACCCCTGAGCCCGAGCCGGAAATCATGCTGCCCGATGAGACCCGGAAAGAAGCGCTGCAATCCGAACGCGCGCTCGACAGCGATCAGCGCAAAGCGCTGCAGGTCGCGCTGCAATGGGAAGGCTTCTACAAGTCGTTGATTGATGGCGATTTTGGCCCCGGCACCCGTGGCGCCATGGCCGATTGGCAAGAGGCCGAGGGCTATGACCCGACCGGCGTTTTGACCAGCCGCCAGCGCGCGATGCTGATGAAACGCTATAATGATATGCTCGCCTCGCTGGGGCTTGGGCAGATCACCGATCAGGCTGCCGGGATTGAAATCACCATCCCCACCGCGATGGTCAGCTTCTCGCATAATCAGGCCCCGTTTGCCTATTACGAAGGCGACAAGGGCGTGCGGGTGATCCTGATCAGCCAGCGCGGCGACAAGGCAACGCTCTATGGTCTCTATGACATCCTGCAAACGCTCTCGGTCGTGCCGGTGGATGGCGAGCGCAGCCGGGGCGATAGCAGCTTCCGCATCCATGGCGAAAACGCCGAGATCATCACCGATATCTATGCCACGCTCATCGATGGTGCGGTGAAAGGCTATATGCTGATCTGGCCGCGCGGTGAGAAAGTCACCGATCCTGAAACCGGCGCAATGAGCTTTGAGCTCGACAAGCGCCGCAGCATGGTGATCGACGCGATGCAATCGAGCTTTGCCTCGACCGGCGATGTGGCGATGCCCGACAATGCCGGGCTGGATCAGGCTACGCAGTCGATTGACCTGATCTCGGGGCTGGAGATTCGCCGGGCCGAAAAAGCCCGCTCGGGCTTCTATGTCTCGGCAGGCGGCGCGGTGCTGACCACCACGGAAGCCGTGGCGCAATGCGGGCGGATCACGCTGGACGAGAACTACACCGCCACGGTTGCGGCAACGGATGATGATCTTGGGCTGGCGCTGCTGATGCCGACTGAAACCCTCGCCCCGATCGGCTATGCCCGCTTCCTCGACAGCGACCCGCGCCTGCAATCCGATCTGTCGGTTTCCGGCTATTCCTTCGGTGGGCGTCTGTCATCGCCGACGCTGACCTTTGGCACGCTGGCCGATATCAAGGGCCTTGCGGGGGAAACCACGCTCGACCGTCTGGATATCAAAGCGCAGGATGGCGATACTGGCGGCCCGGTGCTGGATGCGAGCGGCTCGGTTGCCGGGATGCTTCTGGCCACGCCGGAAGGCGACCGACTGCTGCCCGCCAATGTCGGCTTTGCCGCGAAATCCACCGCGCTCAGCACCTTCCTGACGGCCAATGAGATCGAGCCGGAAGTGAGCATGGATGCCGCCCCGCTCAGCCCCTATGCGCTGAGCAAACAGGCCAGCGATATGACCGTGCTGGTGAGCTGCTGGAAGTAAGCGCAACTGGCAATAAGTAAAGAAACGCCCGCCCATTTGGCGGGCGTTTTCATTTGGGAGGCATAAGTCGGGCGAGTGCCTGTCCGTGGGCTGGCGCATCCCTGGCTATGTGCGTCGCCATTTATGCCCACCACAAATGGCCTGCCTCACCGCGTGTCGCGACGCTCCAATAGCGTCAGTCCGTGGGGACGGACAGGCGCTCGCCCGGCGCCTAAAGGCGCTATTCGGGCGGGGAAGCATTATTGATGTGCAGTTTGATTTAAGGCGCGCCCTACCCGCGCAGCGCCTCATCCATCGCCGCCCAAAGAACCTCGACCGGTTCCGTCCCCACCGACAGCCGCACAAAGCCCGGGGGCACGTCATCGCCCCAGCGTGCCCGGCGTTCGGCGCTGCTATGAACCCCGCCAAAGGATGTGGCCGGAGTGATCAGCGGGCAGGCATTGATGAAATGCTCCGCCGCCACTTCGCTCACCAGCTCAAAGCCGATCACAAAGCCCATGCGACGCATCTGTTTCTGTGCCAGTTTATGCGAGGGATCGCCCGCCAACCCGGGATAGCGCAGCGCCGAGACCTTCGGATGATCGGCCAGCCGCGCCGCGATCACGCCCGCATTTTCGCACATGCGATCAAAGCGCAGCTCCAGCGTTTCCAGCGAGCGGTAGAGCAGCCAGGCTTCCAGCGTGCCCGGGATCGCCCCCGCCATGGTCCGCCAGTTTTTCACCCGCGCCATCAGAGCGTCATCGCGGCTGGCCACATGGCCCATGAGCAGATCGGAATGCCCTCCCGGCGCTTTGGTATCCGAAGCCACCACCAGATCAGCCCCCAGATCGAG
>JARRIY010000264.1:0-3197 GCA_037379985.1 Maritimibacter sp.
AAAAGCACCAGCGCCAGAGATATCCCCCCGGCGGTGAGATAGACGAAATTATAGCTGAGATCGAAGCTTTTCCAGGTCGCCACCAAGAGCCCATAGGCCAGAAGCGAGGCCCCCGAGCCGATGGCGACCAGCCAGCCCAGAAGCTGCGGGGCACGGGCGCGGGCGATCCATTGCAGTTGCAGCGATTGGTTGACCGTCTCGTAATAGTGAAAGCCCAGCGAGCTGAGCATGGTGATGGTCAGAATCCCGGCGAGCGAAGGGAACCAGGCGGTAACGGCGGTGCTGGCGGCCAGCAGCGCCAGCGCGATCACGGCCAAAAGCTGTTCGCGCAGAAACATGATCAACACGATCACCCCGATGGCCAGAAAGCCGGGGATTTCGCGCAGTGTATGCAGCCAGCCGATTTCGACGCCGGTAAAGCCCCCGGCCTCGATCACGAAATTATTCAGGAGCGCCGACCAGGTGGAAAAGGCCAAGGGCATGGCCGTGGCCATCAGCATGAGCAAGGCCACCGGCTGGCGCCAGCGCGGCAGGCTTTGCGCCTCTTCAAGGGTCAGGGTTCTGTTCGCCATAGGCGCTGATTATCCGGTTGCGCGCTATGGTGCGAGTGAAAAGCGCATTCCGGTCGGGAATGCGCTCGCTGGTGTGTCACTCATTTTGAGAAGGATTGCAGGCAATGGGTCAGGGGCGGCTGGGCCGCCCCGCTTGCCTCGCTAAATCAGGCAGCCAGATCGGCCTCCCAATAGCGCATGAGTTCGCGGATCGCGTGGTAGGGCGTGTTCCACACCGCATCCCAGATCGCGCGTTCGGCTTCTTCGAAATCGGCAACAACCACACGAAAGCTCACCTCTCCTGCTCCGACAGAGGCATCAATCCCAGCGCCGAGATCTGCCATGAGCAGAGCGTCTTCCACCACGCGAAGGGCAGCATCGCGAAAACTGAGGGCCGTCGGATTTTGAGGATTTTGATTGGAGCAGCCCGGAATACGATCCACATCATAGCACACTTCAATAACTTTACTGGGCAAGGTACATCCTCCCTGTTTACTGGTACTTTCTTGAATGTATCCAAAATACGGTACATCCGCGGCACATAGCAGCCATAAATAGGGCTTCTTAAGATATAGTTAATAGAAACTCTGCGGGTCAACATCAACTATAAGGCGAGTATCACCTTTCGGCGTGAACTGGCCTATCCAACTGCGCAGCGCCGGTTGCAGAGCGGTGCCTTTCCCAGCCTTAACAAGCAGGCGCACACGGTGGCGTCCGCGCACGCGGGCGATCGGCGCCGGGGCCGGTCCATAGACCTGCGCGCCAATTTGTCGCAGGGCCGCATCACTTCGTGCAAGCGCGTTGCCCAGATCGAACGCTGCCTCGGCGGTTGAAGCAGATATGACGATTCCGGCCATTCGGCCATAGGGTGGCACCCCGGCTTCGCGCCGTTCAAAGGCCTCGGCCCGCCAGAACCCCTCCTCGTCACCAGACAGGATTGCACGGATCACCGGGTGCTCTGGCTGGAAGCTTTGCAGCAGCGCCAGCCCCGGTTTTTCCGCCCGCCCGGCCCGACCTGCAACCTGCCGCAAAAGCTGAAAAGTCTTCTCGGCTGCACGCAGATCAGAGCCCTGCAAACCGAGGTCAGCATCAATCACACCGACAAGGGTTAACAACGGGAAGTTGTGGCCCTTCGCGACCATTTGTGTGCCGATAATTATGTCAGCCCCGCCCTGTGCGATCAGCTCGACCTGCGCTTTCAGCGCCCGGGCCGAGGCAAAAAGGTCTGATGACAGCACCGCCACCCTTGCATCGGGGAAGCGTTCGCGCACCTCTTCGGCCAGCCGTTCCACCCCCGGCCCGACCGGGGCAAGCTTGCCCTCGACCTCGCAGGAGGGGCAGGCTTCAGGCATCGGCTTGGTCTCGCCGCATTGGTGGCAAACGAGGCGTTTCAGAAAGCGATGTTCAACCATCCGCGCGTCACAATGATCGCAGCCGATCTGGTGCCCGCAGGCCCGGCAGATCGTCACCGGCGCATAGCCACGACGATTGAGAAATAGCAGCGCCTGTTCGCCCAGCTCCATCCGGCTGCGGATATGTGCCTCAAGCGTCGGCGATACCCAATGGCTGGCGGGCAGGTCTTCGTCGCGCATGTCAATCGCGCGCAGCTCGGGCATTACTGCCGGGCCGAAACGGCTGGCGAGATCGAGGCGGGTATATTTCCCCGCCTCGGCATTGGCCCAGCTTTCAAGGCTGGGCGTGGCCGAAGCCAGCACCACCTGCGCCGAATTGATCGAGGCCCGCAACACCGCCATATCGCGGGCGGAATAATGCACGCCGTCTTCCTGCTTATAGCTCTGATCGTGTTCTTCATCGACGACCACCAGTCCGAGATCGCGAAACGGCAGGAACAGGGCCGAGCGCGCGCCGACCACAAGCTGCGCCGCGCCCTCGCCCAGCATCCGCCAGACCCGGCGGCGTTCGGTCATGGTCACGCCGGAATGCCATTCGGCGGGGCGGGCGCCAAACCGTGCCTCGACCCGTTTCAGGAATTCCGAGGTCAGAGCAATCTCGGGCAGCAGTACCAGCGCCTGTCGGCCTTTGCGCAGAGTTTCGGCCACCGCTTCCAGATAGACCTCGGTTTTACCGGAGCCGGTGACGCCACGCAGAAGTGTGGTGCCGTAATGGCCCGACTGGATACCAGCGCTCAGCGCCTCTGCTGCTCTGGCCTGATCGTCCGACAAGGCTTTGCCCGGCGCGTCGGGATCAAGATGCGGGAAAGGCAGATCGCGCGGGCTTTGCTCTTCGCGCACGGCCCCTAGTTTCACCAGCCCTTTCACCACCGATGTTGTGACGCCTGCCATCTCGGCCAGTTCGCCAAGGGTGAAGGCTAAACCGCCGTATTCGCTGAGCGTTTCAATCACCCGGCGGCGCGCATCGGTCATCCGTTCGGCCTCGCCATTGCCCAGCCGGTAGATCTTGCGCATAGACGGCGGATCGGTCAGCCCCGGCGCGCGGGTGGCAAGGCGCAGCATCTGCGCCATTGGGGTGAGGGTATAATCGCCCACGCGGGTCAGAAACTCGGCCATTTCCGTGCGCATCGGCGCCACATCCAGCACCCGGATCACCGAGCGCAGTTTGGAGGCATCAAAGCCACCCTCGCCCGGCCCCCAGATCACGCCCAGCACCTTGCGCGGCCCCAGCGGC
>JARRIY010000265.1:0-3159 GCA_037379985.1 Maritimibacter sp.
GCGCCTCGGCCTGCCCGATGAAATCGGCCAGCATCTGCGGACGCAGCGCGCGGTCATTATCTTCCGGTCGCGGATCGGGGCGCAGGGTGGGATCGGGTGTGGTCATGTAATTGCCGTCCAATTCTTGCTTCCCCGGATCGCTTGCGATCCGGTTCGCGTCCGCCCGCCCCCAGGCGGGCGCGAAATCGCGCCCCCCTCGGTCGGACACGAACATATCCTTTTATACCGCCCCATGCCCCTACCCCTTCGGTGCCAGCAGCCGCAGGGCGGCGCGGATCAGGGCGGGGGTGTCAAGCTCAGGGGCCTCACCCAATGCCGTGGCCACGGCCGAGGCCGCCTCGCCGGGGGCGTAACCCAGATTGCCAAGGGCCGAGAGCGCTTCGGCCTGCGCCGAGGGATTGCCCGCCACCGGTGCAGGCGTAGCCGCTGGCGCATCGGCTTCCACCAGCACCGCATCTTCCGGCACGCCGCCCGCACTCGCCGCAGGCGCTGCCGACATTGCCATCACCGCATGGGCCTTGTCTTTCAGCTCGTTCACCACGCGCTGCGCCGTCTTCGGGCCAATCCCCTTCGCCGCTTTCACCGCATTCCAGTCGCCCAGCGCAATCGCCCGGCTGACCCCATCGGCCCCCAGCGCACCAAGAATGGCCAGCGAAGCTTTCGCGCCGACCCCTTGCACTGACATAAGCAGCCGGTGCCATTCTTTCTCCACCAGCGTCGGAAAGCCGAAAAGCTGCAAAATATCTTCCCGCACCAGCAGGTCGGTATAAAGCGCCACCGCTTCGCCCGGCCCCGGCAACGCCATCAGGGTGCGTTCAGAGACATAGACCATATAGCCAACGCCCCGCACATCGACGAGCAGGTGATCGGTGGATTTATAGACCACCACCCCGGCCACACGCCCGATCATGCGCTCGCCCTCCGCAAGGCATCCTCAAGCCGCCCCGCAGAGCGGCTGAAATGCGCATGTGTCAGAGCAATCGCCAGCGCGTCGGCGGCGTCCGGCCCGGCAATCTCGACCCCGGGCAATTGCAGCCGCACCATATGGTCCACCTGTTGCTTGGCCGCATGGCCGACGCCCACCACGGTTTTCTTCACCTGATTGGGGGCATATTCGCCCACCGGCAGCCCGGCCCGCGCAGGCACCAACAGCGCCACACCGCGCGCCTGCCCCAGCTTCAGCGTGCCAACGCCATCGCGGTTGACAAAGGTTTTCTCGACCGCCGCCGTCTCGGGCGCATAGCGCGCCACCACCTCGGTCAGCCCGTCAAACAGCACCAAAAGCCGCTCGGCCAGCTCCACGCCCTCGCCATGCAACACGCCATTTGCGACATGGCTGATTCGCGCACCATCGGTGTCGATCACCCCCCAGCCAAGATTGCGAAGCCCCGGATCAATCCCGATCACACGCATGCACTGCCCCTGTTTATCTGTTGCTTAACCACGAATTAGCACGAAACGCGAACATCCACCAGATGAATTCCGAAAACCGGCATCGATTCGGTCAAAAGAGACATGCACAAAGCGCATAGAAAATATGCAATTATCGCGCTACTCGCCGAAAGATTTTGCAGATATTGGGCGCTTCAAACATACCACTCTTTCCGAGGACAGCCCAATGACCAGTATCGACGCCCACACCATCCGTGCCACCGGCTTCACCTTCGTGCCGCATCTGGCGCGCGCCGTAGAACACATCTCCGATGCGATCTATCGCGCCCAAGCCCGCCAGGCGACCCGTCGCGCCCTGCGTGGCCTGTCGGATCGGGCGCTGGACGATCTGGGCCTGACCCGCTGGTATGTCGATCACGGCTGCTAAGCCGCGCCTCGGCAAACCACCACTCACGAGACAGAATACCGCCATTACGGCGATGACGCGCCCCGGGAAATCCCGGGGCGTTTTCATTTGCACGCTCCCGTCCTTGGAGGGCCCCAATAAAAAGGGCCGCCCCGAAAGGCGGCCCCGATCTTGCCTTGCCCGCCCTGCCCGCAGGCAGGAAACAGGCTGGTTACTTATCGATATTCACCGCAACAAAGCGCGGATTGCCCTGACGGCGGATCAGCAGCAGAATCGAGCTGCGCCCGGCCTCCTGCGCCTCGCTGATGCGGGCGTCGATATCGTCGATGCTGGCAACACGTTGCTGCCCAGCCTCTTCGATCACGTCACCGGCACGCAGGCCTTTATCAAAGGCATCGCTGGATTGATCCACATCCATCACCACCAGCCCGGTTGCATCAGCGCTCAGGCCCAGATCCGTGCTGATCTGATCGGTCATTTCCGACAGGGTCATGCCCAGCACCGCTTTCGAGGCAGGTTCCGGCGGCGTGGCCGGTTCTTCCTGCGTCATCGGCGCAGCGGCAAGCTCAGCTTCTTCGCGGCGGCCAAGGGTGACTTTCACGGTCTGGGTTTCGCCATCGCGCAGCAGCACCACACGCACGGATTTACCCACCGGCGCATCGCCGACGATCCGCACCAGCGACCGCGTATCGGTCACGTCCTGCCCGTCAAAGTTCAGGATCACGTCACCAGTCACGATACCGGCGTCTTTCGCCGGGCCATCCGGCACATCGGTGACCAGCGCGCCATTGCTGTTATCCAGCCCCATCGCATCGGCCACATCCGCGGTCACGTCCTGAATGCGCACGCCCAGCCAGCCACGGCGGGTTTCGCCGAATTGCTGCAACTGATCGACCACTTTCGACACCACATTCGACGCCATCGAGAAGCCGATCCCGATCGAGCCACCACTGGGGCTGAGGATCGCGGTGTTCACGCCGATCACCTGACCTTCCATGTTGAACAGCGGGCCACCGGAATTGCCTTTGTTGATCGCCGCATCGGTCTGGATGAAATCGTCATAGGTGCCGCTCAGCTGACGCCCACGTGCCGAGATGATCCCGGCAGAAACCGAAAAGCCCTGCCCCAGCGGGTTGCCCACGGCCATCACCCAATCGCCCACGCGCATGATGTCGCTGTCACCGAAGGTCACAAAGCTCAGCGGCTCAGCGGCCTCGACTTTCAACAGCGCGATATCGGTATTGGGGTCAGCCCCCACAACCGAGGCATCCAGCACATCGCCATTGTTGAACTCGATCTGGATCTGATCGGCACCGTCAATGACGTGGTTATTGGTGACGATATAGCCGTCTTCGGAAATC
>JARRIY010000265.1:3164-3615 GCA_037379985.1 Maritimibacter sp.
AGCGCCTGACTACGCTGTGCATGCGGCTGGCCATTGCCGTTCTTATCCATGAAATCTTTGAAAAATTCTTCGAAGGGCGATCCCTCCGGCACCATCGGTTGCTGCGTCATATCCTGCGCAATCATGGTGGTGGTGGTGATATCAACCACGGCGGGGCTGACCTTTTCAACCAGGTCGGCAAAGCTTTCCGGCACGCCACGCGCCTGTGCCCGAAGCCCGGAGCCAAGCACAAGGGCCACGGCAAGGACAAACATATAGAACGCCTGCACCGGCACCCGTTGGGCCGTTGCGGTTCTCTGATATGGAATTGGGGAAAAACGAGCCTGAGCTGTCACGACGGTCTCCTTACTGCTGCCTGAGGAGCACGTTCCGTGCCCCCTACGGACCTTGTAGATAGGGGCCGCTTAATGCAACACAAACACATCGGCGGAATTTCACGCAGACGTGAAAG
>JARRIY010000266.1:0-3140 GCA_037379985.1 Maritimibacter sp.
GGATCAGTTTGCGGTCGAGCACGCGCAGCACAGTTTTTAGATCATGCCCGCGTTTCAGGATGCGCCCATCGACGCTGATCACCGAATACTGCCCCTGCCGGTTGCGCAGGCGCGGGCGTTTTTCGATGCGATAGAGCGGAAATTCGGATGTGCGGCGAAAAACCGAGAAAATCGCCGCGTCTTTCAGAAAGCTCATGCCATAATCGCGCCACTCACCGGCAGCAACCATGCGCCCGTATAATCCGAGTATGAGGCCCAGTTCGCCGCGATTGAAGGCCACTTTCTCGTCAATCGCGGGGGCCAGTGAGGATGGCGGAAGCTCCATATTCATGGGCTCAGCTTGCGTCGAAGCAGGGGCGGAATCAACGATTTCCTGTGCGGTTGCCCCATTTTTGCCACAATATTACCCCGCTCTTTTCACGCCGCCCCCCCAATGCCGCCCGGTTCAGACGTCAAAACAATCATACGTAGCGAGCGAGAAGCTCACCCCGGTGCCGCACTCAACAGCCCCCACCCAGTTCGCGGCACCGGGGGCTACGCAATCTCAACCCCGCTCCCACATGCGGGGTTTTCTTTTGCCCGATCATAATTTCTATCGTACTGGCCCGGGCGAGTGTGCCGGGCTTTGCCTCAGCCTGCCTGCAACCGGTTCACCAGCAGGTCATCGCGCAGGATCTCGTCTTTCATCGCGCTCAGCTCGCCCACATCCCAGGTTGCGCTCAGATACCGGCCTTTGGCCCAGTCGGCTTGCCCGGAACTCAGCCAGACAGCAAACCCGGCCGCCAGATCTGGCGAATCGATCAGGTAATCATGCATGAAACCCGGCATATTGCGGCCCAACGCGGTATCCACGCCGCCAGGATGGATCGCAAAGCATTTGATCCCGTCCTCATCATGATCGGATTGCACAAATTCGCAGAGCCGGTTGATCGCGTGTTTCGAGGTTTGATAATCCGAAGCGCCCTGCATCAGAAGCTGCGCGCCGATGGAAGAAAGTAGGATCAAATGTCCGCCACTGCCCCCCTTGGCCGCATGCGCCTTTGCACTTTCGATCAGATGGGGCAGCGTGAAGCGGATGATGTGATAGGTGCCTTTCACATTCACCTCCCAATTATACCACCAGCCTTCCGGATCGCTTTCTCCGATCTTCACCCAAGGGCCGAGATAGCCGGCATTCGCATCGGCCACGTCGATCCCGCCGAAACGCGCCACGCATTCGGCAACAGCAGCTTCGACCTGCGCCGCCTCGGTGACATCGCAGGCTAGGCAGGCGCATTCAGTGTCGGGGTTGGCGGCCCGCACCAGTTCCGCGGTTTCCTGAAGCGCCGCCTCTGACCGCGCGGTGAGGCACAGCGCCCGGGCGCCAGCTTTGGCAAAAGCCACGGCGGTGGCCTGCCCGATCCCGCGCGAGGCTCCGGCGATGAACACCACTTTGCCAGCGGCACTGCCCTTCAATGCCCCCTGCGGATCAATCGCCTCGTAGCAAGCGTGATGGGTGCTGAGGTTCAGACTTTGATTGGCTGACATTTGGAACTCCCTGTGTCACGTGACCATCTTGCGACAACAGATAGCGAAATCTACACCGCCCCGCCTGCCACATCCTCCGCAATTCCTGCCTATTCCTCCAAGCCGCCGAAGTTTCTGCTGCTTGGGCCAGTGCAAGCTGATACAGGATTATCTCAGGAGGCCG
The DNA here is from genome assembly GCA_037379985.1 of Maritimibacter sp. GTDB lineage: Bacteria > Pseudomonadota > Alphaproteobacteria > Rhodobacterales > Rhodobacteraceae > Sinisalibacter. Next base: position 1,691 of record JARRIY010000266.1, read on the forward strand.
CTATGGACCTGTCACGACTTACCGATCTGTGCACCCGCTATCATGCTGCAAAACAAGCCGGTTCCCCCGGATTGCCGCAATTTTCCGTGCTGCGGCGAGAGACAGAGAGCGATATTGAGGCCACCGTCTATGAGCCCGTCATGTGCCTGATCCTGCAGGGCGCCAAAGTCACCTCGATTGGTGATCAGACCGTGGAACTCACCCCCGGCGATACGCTTCTGGTCAGTCACGATCTGCCCGTCACCTCGCGGATTACCAAGGCCAGCCCGGACGAGCCCTATCTGGCCGCGATCCTGTCGCTCGATCTCGGACTGCTGCGCAGCCTTTATGATCAGCTTGCCGATGCGCCGGTCTCAGGCGCCCCGCTACGCTCGCTCTCCGCCGGGCCAGTCGAGCCCGCCTGGCTGCCCGCCCTCAGCCGATATGTCGAGATGATGGACGATCCGCGCGATGCAAAGGTGCTGGGTCCAGCCACCCTGCGCGAAATCCATTATCGCCTGTTGCTGTCGCCGCTGGGGGCCATGCTGCGCAGCCTGCTCCTGGCTGATAGCCATGCCAGCCGGATTGCCAAAGCCATTCAGCATCTGCGCGGCGGCTTTCGCGCGCCCTTGAGCGTGCCGGATCTGGCGAGGATCGCAGGTATGAGCCCCTCGTCGTTTCATGAGCACTTCAAGGCCGTGACCGGCACAACGCCGCTGCAATATCAGAAAGATCTGCGCCTGATCGACGCCCGCGCCCTGCTGGTGGATCACCGCCACAGCGTGTCGCAAGCGGCCTATGAGGTGGGCTATGAAAGCCCCACCCATTTCAGCCGCGATTACAGCCGGAAATTTGGCGTGCCGCCAAGCCAGCATCTGCGCAGCACCGGGCCCGCTGGCTCAGGCGCCGAGGAATTGCACGCCTGACCGCAGGATAGCATCGTTGACCGGTCGGTCGGGTTGGTGTCACGCTCGGGGAATGAAGAGGAAGCCCTGACCCCGGAGGAACGCGCGACGCTTTCGGTCAAGTCAGCTCGTAGGTGCGCCTTCAGGCGCACCGCATGTCAAAAGGGAGCCGGACGCAAATTGGTGCGCATGAATGCGCACCCTACGGGGCGGCGTGGGTTAGGTCTTCCGGGCGAGGCGATATAACGCCCACCCAGGGTTGGGCACAGCACGGCAGACCAGACTGCACCTCACTTCCGCATCCTCAGCGGGCATTTATCCCGGCGTTCGGCGTTGTCATCGCTGACGCCATATTGCCACCATTCGATCTCGCCCTTCTGGTAGCTGCCCAGCTCCGGCGCATGAGGGATGCCGTCATACTCCGCCGCACGGTCGCGGATCACCTGCCGCACCCGGTTGCCCTCGGGCGTATCGCCCGCCACCACATCAAACCGCTCGCGCGGGTTCATGATGAACAGGAAATGCTCCCCCAGATTACGGCTGCGCCGCTGCTGGTGCGCGGGCGA
>JARRIY010000267.1:0-5535 GCA_037379985.1 Maritimibacter sp.
CAACTGAGAAGTGCTGGAAACGGCCTTTTTTGCATCTTTGCATCCTGTAGCGATTAGAGCGCGAACTCTGACGACTTCTCAGCACTGAAATCGCTCGCACCATCAAAGGCTTTGCCCGGCTGATCGCAGCGACTGATCTGGTCTTTCGCCCCACGCGCGGATGACAGATCTGATTGCATTGATTAGGAATGGTGTTCAGATCGGGTTTGGCTGAGCAGCAAGTGACCTTGGCGACGCATGGGATTACAAGCGGGATAACGGATGTGAAAAAAGAGCGGTCTGCGCATTCCGTCTGGTGGCTGTTTGTCGTTCTGCTAGTCGCGAGCCTTGGCCTGATTGGACCGTTGGCGGGGAGCGCATATGCGGACGATGCCAGCACCGAAGTGCCCGCCGATCTGGATCTTGCCCTGAGCATATTTGAAGATCCCTCACGCAGGCTTTCGCTGGCGGATATCGCCTTTGGTGACGCCGCGCCCGACTTTCGCCCTGTCGGGCCTCTTTATAACGGCGCTTACGACTACACCGGGCATGTCTGGGCCAGATTTGAGCTGCCTGCGATTGGGGCGGGCGAGGAAGCCGCTCGTTATCTTGCGCTGTCGTCCTCGCATTTGGACGATGTGCTGATCTATTTGGCATTGGTGCGTGATCCTGAACGCGCCGCTGATTTCAGCTCTGTTACGCTGGGCAGCAGCCATCCCTATCTGGATCGCCCGGTGCTTGATCCGCGCCTTTTCCTGCCGGTGGAGCTGAAACCATGGCCGCAACAGGTCATTCTCAGATACCGGACCCGCACCACCAATGCGCTGTCGGTTTCGCTGATTGATCAGAACAGTTTTCTGGCCTCGTCCCACCAGTTCTGGCTGTTGAACGGCGGATTTCTGAGCGTTTGTCTGCTGATCGCCGTGATCAACTTTGCGTTCTGGTATTGGCTGAGAGAGGGTTATTATCTCAGCTACGCGGCGTTTTCGCTGAGTCAGATCCCGTATTCGCTTTGGCAGACATCGATGATCTTTTCGCTCGCCCCGCATTCGGCGCATCTGATCGATCAACCCCTGCTTGGAGCCTCCGCATTTCTGATCTCGGCGTCTGGCTTCCTTTTCGCCATTCAGTTTCTGAACCTTCGGCAAAGCTCACGGCTGGCATATTGGCTGGTGATGGGGGTGATCCTGGGCGTTGCGCCGCTTGATTTTGTGATCGCGCTGCTTGGGGTTTGGAATATCTATTACACGCCACTGGCGCTGATCGGGCTGCTTTTGAGCCTCTATCCGCTGGTCCATGTGATCGGCCGGGCTTTCGCTGGTGATCTGCGCGCGCAGCTCTATTTGTTGTCTTTCACCCCGATCAATCTGGCGCTGTTGCTGACCATTGCCCGCAATCTCAATTTGATCCCGGCTTTCCCCTGGATCTCGGGTTCGATGGAAACTGGCGGCGTCATGCACCTGCTGCTGATGACTCTGGCTCTGGGTTACAGGATCCGACGGGCCGAGAGCGAGCGGCGCCGTGCCGAGCAACATGCGCTGGATCTCGCCCTGTCATCCAACCAGCGCGCCCAGGAACTGGTCGAGCAGCGCACCGGCGAGCTGGTGGCGGCGAAACGCGCGACCGAAGAGGCGCTGGAGGCTGAACGGTTGTCATCGCGCCAGCAGCTGCAATTCATTGATATGGTCTCGCATGAATACCGCACCCCGGTTGCCGTTCTGCGTACCAATCTCGATCTGCTGAACATCGCCGCGCGCAAGGGCAAGGATACACCGAAAATCGCGATGACCCGTATGGCCGGGGCGATTGACCGGCTGACCGAGATCATCGAAGTCGGGCTGCGGCGTGACCGCGTGGCAACCAACCGCTTTTCGCCTGTACGCGTGCCGGTGAGGCTGGATCAGCTGCTTGGGGACGCGATTGACGCGGTCACCCATATGCATCCTGATCGCCGGATTGTTGTGGAGATGCCAGAGGATACAAGCGGATTTGAAATGACCGGCGATATGGCGATGCTGAAGACCTGTGTCGTCAACATCCTCGATAATGCGCTGAAATATTCCCGCCCCGAAACTCAGGTGCGCGCGGTGCTGTCTGATCCCGGCGATGGCGGGGCCCAAATTGAGATCATCGATCAGGGTGGGGGCATTGCTGAGAAAGACCGGCAGCACGTCTTTGACAAATACTACCGATCCAGCGACATAAGCGCGCAACCCGGAGCGGGAATTGGTCTTTATCTTGTTGAAACAATAGTCAAAGCCCATCAGGGCACGATATCATTGGATAGCGTGGGAGCGGGCACGGTGGCCAGATTGTGGTTGCCATTGCAGCCGATGTCAGCGCATAGGCCGCCCGCAAATAATTTGATTGAAGAGAACCGTGGTGACGCAGAAGTTTGAGCCAAGATTAGCGCTTGTGGAAGATGATACTGTCCTGCGCGACAGTTTGATGGACTGCTTTCAGCTGTCAGAGTTTCCGGCCCATGCGGTGGGGTCCGCGCGGGAATTCTATCAGCTTCTGGTGCATGAAGAGATCGATATTGCGATCATCGATATTGGCCTGCCAGACGAGGACGGGTTTTCGATTGCACGGTTCCTGCGCCAGAATTTGCCTGCGACCGGGGTTTGCGATGACGGCTCAGGCGGATAGCGGAGAGGGCGAGGGGCCGTCAGCCGAGCTTTGGGAGCTGGACAAGACCGAATTTCGCGTGACCGCACCAAATGGCAACAGCTTTGGCCTGACCAACAAGGAAACGCGGCTTGCCGTTGCCTTGGTGCAGGCCGTTGGCCAGGTCGTTTCCCGAACAGATTTGTTGAAAACACTTGGCTATTTCGACGATGAGGCCGGGCAACGCAGTCTGAATGCGGTGATCGTCAGACTACGCGCCAAAGCCGAAATGGAAACCGGTATGGGCCTGCCGATCCAGGCGATCCGGGGTCAGGGCTATGTGCTGCGCGACATGGGTTGCCGCGACTGATCAATCCGCTTTCAGCCAGACCGGTGGCCATTGGGAACCGGGTGTGCAGGTGCCGGGGCCATTGACGATGATCAGCATATTGTCGACCACACGCAGGATCGGCAGCTCGGTGTTGGCGCGACCGGTCGTGCCCAGAAAGCCGAACCCGCCCGAGATTGGTGATCCGGCGATATCGCCCTTCGCCTCACAGCCCTGTTTGGCCCCCATGATCGCAACGGCATCGACGCTGAGTGTGGCTTCATCCACCCAATCGACAGTCAACCCGCTCGACATTGGTTGCCAGATCGGCAGGTATATCCCGGGTTGAGGCAGGGGGCCGACCGACCCGCTCTGATGCATCAGGGCTGAGATCCGCGCCAGATAGCTTTGTTTCAGACAGTCCCGCAGATCATCTCCGCTGCCCGCACAGTTGTTGCGCTCTCTCATCGCCGCGCGCTGCGCGCCTTTGATTGCCGTGGTCCCATCGGGATTGGCCGCGAGCGCCTGTTTGTATAGCTTCGCCATAGCCAGATCGAGCGCGGCCAGCTCGGTATCGGTGCAGATGGCTTTTTCAATCACGGTTTGTGCTTTGGCACAGGCATAGCTCGGCCCAAGCCAGACCTCATCCGCTTGGCTGGCGGTTGTGGCAAGGCCGATCAGCGTGGTCGCCAAAGCTATGGCCCGTGTCAGCATAATTTGTGGTTTCATTCCTACCCCGTCATTGGTCGCTCGCAATATCTGCGACACTGCGCCAGACAGGAGAGGGGATGCAAGGTAAACGCCGCTTATTCTGATGTGCCCATATTTAAAATACGAAAGCGTATTCAACCGTATCAAAGCTACTTTAATATGGTTGGCGTGTTTTTGAATGTGTTCGTAGAAAACAGCGGGAAAGCCGGATCATTTCTGCCGGTTCCACCCCTGCACGCCCATCTGTGTTCGTTTTCACGTGTAGTGTTCTGGGTTTCACTTTGACTGCTACGAAAACCGGCGAATGCTCGCAAATTCTCTCGATGATCTCTCTCGTCTGCTGGAACAGCTTCACAGCACGGTTGCAGGGAACGATACCTGGCAAGGGGTCCTTGGTTTGCTTGGGCGCTATTGCAGCGCTTCGGATGTCGTCATTTCTGTTGCCGATTTCAGCACCCAACAGATTGGAACCTTGTGGCATCAGACGGGGCGCGGTGGATTTGAGACGGTCAGCGAGTTGGAGCATGATAATCAGGCATTTCTGACGCTGATGACCAAGCAGCCGCTTGGGCATGTCTGTGAGCTCCCGACCGGAGTAAGGCCGCAGGGATCGGCACAGCACCGCTCTGCACCTTGGCTAAGCATGAAGCTGCTATCACGCGACAATGTCCGGATATTCCTGTCTCTACGTGAAAAGCGTGACGCAAAAACCGGAGCAAAGGCGCAGTTTGTCAGCCTTTCCCCCCATCTTGTGCAAGCCGCAGGGTTGGAGTGGGAACAGCGATATCGGGCCTTGTGCGGCAGGGTGATGGCGCTGATCAGACGTGAGCCCGGTTTTGGACATATCGTCTGCAGCAAAGTCATGCGCATTCTCTATGCCGACGATCTAGGGCAGGAAAGCCTCAGAACGCTCGCCAACACCGCGACACAGCCCTATGTCTTGGCTCCTCAAGATCACGAGGCACAGCGCGATTTGCGGCATCTGGTTTGCGATCATGTCGCGGAAGGCGATGAAAGCAGGGGGCAAATCGCACTTGCCCGCAATGACGGCGAGGCCCCCTTGCGGGTTGAGGTCAGGCCTTTCTTGCCCTCGGATACAGGGCTGTTCGGGTTGCCCTCCCTGTTTGCGCCCGCCGCTATCCTGTCGATTTCGCGGCCCGATCATCTGGCCGGATTGCGTCAGGATATGCTGAAATCAAAATACGGACTGACCCGAGCAGAAGCCCGGTTTTCCGTCGAGTTGCTGGATGGTGGCGGGCGTGAAGGGGTCGCCAAACGGACAGGCATCAGTTGCGCCACCGCGCGCACGCATTTGTCACGGATTTTCGCCAAGACCGGCACGACGCGGCAGGCCGAGCTTGTCGCGTTGATTTTGCAAGCAGCATTGTAACAAAGCATTCCCCAATCCGGCCGAAATCTGCGCCTGCCGGGTGTCAGAATCTCGCATCTTTCCCCCATGGGTAGACGATGTTTTTGGGGGGCCGAAAAGCGATGCGTAGTTTTCATATATTCCGCGACATATCGGCAACAGCACATGTGAAACTGTTAAAACTTATAGTTAATTTTCCCGATGTAAAACTTTTGTCCGACGCGCGAATTTTCCCGACCTTTTAGACCGCTTCCAACGCCATGCCACGTTTCGGCATCTGGTGGGGGAAGGCCGTTGCACAGCGCCAATTTGGGGGGCGCGGCCGATGATTTGTGAACAGGAGAACTCAGGTATCATGACGATACGCACAAATGACGCGCAGGGGCGCGCCGCTTCAATTTCGAAAAACCGCATTGGCGCTCTGCTTGCTGCCACCGCGCTGACCGGTAGCCTGATGGGCCTGCCCGCCTATGGGGCCGACGTGGTGTTGAATGGTGGGGACAGCCAGACCGACGGTCCTGGCGTATTTAATGCCTATACC
>JARRIY010000268.1:0-11396 GCA_037379985.1 Maritimibacter sp.
TCAGGGTGCGACCAGCGTTTCGGCGCAACAAATGGTCGGAGATTTGCCGGGGATTTCCCGCTATAGCTTGACCTCGCCGCATGGCATGACGACATGGAAAGCGACAGTGAGGAGGCCCAGATGCCCAAAACCAACCAGCCCGCGCTTGATTTTTTGCTCTCCCGCCGCTCGCGTCCGGCGAAAACCCTGACCACGCCGGTGCCGAGCCGGGAACAGCTAGAGGTGATCCTGACCGCGGCAGCGCGCACCCCGGTTCATGGCAAGCTGGAACCCTGGCGCTTCATCGTGCTGGAACGCGGCGCCATGCCCCGGCTGGCGGCGCTGGTCGATCAGCGTGGCGAGGCGCTGGGCGTGGAGCCGGACAAGATCGCCAAGATGCACAGCCAGTTTGCCGATGCGCATCTGGTGGTTGCGGTAATCTCGGCCCCTGTCGTCTCGGATAAAGTGCCCCAGATCGAACAGATCTATTCCGCCGGGGCGGTTTGCCTGGCGCTGTTGAATGCCGCGCTGGCCGCTGGCTGGGGGGCGAACTGGCTGACCGGCTGGGCCAGTCATGACCGCGTATTCCTCAGCCAAGGGCTGGGGCTGAGCGAGGGCGAGAGCCTTGCGGGCTTTATCAATATCGGTAGCGAAACCGTGGCACCGCCGGATCGCCCGCGCCCCGATCTGAATGCCATCACAAGCTGGGTCGAGAGCTGATGCTGAGCGACTTCACCAAAGCCCTCGGGCAGCTCCCCGATCCACGGTTTCGCAAAGTGCTGTTTCTGGGGCTTGGCCTGACCATTGCCCTCTTGGCCGCGGCCACGATTGCTTTTGCCTGGTTGGTCGGCTGGTTCGTGCCCGATTCCGTGTCTCTGCCCTGGATCGGTGATGTGACTTGGCTGTCATCGCTGGCGAGCTGGGCCACGGTGCTGCTGATGATCGTGCTCTCGGTGGTGCTGATGGTGCCGGTCGCGGCTGCCTTTACCGGCATTTTCCTCGATGACGTGGCCGAGGCGGTGGAAGAGGTGCATTACCCGGGCATGACCCCGGTGGGGAGCATTCCGCTGACGGATACGCTGCGCGATTCCATCAGCCTGATCGCCGTGACTGTTGGGGTGAACCTGATCGCCCTCATTCTGTTCTTCTTTGTCGGACCGCTGGCGCCGATGCTGTTCTATGTGGTGAACGGCTATCTTCTGGGGCGAGAATTCTTCCAGATGGCCGCGATGCGCCGCGAGGGGCGCGAGGGTGCCAATCAGTTGCGCCGCCGTCATGCCGGGCAGATCTGGGTGGCGGGCACGCTGATGGCCGTGCCGCTTTCGGTACCGCTGGTCAACCTGCTGATGCCGGTTATCGGGGCGGCCACCTTCACCCATATGTATCACCGCCTGAAAGGGCGATAGCGCGAATAGGGCGAGGCTGCTTGGGTAATCAGGTGTAGCGTGCTGCCTAGCCCATATACCTCGCCCGTTTCTGCGAGCAAAGCAGTCGCGGGTAATCCGATTACTCGACCACCTGAATCAGGCTCAGCATATCCATGGTGATCAGGCCGAAGGCGGCGGGGATGGCGATCAGGGCCCAGACCAGCGCCGCCCAGAGGGTGGTGATCAGTAAAGTGCGCCCGACGCGGAAATTTGCTGGTGCGCCCTCATGGGTGCCGGGCACCACTTCGCCATCCTCGGCCTGACTGCGATTACCGATAGCAGTGACCACGAACATGGTGATGAACCAGATGATGACGAATGAGATGGTGCCAGCGGTGATCGACATCAGACCTGCTCCAGCTCGATCAGAGTGCCGGTGAAGTCCTTCGGATGCAGGAACAATACCGGTTTGCCATGGGCGCCGATCTTGGGCTCGCCGCCGCCCAGTACCCGCGCGCCTTTTTCAATCAGCCGGTCACGCGCGGCCAGAATATCGTCAACTTCATAGCAGATATGGTGCATGCCGCCGGAGGGGTTTTTCTCAAGGAACCCGGCAACGGGTGAGCCCTCGCCCAGCGGGTGCAGCAGCTCGATCTTGGTATTGGGCAGGGTGATGAACACCACTGTTACGCCGTGATCGGGCTCGTCCTGCGGTGCGCCCACTTCGGCCCCCAGCGTGTCGCGATACTGCGCGGCGGCGGCTTCCAGATCCGGCACCGCAATGGCGACATGGTTCAGGCGTCCGATCATTCCTCAATCCTCCTCAATCCCTGCCTGCTTATGCATGGCGGGGATATTTATCGCAACTGCTCAGCCATATTGCTCCGCGTTAACCTTGGATTAAGCATAACTGTGCTTGGGTTCCCTTTGTGAAAAGGAGAACACCAATGAGCGAAGACCTGACCCGGTCTTACCCAGTGCTTCATCCCACGCCAGAGCGCCCGCTGCAGGGGATGAGTGTTTTAGTTGTTGAAGATAGCCGTTACGCCTCTGAGGCGATCCGCCTGCTTAGCCTGCATTCCGGTGCCCGTGTGCGCCGGGCCGATAGCTTGGCATCCGCGCATCGTCATCTGGCGCTATACCAACCCACCGTGGTGATCATCGATGATGGGTTGCCCGATGGATCTGGCGTTGATCTAATTGCCGAGCTGGCAAATGCCAATCCGCGTGTGCCGGTGCTGATCGGCATGAGTGGCGACCCCGATATCGAGGAAGCCGCCCTGCAAGCGGGAGCAGATGATTTTCTGGCCAAACCGGTGGTCAGTCTGGCGCTGTTCCAGCAGGTCATTCTGGCCTTCCTGCCTGATATTGAAGGCTATGCGAAAGCGCCGCGGCTGTTGCCCGACGAAATCGTTGAGCCGGACCAGCAAGCCCTGACCAGCGATCTGACCCATCTGGCCCAGATCATGCAAAGCAAAGACAGCGCCACGCTGGGCTATGCTGCGCAGTTTCTTGGTGGGGTTGCCCGTATGGCACATGACCCGGCGCTGGAAGATGCGGCACGGAAACTCGCCGCTGCCCGTGCCGAAGGCCGCAGCCTGACGCTTGATGTGGCGCGGGTTTCCGGCATGGTCGAGGATCGTTTGCAGGCGGGTTGATCGCCCGCCTGTTTCAGCTCCGCCTATCAGCCCAGCGCGGGCCATTCGCTATCGATGGCGGCAAACCAGGCGGTGTCGCGATTGCGCCCCTTCACCACACCTGCCTGCCGGAAAATCCCCTCATAGCTTAGCCCCAGCCGCTGCGCCGCCCGGCGCGAGCCGAGATTCTGCGCGTTGCATTTCCACTCATAGCGCCGATAGCCCGCCTCGAAAGCCCAGCCCATCATCAGAAACATCGCTTCGGTCGCGGCGCGGGTCTTTTGCAGGGCAGGCGAGAAATTGATGTGACCCACCTCGATTGACCCGGCCTCAGGCGCGATGCGCAGAAAGCTCGCCACGCCTTCGCAATGCCCGCTGTCGAGGTTGCGGATCGCGTAGAAAACCGGATCATCCTTGCCCATATGCTCGCGCACCCAGCGGTGATAGCTGGAGGCCGAGGCAAATGGCCCATAGGGCAACCAATCCCAGATCGCATCCGAGGCGCTGTTGGCTTTGAACAGCTCTGCTGCATGGGCATCTGCGTCGAGCGGCTCCAGCCGCACATAGCGCCCGCTCATAACCTCGCCAGTCGGGCGGGGCGGCGGCGTCCAGCCGGTGACAGCGGCTCCAATATCCCGAAATTCTTTCATCTGTCTGCTCTTGGTTAAACTTTTGGAAACCATCCGGATCGATCCTGCCCCGTAAGATGATCGAAAAATTGGTAAACGGCAAACTGGTGGCGCAGAATTTCCGCACTGCGGTCATAATTGGACGAAACAAGGGCTTCAGTTGTGGTTACCAACCAGTCACGGTGAGGCATGTGAGTAGGTTTTATGAAGCGTATATTTGACAAGTTGGTTTATTCGGACGATGGCGCGGTCGCTGTTGATTGGATCGTGTTGACGGCAGGTATTGTCGGTATGTGTGTGGCGCTGATTCAGATATTCGACGTAGCGTTTTCTAATTTTGCATCTGACAAGATCGTCGCAGCCTTCGATGTGCTTTCGGCCTATGTGCATGATGTATTCAGCTGAGCAACGGCGGCGTTCCTGACCTGACTGCTTCTGACGGCAACCGATAATCCCAGACCCGAAAGGCCTGATGCTTTCCGGGGCTTTGGCGTTGAGCCTATTCCCAGGAAAACCCGTCGGGATAGGCGTGCAGCCCGTCAAAATCGGCCTTGCCGAGCGCAGTGCCCGCTTGTTTCAGCGCGATATATCCTGCGGTGAGGTGAAAGCTCATGTTGGGCAGGGCGAAGCGTAGCAGATACTCCTCGATCCCCTGTTCCAGCGCGGCAAAGCCTGCCTGATGGGCGATGGTCTTGCCAGTCAGATCGGCGGGGGCAATCCCGGCCAGTGCTGCGCGCATGTCCTGCGCATAGGCAACCAACGTTTGCCTGTTGAGTTCGTCAGGGCGGGCAGGGGCTTTGTGCCCGGCGGCGGGCAGAAGATCGCGCCCGGTCATGCCGATGGCGGTGGCAAATTGCCCAGCCGCGATAAACATGCCGGGGGCGGGGCGATGGAAAAGGGCGGCGTCATCCGCCGCCCCGATCAGGGCTTCAGCCCGGTCAAGATAATGGCGCAGCGTATCGAGCGCCGCCTGCATCATTCCTGCGGCAACACGCGCAGATGCAATTCGCGCAGCTGTTCGTTCATCGGTTCGCTGGGCGCACCCATCATCAGGTCTTCGGCGCGCTGGTTCATCGGGAACATCACCACTTCGCGAATGGTTTCTTCCTCGGCCAGCAGCATCACGATGCGGTCGATCCCGGCAGCGCAGCCACCGTGCGGCGGGGCGCCGTATTTGAACGCGTTGACCATGCCGCCGAAACGCTTGTTCACCTCGTCTTCGCCATAACCGGCGATTTCGAAGGCTTTGAACATGATCTCGGGTTTGTGGTTCCGGATCGCGCCCGACAGGATCTCCGCACCGTTGCAGGCGAGGTCATATTGCCAGCCCAGTACTTCCAGCGGATCGCCATTCAGCGCTTCCAGCCCGCCTTGCGGCATCGAGAAGGGGTTATGCTCGAAGTCGATCGCGCCGGTTTCTTCGTCTTTTTCGTAGATCGGGAAATCGACGATCCAGGCAAAGGCAAAGCGGTCTTTCTCGGTCAGACCCAGCTCGTTGCCGATCACGTCGCGGGCAAGCCCGGCCACGCGCTGGAAACTTTTCGGTTTGCCGCCAAGGAAGAAGGCAGCGTCGCCGACGCCGAGGCCCAGTTGCTGACGGATCGCCTCGGTGCGCTCCGGCCCGATGTTTTTGGCCAGCGGCCCGGCGGCTTCCATGCCATCGGCGCCTTCACGCCAGAAGATGTAGCCCATCCCCGGCAGGCCCTCTTTCTGGGCGAAGCTGTTCATCCGGTCGCAGAATTTGCGGCTGCCGCCGGTGGGGGCGGGAATGGCGCGGATCTCGGTGCCTTCCTGCTCCAGCAGTTTGGCGAAGATCGCAAAGCCGGAACCGGCGAAATGCTCGCTGACCACCTGCATCTTGATCGGGTTGCGCAGGTCAGGCTTGTCGGAGCCGTACCACAGCGCAGCATCGCGATAGGAGATCTGCGGCCAGTCGGCATAGGCATCGACTTTGCGCTCGCCTGCATATTCGGCAAAGGTGCCTTCCAGCACCGGGCCGATCACGTCAAAGATTTCCTGCTGCTCGACAAAGCTCATTTCCATGTCGAGCTGATAGAAATCGGTGGGCGAGCGGTCAGAACGCGGGTCTTCGTCGCGGAAGCACGGCGCGATCTGGAAATATTTGTCAAAGCCCGAGACCATCAGAAGCTGTTTGAACTGCTGCGGGGCCTGCGGCAGGGCGTAGAATTTGCCCGGATGCAGGCGCGAGGGCACAAGGAAGTCGCGCGCGCCTTCGGGGCTGGAGGCTGTGATGATCGGAGTCTGGTATTCGCGGAAATCGCGCTCCCGGCGCAGGTCGAGATAGCGATATTTCAGCCGGGTCTCTTCCGGGTATTCCTGATCACCGAACACCATCAGCGGCAGCTCTTCGGCGGCGCCCAGCACTTCCATATCGGTGATGAACACCTCAACTTCACCGGTCGGCAGTTTCGGGTTCACCAGGCTTTCGTCACGCGCCAGCACTTTGCCGTCGATGCGGATCACCCATTCCGAGCGCACTTTCTCAACCTCGGCAAAAACCGGGCTGTCCGGGTCGGCCAGCACCTGAGTGATGCCGTAATGGTCGCGCAGGTCGATAAACAGGATGCCGCCGTGATCTCGCACCCGATGTACCCAACCGGAAAGGCGGATCGTGTCACCGACATTGTCTTTGCGAAGGTCGGCGCAGGTATGGCTGCGAAACTTGTGCATTTTTGTCCCCTGGGGCTCTTGTGTCATCCGGGCCGATACAGCGCGCCACCGGCGGGAAGTCAAGGCCAGAGCCTCTGTCAGGCCCGCTTTCCCCGAGGTTTTTCAGGTTTTTCCTTTACAGAACCGCCCTGCTTGCCAAAGAATTGGTGGGTAAACGGTAAATTCTGGTCGACAGAAGCTTGTGCGCGGCCGGAATTCGGGGTCCCGACAGGGATACGAAAGGGGGTCGTCATGTGGACTGCACTTCTCGATCGGATGCTGCGGCACATCGTAACAAACGGAACGTTGCACCTGACCATGCCCAACGGGTCGGTGCGCAGCTATGGGCAGGGCAGGCCAGAGCTGGCCGTGCGGATCACCGATCCGAAACTGCCCGCGAAGCTTATCGCCAACCCGTCGCTGGGTGTGGGCGAGGCCTATATGGATGGCACGTTGGAAATCGAAGATGACGATCTGCGCGCTTTCTTTGCCTTTATGATCCCAAATATCAACGCTGCCGGGTCGCCCTGGTTTCAACGTCCGCTTGATGCCATCCGCCATGGGGCGCGGCGCCTGCGCCAGTTTGCGCCGGTGGGCAAGGCGCAGCAGAATGTGGCGCATCACTACGATCTGTCCGGGGAGCTCTACGATCTGTTTCTGGATGCCGACCGGCACCTATTTTGAGCGCGACGTGATGAGCCTCGATGCCGCTCAGCTTGCCAAGAAACGCCATATCGCCCTCAAATTGCAGATCGAACCGGGGATGAAAGTGCTCGATATCGGCTGCGGTTGGGGCGGTATGGGGCTGACGCTGGCGCGCGATTACGGCGCCGAGGTGGTGGGGGTGACCCTGTCGAAGGAGCAACACGCCATCGCTATCCAACGGGCGCGCGACGAAGGGCTGGAAGGTCAGGTCGATTTCCGCCTCTGCGATTACCGCACCGTGACCGAGAAATTCGACCGGATCGTTTCGGTTGGCATGTTCGAACATGTCGGCGTGCCGCATTACAACGAATATTTCGGCTTTATACAGCAGGCGCTGAAAGATGATGGTCTGGCACTGGTGCACACCATCGGCCATGTCGGCCCGGCCAATGAAGCCGATAGCTGGCTGGTGAAATACATCTTCCCCGGCGGCTATGCTCCGGCGCCGAGCGAGATCCAGAAAGCGGTGGACAAACAATGGCTTGTGCCCACCGATATCGAAGTGTTGCGGCTGCATTACGCCAAAACCCTCGGCCTTTGGTATGATCGCTTCATGACCCGCATCGACGAGGCCCGCGCCCTCTATGACGACCGCTTCGTGCGCATGTGGCGCTATTACCTGCTGTCGATGGAGGCGTCGTTCAGCGTCGGCACGCTGCTGGTCTATCAGCTGCAATTCGGCAAAAGCCTGTCCGCCGCGCCAATGACGCGTAGATATCTCTATGAAGATGTGGCAGAACGCGTGAAAACACAAAGGGCTGAGGGGCAGGCTCAGGCAGCGGAATAAAGCGCGGCCGCCAAGACCTGCCGACAGGAATGATATGCTACGCTTGAGAGTCGCGGCCAATCCTTGATGGCAGGCGAGATCGCGACCGAGGCGGTAGACATAAAGACCGATCACTGCAGCCATACCAACATGAACCGAGGGAAAGGCGGAAATGCCGGAACCGATCATGTCAACCTCACCGCTATAGGCGCCCCAAAGCCGCATTTTCAAAGCCAGCAAACCGCGCGCATCCGCCCGTTCCAGCAGTGCCAGCGGGCCAGCATGAGCCTCTGCTGGTCCATTCTGAAACAGATCTGAAAAAATCGGACCATATGACAGAAACACCGCTGCGAACAGATTTCCCAGCACAACCCATGCGGCCATCCATAGCAAGATAAAGACGCGGCGTCTCTCAGCATTTGGGTCACAAGCCACAAGAAGGGCTGGGAAAAAACTCGCCGGAATCACCCATGAATTTAGATAAAACCGCGAAAGCTTCGAGGTGTCGAACCCAGATAGCCATCCTATCAGATCGTAGGGTTGGTGCCCAAGATGGAGCGTGACATCTATTCGTGTGAAAAACTGATCCGCCCAGAAGGGGAAGACAAGCGGTATGCCGTTTTTTACTTGGCTGAAGAGCGAGACGAAGACGGAACAATAAACCACAGCGACAAGCGTCCGCGCAGCGCGGGCACGAAGCACGCGCCTGACTGGTGCGACACCGAGCGCTATCGCCAAAATTATGACGATCAGCCAGATCGGCAGGATGTTGTAGATAAGATAGCCGAATAGCGCGAAAGCTTGGAATCCTTTCAGCACGACTGGAAACGGGTTTACAGCGATGAGAGCCAAAAACATCCCACCCAGTAGCGCGTAAAGCAGCGTCCCGCTTGCGAGTAGGTTCTCTGGTGCGGCCATGCGTTGCAACAAGGCGCGCGCGCGTTTTTGGTCTTCATTCGCGGCGATTGTCACGGGCAAACCGGTATCTCCGTTCTTCAGGCGTTGGCCATATTATCCATTCACGGCATTAACTATGAGAAAAGTGGCGTCTTTTTGTGATTATCGGAGCGGGGCCCATCATCATCGGGCAAGCTTGCGAGTTCGATTATTCCGGCGCTCAGGCCTGTAAAGCCCTGCGCGAAGAGGGCTACCGGGTCATTCTGGTGAACTCGAACCCGGCGACGATCATGACCGATCCGGAAATGGCCGATGCCACCTATATCGAGCCGATCACCGCCGAAGCCGTTACCAAGATCATCGAGAAAGAACGCCCCGATGCGCTCTTGCCGACCATGGGTGGGCAAACCGGGCTGAACACGGCGCTGGAGCTGGCCGATCTGGGCGTGCTCGACAAATACAATGTCGAGCTGATCGGGGCGAAACGCGATGCCATCGAAATGGCCGAAGATCGCAACCTGTTCCGCGAGGCGATGGATCGGCTCGGCATCGAAAACCCGAAAGCCACGATCATCACCGCGCCCTATCCGGCTGGTAGCAGCAAACCCTGGAGCCAGGTGCAGGGCAGCGAACGCTTCAAATATCTCGACGAAGGCATCCAGATCGCGCTCGACGCGCTGGAAGATATCGGCCTGCCCGCCATTATCCGCCCCGCCTATACCCTTGGCGGCACCGGCGGCGGCATTGCCTATAACCGCGACGAGTATATCCATTACTGCCGTTCGGGCATGGATGCTTCGCCGGTCGGGCAGATCCTTGTCGATGAAAGCCTGCTGGGCTGGAAAGAATACGAGATGGAGGTGGTGCGCGACAAAGCCGATAACGCCATCATCGTCTGCTCGATTGAAAACGTCGATCCGATGGGCGTGCATACCGGCGATAGCATCACCGTCGCCCCGGCGCTGACCCTGACCGATAAAGAATATCAGCTGATGCGCACGCATTCGATCAACGTGCTGCGCGAAATCGGCGTCGAAACCGGCGGTTCCAACGTGCAATGGGCGGTGAACCCGGAAGACGGGCGTATGGTGGTGATCGAGATGAACCCGCGCGTGTCGCGCAGCTCGGCTCTGGCCTCCAAGGCCACAGGCTTCCCGATTGCCAAGATCGCCGCGAAACTCGCCATCGGCTATACGCTCGATGAGCTCGACAATGACATTACCAAGGTGACCCCGGCGAGCTTTGAGCCGACCATCGACTATGTCGTCACCAAGATCCCGCGTTTCGCCTTTGAGAAATTTGCTGGCTCCAAACCGGAGCTGACCACCGCGATGAAATCGGTGGGCGAGGTTATGTCGATCGGGCGCACCGTGCATGAGAGCTTCCAGAAAGCGCTGACTTCGATGGAAACCGGGCTGACCGGCTTTGACGAGGTCGAAATTGAAGGTGCGCCGGAAAAGGCCGCGGTGATGAAAGCCCTGACGGTGAAATCGCCGGATCGCTTCCGCACCATTGCGCAGGCCATGCGCGAAGGGCTGACGGATGAGGAGATTCAAAGTGTCACCGCCTTTGACCCGTGGTTCCTCGCCCGGATCCGCGAAATCGTCGAGGCCGAAGAAGGCGTGAAGAAGAACGGTCTGCCGGTCACCGAAGATGGGCTGCGTGGGCTGAAAATGCTGGGCTTCACCGATGCCCGTCTAGCCACGCTGACCGGCCGCGACGAAGACAATGTGCGCCGCGCCCGGATCAATTTGGGCGTCACTGCCGTGTTCAAACGCATCGACACCTGCGCCGCCGAGTTCGAAGCGCAAACCCCCTATATGTATTCCACCTATGAAGCCCCGATGATGGGAGATGTGGAATGCGAAAGCCGCCCGACCGACCGCAAGAAAGTGGTCATCCTCGGCGGCGGTCCGAACCGGATCGGGCAGGGGATCGAGTTCGATTACTGCTGCTGTCATGCCTGTTTCAGCCTCACCGATGCGGGCTATGAAACCATCATGGTCAACTGCAACCCAGAGACGGTGTCGACCGATTATGACACGTCGGACCGGCTGTATTTCGAACCGCTGACCTTTGAACATGTGATGGAAATCCTGCGGGTTGAGCAGGAAGCGGGCACCCTGCATGGGGTGATCGTGCAGTTTGGCGGGCAAACCCCGCTGAAGCTTGCCAATGCGCTGGAAGAGGCGGGGATTCCGATCCTTGGCACCTCGCCCGACGCGATTGACCTGGCCGAAGACCGCGAGCGGTTCCAGGATCTGGTCAACCGGCTCGATCTGAAACAGCCGATCAATGCGATTGCCAGCACCGGCGAGCAGGCGCTGGAGATTGCCGAAAGCATCGGCTTCCCGCTGGTGATCCGCCCGTCTTATGTGCTGGGCGGCCGGGCGATGGAGATTGTCCGTGATATGGACCAGCTGCGCCGTTATATTCGTGAAGCGGTGGTGGTGTCGGGCGATAGCCCGGTGCTGCTGGATGGCTACCTCTCCGGCGCCATCGAGGTGGATGTGGATGCGCTTTGCGATGGCGAAACCGTGCATATCGCTGGGATCATGCAGCATATCGAAGAGGCCGGGGTGCATTCGGGCGATAGCGCCTGCTGCCTGCCGCCCCATACTTTGCCTGCCGATGTGCTGGCCGAGATTTCCCGCCAATCCGAAGCGCTGGCGCTGGCGCTTCAGGTCAAGGGCCTGATGAACGTGCAATTCGCGGTGAAAGAGGGCGTGGTTTATCTCATCGAGGT
>JARRIY010000269.1:0-3081 GCA_037379985.1 Maritimibacter sp.
GGCAAACATGTGAAATCCAACGCTATCGTCTATGTCAAAGACCTCGCCACCGTTGGCGTGGGCGCAGGGCAGATGAGCCGGGTGGATTCGGCCAATATCGCCGCCATCAAAGCGCAACGTATGGCCGACGCGCTTGGCCTCAGCGAAAGCCCGGCGGTTGGCTCTGCGGTCGCATCGGATGCCTTCTTCCCCTTCCCCGACGGGCTGATGGAAGCGGCGGCGGCAGGGGCCACCTGCGTGATCCAGCCGGGCGGCTCGATGAATGACGACAAGGTGATCGCAGCGGCCGACGAGGCCGGGCTGGCCATGGTCTTCACCGGCATGCGCCATTTCCGGCACTAAGCTGATGAAGTGGACGGCTCTGACAGCAGCGCTGGCGCTGGCGCTTGACCAGATCTCCAAGATCGGGGTCGTCCAGCTTATGGATCTCAAGTCGCGGGGGCAGATCGACGTGCTGCCGCCGCTTCTGACCTTCCGCATGGCGTGGAATCGCGGCATTAATTTCGGGCTGTTCGCCTCGCATGACACGCTGGCGCGCTGGCTGCTGGTGGCTTTGGCGCTGGCGATTTCTGCCTGGGTGCTGTGGTGGGTGCGGCGCGACGGGCTGGGGCGGATGTCTCAGATCGGCGCGGGGCTGCTGGTCGGAGGCGCGCTGGGCAATGTGGTTGACCGGATTGCCTATGGCGCGGTGGCGGATTTTCTCAACATGTCCTGCTGCGGATTTAGCAATCCGTGGTCGTTCAATATCGCCGATGCCGCGATCTTTCTCGGGGCGCTGATCCTGGTGCTGTTTTCCGGCGCGGGGAAAAGCGACGAGAAGACCCCGTGACGCGCTAGAATGAATGCGGTAAAGAGGATGCGAAGCTGGGGTAAGGAGAGGCTTATGCGGGGCAATTTCGGCATATCGGTGATCATGCTCACCGGGCTGATGGCACTTTCGGCCTGCGATAGTGGCGATCCGCATCTGATGAATATTCGCACGGACACGCCCGATGAGTTCGGGGTGCTGCCGAGCAAGCCGCTTGTGCAGCCGGAAAGCTATACCGAGCTGCCCGAACCGACCCCGAACGGCACCAATCTCGCCGATCCCACGCCCGAGGCTGATGCCGTGGCGGCGCTGGGCGGCAATCCCGATCTGGTGACCAGCCCGCAGATTCGCGCCGGCGAACAGGGGCTGATCAGCTACGCCAGCCGCTACGGCGTGCCGGAAGATATTCGCGATACAGTGGCGACCGAAGACCTTGAGTGGCGGCGCGACCATAATGGGCGGCTCTTGGAACGGCTGTTCAACGTGAATGTCTATATCAAGGCATATGCACAGATGGCGCTGGACCAGCATCGCGAATTGGCACGGCTGCGTGGACTTGGGGTGAAAACCCCCTCGGCACCGCCCGATCCGCAAGTACAGATCGACAACTAATCCCGATCACATCTGCGCGCGCATGGCTTGCGCGCCCGTCCGAAATGCCTAGCTTGAGCGGGCAATCGAAGGGAGCCCCATGCGTTTTTCTCTGCGTCTCAATCTGATCCCCGCCCTCGCGTTTTCCCTGTCCAGTCTGTTCACCATCCCCGCTTTTGCGGCGGGCGAGGTGACCACGTTCAGCCTCGATAACGGCATGCAGGCCGTGGTGATCGAAGATCATCGCGCGCCGGTGGTGGTGCATATGGTCTGGTATCGCACCGGGGCGGCGGATGAGCAGCCGGGCAAATCCGGCATCGCGCATTTCCTCGAACATCTGATGTTTCAGGGCACCGAGAACATGGCGCCGGGCGAGTTGAGCCGCGTGGTCGAGGCCAATGGCGGCTCGGATAACGCTTTCACCAGTCAGGATTACACCGCCTATTATCAACGTGTTGCGGCGGATCGGCTGGGGCTGATGATGCAGATGGAAGCCGACCGGATGCGGCATCTGAAGCTCAGCCAGCAGGATGTGGATACCGAACGCGATGTGATTCTTGAGGAACGCTCCACCCGGATCGACAATCAGCCGGGCGCGCTGTTTGACGAGGAAATGCAGGCGGCGCTGTATCGCAATTCGCCCTATGGCATTCCGGTGATCGGCTGGCGGCGCGAGATGGAAGCGCTGAGCCGGGACGACGCGCTGTTTCACTACCAACGCTATTACGCGCCGAATAATGCCACGCTGATCGTGGCGGGTGATGTGACGCCGGATGAGGTGAAGGCGCTGGCCGAGCAATATTACGGCCCGCTCGCACCCACCGAGGATCTGCCCGACCGGCTACGCCCGCAAGAGCCGCCCTCGCGTGCGGCAAGGCACATCACCATGCAGGATCCGCGTGTGGCCCAGCCGATGCTGACCCGGCATTATCTGGCCCCGGAACGCGATCCGGGCGATCAGAAAGAAGCCGCCGCGCTGACCTATCTGGCCGAGCTGTTGGGCGGTGACAGCGCCACCTCGGTTCTGGGCCGGGCGCTGCAGTTTGACAGCCAGATCGCCGTGCATACCGGCGCGGGCTATTCCGGCACTTCGCTCGACGATACCAGCTTTTCGCTGATGCTGGTGCCCGCCGATGGGGTCAGCTTGCCAGAGGCCGAAGCGGCGCTGGATGAACAGCTCGCGAAATTTCTGCAAGACGGGCCTGACCCGGAAGCCTTTGCCCGGATCAAGGCGCAGATCCACGCCTCTGAAATCTACGCGCTCGACAATGTGCAAAGGCTGGCGCAGCGCTATGGCGGCGCGCTCAGCTCCGGGCTGACCGTCGAGGATGTGCAAGCCTGGCCGGAGGTGTTGCAAGCGGTCACGCCCGAGGACGTGATGCAGGCGGCGCGTGATGTGTTGGTGCCAAGCGCCTCGGTCACTGGCTATCTGGAGCCGACAGCTGCGGAGGTGGCACAATGAAACAGATCGCAACTGCCTTTATCTTTCTGCTGATCGCGGTGCTGCCGGCCCGGGCTGATGTGGATATTCAGGAAGTGACCTCGCCCGGCGGGCTGCATGCCTGGCTGGTCGAGGAACACTCGATTCCCGTCACCGCGCTGGAGCTGCGGTTTCGCGGCGGGGCCTCGCTGGATCTGCCCGGCAAACGCGGCGCCACCGAGCTGATGACCTCACTTCTGGA
>JARRIY010000270.1:0-7917 GCA_037379985.1 Maritimibacter sp.
CGATTGCCAACCTCAGCCAGCGTCACACAGGCTTCATTCACCTGTCCCAGCTCACCCAGAGCCGCGCCGAGTTTCTACAGCGCATTTGCCGAGTTCGCCCCGTTCGGTTCGCCCGAATAAGACGCCAGATAGGCGCGCGCCGCTTCAGCCACCTGCCCCATCTGGGCCAAGGCTTCGCCGCGCAGATAATTTGCCTGCCCCACCAGAGGCCCACCCGGATAGGTCTGGGTATAGCGCGCAAATTGATCGGCCGCCGCGTTATAATCGCCCGCGTCAAAGGCGGCTTTGGCCATGTCGAAATCTTCCTGCTCGGCCACGGCCAGTTCGGTTCCGCCCTGATCGCCACCAGCGGCCGGAAGGCTCGGCGTCGCGGCCATCGGCAGCTCACCACCGCCCAGCGTCGGGGTGTCGCCCAGATCGGCAATATTGCAATCCGGCTCCAGCTCGCAGAGCCGGAATTCCAGATCGCCCACCGTATTGGTGCCATCCCTGACCACCGTATCGACCCGGTGTTCAAGCTGTTCGATTTTCGAGGTCAGCCGGGTCAGCTCGCTTTCCAGCGCAATCACCCGGTCCAATGTCGAGCCGCTGCCCGAGGGCGCCACAGCGCCCCCAGTGGTATTCAGCT
Source organism: Maritimibacter sp. (assembly GCA_037379985.1). Lineage (GTDB taxonomy): Bacteria > Pseudomonadota > Alphaproteobacteria > Rhodobacterales > Rhodobacteraceae > Sinisalibacter. The sequence continues at coordinate 629 of JARRIY010000270.1, forward strand.
CGACCTTGAGTTTCTGGATCGACACATAAAGGACCGTCAGCTCCTGCCGTATATCGGCCAGCGTCTGGCTGTTATCCTGCGCCGCCACCGGTGTGCCCGCAAGCCCCAGCACCAGCGCCGCCGCGCCAAGAGTTTTCACGATCCTCATGGTGTTCCCCCGATAAGATTATACCCCGGCGCCCGCCGCCGTCAGCACCGTCACCGCACGGCGGTTCTGCGCATAGCAGGCTTCTTCCGAACAAATCGCCAGCGGACGTTCCTTGCCGAACGACACGGTTTTCAGCCGGTTCGGCGCAACGCCGCGGTCGATCAGAAACGCCTGCACCGCCGAAGCCCGACGCGCACCAAGCGCAAGGTTATACTCGCGCGTGCCCTGCTCATCGGCATGGCCTTCGATGGTGGCGTTAAAGGCCGGGTTGGACATCAGCCATTCCGCCTGTTTGATCAGCACCGCCTGCGCTTCCGGGTTCAGGCTGGACTGGTCGACCAGAAACAGCACCCGATCCCCGATCGTGGCCTGGAAATAGGCCGGCGAGGTCGGATCGTCGACCGAGCCGGGCACCGCTGCGCCACCAGCCCCGGCGCCCATTCCGTCGGACCCGAAGCGGTTGGAGTTATCACAAGCGCTGAGCGCGACCGCCCCCAGCAACATCGCAGCAATCGTAAACTGTTTCATCGAATTTTCCTGTCTCGAATTGTGCTGTTATGGTTCTGTTTCGGTGCCAGCTTAGCAGAGCTGACACCGCTTGTGAATCCGCTCACTGCTGTAGCGGTCCCCAGGCCGGATCAGAGGCCGCGCTCGGGGTCGGCACCCGCTTCAGATTGCGCCCGGAAATATCCACCGAGTACAGCGCAGGCGCGCCCGACGGGCCCTGAGTTTCGCGGGTAAACATGATCACCCGCCCATTCGGCGACCAGCTCGGCCCTTCTTCCAGGAACGAAGCGGTCAGCAGGCGTTCATCGCTGCCATCGGTGCGCATCACACCGATATGGAACCGCCCCTTGTTCTGCTTGGTAAAGGCAATCAGGTCTCCACGCGGCGACCAGACCGGGGTGGAGTACCGCCCCTGCCCAAAGCTGATCCGCGTTGCTTCGCCACCGCTGGCGGGCATCACGTAAAGCTGTTGGGTGCCGGAACGGTCGCTTTCAAACACGATCTGCGAGCCATCGGGCGAAAAGCTCGGCCCAGTCTCAATCGACGGCGCGCTGGTCAGCTGCCGCAGATTTCCGCCGTTCAGATTCATCGTATAGATGTCAGTATTGCCGCCATTGGCGAGCGAGAACACCACCGATTGCCCGTCCGGCGAGAAGCGCGGCGCAAAGCTCATCGCCGCCCCGCCGGTATCCAGCGCCACCCGGCCAACACTGGCCACGTCGAGCAGATAGATCTGCGGCTGGCCGGTTTCATACGACGTATACAGCACCCGGCTGCCATCCGGCGAAAAACGCGGGGCCAGCACGATGGTGTTGCTATCGGTCAGATATTGCAGATTGGCGCCATCGTAATCCATGATCGCCAGCCGTTTCAGACGGTTATCCTTCGGCCCCTGCTCGCTGACAAACACCACGCGGCTGTCGAAATAGCCGCTCTCCCCAGTGATCCGGGAATAAACCACATCGGCCACCTTATGGGCGATACGCCGCCAGCCTACGGTGGTGCCGGAAAGTTGCAGCCCCTCGCCGAGCGCTTCGCCCGAAACCACATCAAACAACCGGAATTTCACGGTGATGGTTTCGCCCGAAACCGTCACCGCCCCGGTGATCAGCGCCTGCGCATTGACCGCGCGCCAATCGGGATAAGCGATGGGGGCATCGAAATTCGTCACCTGCGAAATGAAAGCCGTTGCGGGGATTTCCCGAAACAGCCCGGTGCCTGCCAGATCAGAGGCCACCAGCCGGGTCACTTCCTGCGCATATTGCGCGGCCTCACCCCCGCCAGAGACAAAGCTCGGGCTGGCAAAGGGCAATGGTTCGATCACCCCCTGATCAATGGTGATATGCAGCCGTTCGGCCTGTGCGGCAGTGGTGGCGACGGATGAAAGCCCGATCAGGGCCAGCACAAAAGTCAGTAGTCGAATGTGTGTCATAGTGTCCTCTCGCTCACCGGAGTAGTCGGCCCGGGGAGTTCTCTCCAAGGGGAATTCTTGCTGATCGGCGCCATAATGCCGGTTTGTAACATCATAAGAACATACAAAGCCATTATCTGATCCTCATACTGGTCGGATCAAAGGTCATCTCAATTTCGTGCCATTGCCCGTATTTTTCCGCAGGCAGGTCATAGCCGCGCGCGCCACAGCGCAGCACCGCGCGGCGGGCGGCGCCAAAGGCGATCTGTTCGGCGCTGCCATTGGGGGCGTCGGATGACAGCAGCGACACGCCTTGCGGTGTGCCATCCTGCGCCATCTTCACCAGCACCGTGACGGTGGTGCGCAGCGCATCGGTCGACGACGTTCACCGCCGCATCCGCAGCCGCATTGATCGAGGCGTCAGGTTCCGGCTCCGGCGTATCGGCCACCGGCGTCGGCGCGGGCGGCGTGGGCCGCGAAGGCGGACGGATCGAGGTCGTCGGCGCAGCGGTTGACGGCGTATCGGCTTCGGTCACGATCTCGGTGGTCGAGGCTTCCGGCGCTTGCGCTTGCAGCTCCTCCACCGGGGTTTCGGTCGGGGTTTCCGCAGGCGTGCTCTCTTCAATCAATTCCGGCCCGGTGGGCACGGTGGGATCAGGCGCTTCCACAACCTCATCCGTCACCCGGTCGGCTGCGGGCGGAGTCACCTCAGGCTCGGGCACAGGCTCTGGTTGCGGCTCAGGCACCGGTTGCGGCTCGGGTTCGGGCTGCGGCTCAGGTTCAGGCGTGGGCTCCGGTTCCGCCACCGGCTCCGGGGCAGGCTCGGGTTCGGCCACAGGCTCAGGCCGCGCGGGCGGCACCGGCGAGGCTTGCACTGCCGGATTAGTCATCGCGGCAAATTCCTCGGGCGAGATCAGCGAGACCTCAGACACCGAAAGCGGCGGTTCAGCGGTGTCCGGCAAGAAAAACTCGCCAAAGAGCAACAACAGAAACAGCAGCGCATGCGCCGTGCCAGAAATGATATAGCCGGTCCTCATCGCATCCCTCCGCAGGCGCTGGCGGCAGCCAGCCCAACAGCCCCGCCCCTCTGGGCGGATCGGGAATTGAAATGTCGCGCCTGATGCATCACGGCTGCGCCCTATTGCCCGCCCATCGACGGCCCGCCGGTATCGGTGACCAGCCCGATATTGTTGAAGCCCCCGGCATTCAGCGCGCCCATCACCTGGGCGACCACCTCATAGGGCACCCGGCCATCGGCCCGCAGGAAAATCTTGTTATCCGACCGCTCCGCCGCAATCGCGCGCAGTTTCGGGATCAGATCTTCCTGTGAAATCTCGGTTTTCATCAGAGCAATCGCGCCGTCTTCACTGATCGACACGGTCAGCGGCTCTTCTTCCACCGCCGGCAGCGCCGTGGCTGCGGTTTTCGGCAATTCCACCGGCACGCCCACGGTCATCAGCGGCGCGGCCACCATGAAGATAATCAGCAGCACCAGCATCACGTCGACCATCGGCGTGATGTTGATTTCCGCCATCATCGCGCGATGCTTGCCACGCCGTCTTCCCCGCCGGGCGCGGGGTTTGCCCCCTGCTACATTCACGCCCATCTCAGCTATCCAACTGACGGGAAAGGATGGTGGCGAATTCGTCGGCAAAGGCCTCATAACCCGCGGTGATATTGTCGCTATCGGCGGTCAGCTTGTTATAGAAGATCAGCGCCGGAATAGCGGCCAGCAGCCCCAGCCCGGTGGCAAACAGCGCCTCGGCAATCCCCGGCGCAACCACCGCAAGGTTGGTATTCTGTTGCTGCGCAATCTCGATAAAGGCGTGCATGATGCCCCAGACGGTGCCGAACAGCCCGATAAACGGCGCCGAACTGGCCACGGTGGCGAGGAAACTCAGCCCCCGGTTCAGCCCCTCGGCCTCTTTCGCAATCGCCACATCCATCGAGCGGTCAATCCGGCTTTGCGCGCCTGCAATCAGCCCGCCATCGGCCCGGTGCGAGCGTCGCCATTCCAGCATCCCGGCGGCAAACACCTTTTCCGAACTGCCCGTTGGCGTCGGCCCGATATCGTCAAACAGCTCGTCCAGCGGATTGCCCGACCAGAAAGCCTGATCAAACTCCGCCGCATGGGCCCTGGCCTGACGGTATTGACGGAATTTCGTCACGATGATCGCCCAAGAATAGAACGATGCCGCAATCAAGAGCAGCATCACCAGTTTGACCACCAATGTTGCGCGGAGAAACAGCGCCAGAAACGAAAAATCGATCTGCGACGCCGCTGCGAGAGTGTCTGCTTCCATGGTCCTGCCTCAAATCCCACCGTCTCTTGCGGACGGCTCTTGCGGCAGAAACTAGCTCAAATCAATTCAGAAAGCCAACACAACCGCGTCATCGGCGGGGAAAGCGCCAGATTTACTGCAGGTTTGAGCGGATATCTGCCGGAAGCCGCGCCGCTTTGCCGTTTTCATGCATGGCAACCAGCGTGACCGTCGCGGCAAAAATCACCTCGCCCCCGCGTGTCACCTCCTGCCGCATCACGATCCGCGCCCCGCCCAGCTCGAGCACCGAGGTCACCACCTCCAGCTCGTCATCGAAATACGCCGCTTTCAGATAATCCGCCTCGACATGGCGCACCGCAAACACGATCCCCGCCTCAGCCCGCAACGCCTTCTGATCAATCCCCACCGAGCGCACAAACTCCGTCCGCCCGCGTTCGATGAATTTCAGATAATTGGCGTAATAAACGATCCCGGCAAAATCGGTGTCTTCATAATACACCCGGATCGGAAAGCGGTGGGTCATTTTGGTCTCCTCAGTCCCCGGTTCCATAACCTGAAGAGGACGGGCGAGAAACCATTGAATGCGCGGCAAAGTCATTCCAACTGAGCGGGGCGCGCGCCTGGCGCAGCAGATAGCGGAATGCTTGCTAGCCTCTCAACTCAGCTTCGGCCAGCGCTTCATAAATCGGGCCATCTTCGCGCAGGTGCGAGCGGTAGAGGGTCACGGTATCGGCGCTGGCGGGGGGATAGCTGGCAGTACCGTTCAGTTGCAAAAACTCGCCCAGCCGGGCCTGATCGCGCGTGCCCATGTCTTTGCCAAAGCGCGCCAGGGTCACATGCGGGCGAAAGCGGCTGCGGGGCAGTGTGATGCCCGCCTCGCGCACCAGATGGGCCTCGCGCACCAGATGGGCGATTTTCTCATGCAGATGCGCCAGCCCGTCGCCATGGCCGCCGATAAACAGCACATCGGGCCGCTTGCCGCCAAACAGATCAAGGCCAGACAGGGTCAGATCAATGGCCGGATGGTGAAAGAGCGAAAGCGCCTCAGCCAGATCCTGCGCCTGTACCTCGGAAATCTCGCCCAGAAAGGCCAGCGTCAGGTGCAGGTTTTCCTCCGGCACCACCCGCCCCACCGTTAGCCCTGCCTGTAGCCGGGTCAGCGGCACCAACAAGTCATCGGGAATATCCAGCGCAAGAAAGGCCCTCACGGCACGATCACCCCGCCATGATAGTCAAGCCGGTAAAGCTCGCGCCCATCACGCAAAATCCGCTCGATCCCGGTGAATTGCCCCACCGCGCCGCTGCTGCGGTCTTCATAGATGTAGCCCTCATGGCTGAAGTAGAAGCCGCCCTTAAACCGCCCCTCTTTATACATCGCCGGAAAACGCGGTTTTGATCGCGCCCTTGTCGTCAAAGCGAAAGGCCCGGTATTGCAGCGCCTGCCCCGCCTCAAGCCGGTCAATCGCGCGGCTCAGTTCCGGCAGCAGCTTGTCCAGATCCGGCACCTCGCGCAGCTCGGCCCAGTCGCGCAGGAAAAACATCATCAGGTTGACGCCAAATTCCGGGTCGGTCTCGGCCATCATATGGCCCGCCGTCATCACCACCGCCTCAATCGCGCCCTTGATCGTCGCCAGCGTCGCATCCTCGACCCCAAACACGATCGGCGCAATCGGCCGTCCCCAGCGGGCAAAGTTATAGGCTTCGCCGCTCGTGAACATGGTCTGTATGTCGTCCGGCGTCACGATACCAATTCCAAATTGCTGCACATCCCCTCAGCGGCATAAAAGTTTGCAGGCTTTCGCGCAATGCTCCGAGCGCTCACTGAGACGCAACGACACAGGAAAACGGCTGTTTTTGGCTGGCAAATGGCAGAAAATCGCCCAAGGCCGGGGAAATCCTACCTCAGCCTTCTGGCAGATACCGGCCCCATTTGCGCGTCAGGGCGGCGCCAAGGTCGATCCCTTCCCGATGGGCAAAAAGCAAAAGCTGGGCAAACAGATCGGCCAGCTCATCCGCCACCGCGCGGTTCAACTCCGGCGCGTCCATGCCACGATCCCGCCCGCGCCCGGAGGCCGAAAGCCAGGCGGCACTGAGTTCCCCCAGCTCTTCCTGCAATTTCACCAGATGCCACAGCTCGTCGCGTTCGATGCCGCAATTCTCGGCATAGATATCCGACACCGCTACCGCGATCCGCTGCGCCTCGTCGATCTTCATTCCTCGAACAGCTCCGCCTGTCCGGGCGCACGCGGCGGGGTCAGGCCCAGATGGGTCCAGGCGCGGCTTGCGAGCATCCGCCCGCGCGGGGTGCGCTGGATCAGGCCCTGTTGCAGCAAATAAGGCTCGATCACCTCTTCCAGCGCATCGCGGCTTTCAGAGAGGGCCGCCGCCATGGTTTCAATCCCCACCGGGCCGCCATGGTAATGCTCGGCAATCAGGGTGAGATAGCGCCGGTCGGCCCCATCAAGACCAAGATGGTCCACCCCCAGCCGGGTCAGCGCATTATCGGCAATCGCTTGCGTGATCCGCCCCTGCCCCTCGACAATGGCGAAATCCAGCACCCGGCGCAGCAGCCGCCCGGCAATCCGCGGCGTGCCCCGGGCGCGTTTGGCGATCTCCTGCGCGCCATCGGCATCGGCCGGCGCGCCCAGCTTTATCGCGTTGCGGCTGACGATCTCATGCAGCTCCGCCACGGTGTAGAATTGCAGCCGGGTCGGAATGCCAAAACGGTCGCGCAACGGCGTCGTGAGCAGCCCGAGCCGGGTGGTGGCACCGACCAGCGTGAAGGGTTGCAGCTCGATCCGCACGGTACGCGCGGCCGGGCCTTCGCCGATCACCAGATCAAGCTCGAAATCCTCCATCGCCGGATAGAGCACCTCTTCCACCGCCGGGTTCAGCCGGTGGATCTCGTCGATGAACAGCACATCGTTGCGCTCGAGATTGG
>JARRIY010000271.1:0-3060 GCA_037379985.1 Maritimibacter sp.
GGCGAGATTGTACAGCCAGCGTTCAATCCCGACCTTGCGCACATCGATATAGGTGATGTGCTCGTCCACCACCTGCCGATTGCGGGTCAGCAGGATGCGGGCCTTGTACTGCCCCTCGGTCAGGTTGGCGGGCAGCTGGATATGGGTGTTGAACAGGGTCTTTTGCGCCAGATAGACCCCGCCGGGATCTTCCAGATAATGCCCGTCAGCCTCGCGAATGCGCACCACCGCCTCGGCATAGGGGATCGGATCGGTGCGTTTGCCCGCCCCGATCAGACGCACCATTTCATTCGGCGAGATATGCAGCTCGCTATCCACGGACGGCGCGATCAACTGTTCAAGCGGGGCAGAGGAGGACACCGCATAGAAGCTCGGCGCTTTGTGAATCTCGATGGATTCGGCGTTCACCCAGATCCCGAAACGGCGCTCCTTGCGGCGCACCACAATCGGGCGCGACGGGCCTTCGACCACGATAATCACCCCCAGCGCCCCGGGCGGGGTGGCGGTTTCGCGTTTCACCGCGCCGAAAATCAGGATCTCGGAGCCGACAAAGCTGGTGGTGATCGCCACCCGGTTCTGGCTCAGCCCGGCGACGATCTGTTCTTCGGGCACCTCTTTTTCGGCAGCAGCGGGCAGGGCGATCAGCAGCAAAGCGGCGAGGGCCGACAGGACGCGCGCGATCAAAGCCGCCCCGCTGCGGCGGGCGCGATCTGCTAGGGGCATCGGAGGCTGGATTATCATCATGCCTCCTTCAGAGCGGGGTGATCGAGTAGAGTTCAGCCGGGCGCAGAACCAGTTCGAAGCCGATTTTCACGCTCACCGCCAGCACCATCGCGGCCAGCAGCACCCGCAGCACATCGGCATTGAGCTTCAGCCCTAAACGGGTGCCGATCTGCGCGCCGATCACGCCGCCCATCATCAGATAGAGTGCCAGCACGAAATCCACCGTGTGGTTTTCGATCGCATGCATCAGCGTGGTGAAGCCTGCCAGAAAAGTGATCTGAAACAAGGATGTACCGATCACCGTTTTGGTTGGCATATTGAGCAGATAGATCATCGCGGGCACCATGATGAAGCCGCCGCCGACCCCCATGATCGCCGCCATAACCCCGACCAACATGCCCACGCCCACCGGCGGGATCACGGAAATATAAAGCCCCGAAGTGCGGAAGCGCACGCGCAGCGGCAGTTTTTGCACCCAGCTGTGACCGGGGCGTTTGACGCTGTATTTCTGCCCCGACAAGCGCCGCCGCAGGGCACGGACCGCCTCCACCATCATCATCGCGCCGATCACGCCCAAGAGCCCGACATAGCTGAGCTTGATCACCAGATCGACCTGACCCAGCGTGGTCAGCCAGTGAAACACCTGCACCCCAAAGAAAGATCCGATGATGCCGCCGATCAGCAGCGCGATCCCCATCGGTATATCGACGGTTTTTCGTCGCATATGTGCCAATAGGCCGGAAAAGGATGAGCCCACGATCAGGTTGCCCTGGGTGCCCACCGCCACCGCCGACGGAATGCCGATCATGAACAGAAGCGGGGTCAGGATGAAGCCACCGCCAACACCGAACAGACCCGACAAAACGCCGACGATCAGCCCCAGGCTGAATAGTAGAGGCACGGATACAGACAGTTCTGCAATCGGCAGAAAGGAATGCATGACAGGTTCCCGGTCGCGTTTTCTGGGCCTTCGATGCTTTCCTCTAGCACATGACGCGTGAAAAAGGCGACACTTCGCGCGCGCGATGGCTCACATATTCACATTTTGTTGAGTATACGCCGCAGTAGCCGCTCCAGCTTCTCGGCCCCAAGCGGTGCCATCGCCTTGGTATGCTCATGGCTGATCGCTTCATTCGACATCCCGGCAGCCATATTGGTGATCGTCGAAATGGCGGCGACACGCAGGCCCAGAAAGCGGGCAAGGATCACTTCCGGCACGGTCGACATGCCCACCGCATCGGCGCCAAGGGTGTGGATCGCGCGAATCTCGGCCGGGGTTTCGAACGAGGGGCCGGAATACCAGGCATAAACACCCTCTTTCAGATAAATCCCTTCGGCGCTGGCCGCGGCATGCAGGATCTCGCGCAATTCGGCGTCATAAGCCCCCGCCATCGGCACGAAACGGGCATCGGTCGGCTCGCCGATCAATGGGTTGAGGCCGGAGAAATTGATGTGGTCGGAGAGCAGCATCAGCTCGCCCGGCGGGATATCGCCGCGCATCGAGCCTGCAGCATTGGTCAGCAGCAGTTTTTCCGCCCCGAGCGCTTTCAGCACCTCCAGCGGCAGGCGCATCGCGTCGGGCTTGCCATGTTCGTAATAATGCTCGCGCGCGCCAAACAGGGCGACGCGGCTGCCGAACAGATCGCCCACTACCAGCTTGGGGTTATGGCCCGACACCGAGGCACGGGGAAAACCGGGCAGGCTGCTATAGGGGATCGACACGCCATCGACCATATCGGCCATATGCCCAAGCCCGGAGCCGAGCACGAGCCCGTATTCCACCGGGGCATCGCCCGCTTCGGCCTGAATTTGTGCGGTGAGTGTGGCTGCGTCCGTCATGGCGATCCTTCATGGTTTTCACATGGGTTTTAGCGAGCCTAGCGCTGGTTGCGAGAGGGGGCCAGCGGAATTGTCGGAATGATTTTAATGGGCTGGGTGAAGGGGCGAGGAAGCCTTTTCAGAAAAGGCTTACCATGGGTTTTCTGAAAACCCATGGGGCAGGGCGGTTTCGTTCCTGTATGGTTATCTGGCTAGCTGGGACGAACCCGCCGGAATAGCGCCGTAAGGCGCCGGGCAAAGGCCGGTTTGCATCATTCCGGATCAGAGTATTGGTGTATCCGTGAGGTAGCCGGGCGGGCGTCGGTCCGGGGAGTGGCGCATCCCGATCTTTGAGCGATGCCATTTATGCCTGCCACGACCTGCCTGCCTCGCCGCATGTCGCAATGCTGCAATAGCGCCAGTCCGGGGGACGGACCGGCGCTCGCCCGGCGCGTGCCGCGCTATTCGGGCGGTTGGCTTTGCCGGAATGACGCCCGGCCCACGGTCTCGTCCAAAGGC
>JARRIY010000272.1:0-5156 GCA_037379985.1 Maritimibacter sp.
TCCCGGCGCTGGCCGCCGCGGTGCAGGCGCTGGGGGGCGAGATCGTCAGCGAGGCCGCGGATGAAGGCAAAGTGGTCTGGGCCACCGGATCTGCCGGGCTGGTGGAGCTGTCAGAGATTTTCGGCAAAACCGTCGGCGCGCCGATCAAGGGGCAATCCGCTTCGCTGAAATACGACGCCCGCGATCTGTCGCAGATCTTTGCGGGGTCTGTGCATATCGTGCCCCATGCCGATGGGACCGTGGCAATCGGCTCGACCACCGAGCGGGAGTTTGACGATCCCTACGCCTGCGACGAACAGCTCGAAGATGTGATCGCCCGCGCCCGCGCCGCCTGCCCGGCGATTGCCGAAGCCCCGGTGGTGACCCGCTGGGCCGGGCTGCGCCCGCGCGCCAAGACCCGCTCGCCGATGCTGGGGGCCTGGCCGGGGCGCGACGGGCATTTCATCGCCAATGGCGGCTTCAAGATCGGCTTTGGCATGGCGCCGATGGTGGGGATCACCATGGCTGATCTGGTGCTCGACGGCGAAGACGGCATTCCCGAAGGGTTTAGGGTCGAGGCGAATTTGTAGCGTGGGCTTGCCTTCCTTCGCCCGGTGCGCGCCGAAGGCGCAGGGCGAGCGCCTGCCCGTAAGGGGCGGGCTGGCGCTGTGGAGGTGCAGCAAATCGCGGACAGGCAGGCAGTTTATTGCGGGAATAAATGGCGACACTCAAACGCCCCGATTGCCAGCCCCCGGGCAGGTGCTCGCCCTGCTTATGCCTTAGGGCCTACTTCCAGCTCTCCCCGCAGCTTCTCCATCAACAACCCGAGCAGCTTGGCAGCACGCTCGTCCATCAACCGGCCATCCTCGCCGAAAGCGCTCCGGCAATGCGCCACGCACACCTCCGGGCCGTAGATCAGCCGGGGGCGGAAGGGCATCATCGCCAGCACCAGTGAATTCGTCGCCCGCTCTCCGCCCGCACGGCCATCTGCGGCAGACATCAGCGCCACGGGTTTACCATTCCACGGATTGCCCTTCACCCGGCTGACCCAGTCGAGGGCGTTTTTCAGCACGCCGGAGATGTTTTTGTTATATTCCGGGGTCGAGATCAGCACCGCATCGGCAGCGGCAATCTGGTCGGCCAGCAGCTGCACCGGCGCGGGAATACCCGACGCCTCTTCCAGATCACCATCATAGAGCGGAAGGCGCAGATCGGCTTCGACAAAGCTTGCCGCCCCGAAGGCCCGCACCGCTTCGCGCAGCAACAGCCGGTTGGTGCTGCCTTGCCGAAGGGCGCCGGAAATGCCAAGCAGGGTGAAATTCGACATGCGACCTCCATCTGGTTTGCCCTCAGGATGCGGGGCGGTCCGGTGCGGCGCAAGGTAAATGTAGCGCCACGGCGGCAGGTAAGGACGATCGGTATGAACGAGCATTTTCAATTCGACGAACACCATATGGCGCACCGGGTTGGCTGGCTGCGCGCGGCGGTGATGGGCGCGAATGACGGGATCGTCTCCACCGGCAGTCTGATCGTCGGGGTCGCGGCGGCAGCGTCGAGCCAGAGCGCGGTGCTGGTGGCCGGGATTGCCGGGCTGGTGGCAGGCGCGATGTCGATGGCGGCGGGCGAATATGTGTCGGTCTCGTCGCAATCCGATACCGAGCGCGCCGATCTGGAAAAGGAAAAGGCCGCCCTGCGCGACCGGCCCGAAGAAGAGCTGGCAGAGCTTGCCGCGATCTATGTCGAGCGCGGTCTGGAGAAAGATCTGGCGCAGGAAGTAGCGAAACAGCTCACCGCAAAGGATGCCCTTGCCGCCCATGCCCGCGACGAGATCGGCATTTCGCACACGATCACCGCGCGCCCGGTGCAGGCGGCGCTGGCCTCGGCCGCGACCTTCACCGTCGGGGCCGCGCTGCCGCTGACGGTTGCCGCCTTCGTGCCGATGTCTCTGGCGATCCCGTCGGTGACGGCGGCCTCGCTGGTGTCGCTGGCCACGCTTGGGGCGCTGTCGGCACAGGCGGGGGGTGCGCCGGTTCTGAAAGCCGTGGCCCGCGTGACCCTTTGGGGCGCCCTCGCCATGGCCGCCACCGCCGCCATCGGCGCCCTGTTCGGCGCGACGGTGGTGTAGATCGGGGCCGGAGCTGACGCGTCAGCACATCCCCAGCACCGCCGGGAGCGCCTCGCGGGTGTCGTCATTGAACAGGAACGCCTGCCATCCCAGCGCGCGGGCGGCGTCTATGCTTTCAGCGTTATCATCGACCAGCAGGATCTCGCCCGCCGGCAGGGCAGACCATTCGATGATCTGCGCAAAAAAGCCCGGATCGGGCTTAGCCACCCCCATGGGACCGGCGGCAAAAATCGCCTCGACCCGCCCCGCCACCTCGCGGATATAGGCGGTGCGTCGCGCCTCGTTATTGGTGGCAATGATCTGGCGATGCGGCAGCCGTTCGGCGAGTGCTGCCATCTCTTCGTCGGGGGCATGGTTCGCTTCGAGCCACCAGGTGAGCAGGGTCTCAGCTTGCAACTCGCTGCCTTCGCCCGCCAGCCAATCGCCAAACAGGTCTTCGATGGTTTCCGCACCGGTCAGAACCCGGCCCATATGCTCTTGGGTGAACATATGCGCGACGAAATGCTCGAACGACAGGCCGATATCACGCTCGAATGCCGCAGCCACCGCGCCTTGGTCGTTCTGCGCCCGGTTCAGAACCCCATCAAAATCCCACGCGATCAGCTGCACCGACACGCCTAGTATTCCACCCCGGCCTGCGCTTTCACACCGGCACGGAACGGGTGTTTGATCAGCTCCATTTCAGTGACCAGATCGGCCGCTTCGATCAGGGCCTCATGGGCGTTGCGGCCGGTCAGGATGACATGGGTCATCGGCGGTTTTTCGGTTTGCAGGAAGCTCACCACCTCGGCCACATCGATGTAATCGTAGCGCAGGGCGATGTTGATCTCATCGAGCAGCACCATGCGGATATTCGGATCGCGGATCAGCTCTTTCGATTTCTCCCAGGCCGCCTGCGCCATTTCGATGTCGCGGCTCTTGTCCTGGGTCTCCCAGGTGAAGCCCTCGCCCATCGTGTAGAACTGGCAAAGATCGGAAAACCGCTCGGTGATCAGATCGCGCTCGCCGCATTCCATCCCGCCCTTGATGAACTGCACCACGGCCGAGGGCATGCCGTGGGCGATGGCGCGGAAGATCATCCCGAAGGCGGCGGAGCTTTTGCCCTTGCCCTTGCCGGTATGGACGATGATCAGACCCTTTTCCTCGGTCTTGGTGGCCATGATCTTGTCGCGCGCGGCCTTTTTCTTGGCCATCTTCATGTTGTGGCGGCTGTCGTCGTTTTGCGGGGTCTCGGTCATGGGCTTATCCTTGTTCGCGTGTCGGATCAGATTGCGTCTGTGTGCCACCAATGACAAGGGGCGGACCAATCGGCCCGCCCCTTTTCGCATCAAATTCTCTGGCGATTATTCCGCCGGAACCGCGTCAACCTCCACGCTGCGCGCGAAATGCTGACGGTTGAGCCGGAAGACCAGCGCAATCATGGCAATCTGGAACAGGATCGCCACCGCGGTTTCCCCCCAGTAGATCACCCCGTATTTGGAGATGACCCCGGTGGCCACCAGCCCCTTATTCACAAAGAACTGGATCATCACCGAAAGCGCCACACCGGGGCAGACCAGCGCATAAGAGCCGGGCGAGGTTTTCGAGCCAAAGACAAACTCTTTGAAATAGCCCTGGCGCAGCAGCACCGTCAGCCCCAGCAGCAGGAACAGGAACTGCACCGACAGTATGCGCGACAGCAGCACCATGGTTTCACCCGCATTGCTATGAGCTTCAAACACCCCATGCAGCCCGTGGCCCTGCCGCATCATCATGATGCCCAGCGTGGTCATCACCGGAATGATAACCATCAGGGTCGGGGCGGCTTCTTTCGATGTGCCAAAATGCAGCATCGAATTGAAAGCGGTGATCAGCTCCACAACCCCATAGACCATGGCTGCGGTGCCAAAGAAGGTCGAGGTCATCACCCCCGCCGACACGACGAAGGAATTCGTCGACATCGCCGCCGGAGCCGACAGGCCAACCGCCACCATCGACAGGGCGAAGGTCGGCAGAAGCTGCGCAAAGGAGTTATGGGCGGTTACGTCAAACACGCCGCCAGCGGTCAGCACGCGACCAAGGAAATCGCCGATGATCGACAGGGCGAACAGGCCGATGGCCAGAAACGCCGCCAGCGCGAAGGGGAACAGGTATTCCACCACGCCCCACAGCCCCGGCACAAAGACCAGCCCGGCAATGAACAGCACATTCACGCTCATCGCCAGCGCCAGCGGATAGGCCAGCAGCGTGGTTTCGGCATTGGAATTGCGCACCGCCTGATAGGCGTCGGTTTTGCGCCAGGCATTATAGGCCGAGATATTCCAGATCAGCTTTTGCAGGTTCAGGATGGTGAACAGCGCGATCCCCGCCATGGCCACGACAATCGCGATCTGAAGCGGCAGGGCCCCTTTGGCCCAGGCGGCGGTGATATCTTCGAAATTCGGCACCGCACGACCTTTGTGCGGCACCCAGAAAAGCAGATACATGAAGAAGGTGACGGTCAGGCCACCCGCTCCGACGGAAGACAGAAAATAGAGCGGAGAATATTTGTCCGCTGCGCGGTTGAGTTGCATGAAACAGCTCCGTGATTTCATATTCAGGATTTGGAATGCAACTAATCGATACTTCCCGCAAAAGAAGTGTGGCAGTCTGTCGCAGGCGGGCAGATCGGGGAGAAACGGCAGGTTTCTTTGCCGCCAACCATTTGCGCTTAAGGATTGGTTAACCAAGATTGCCCAAGGTTGAACGCATGGTTCCGCGTGTCATCTCTTTCCTCGTTCTCGCCGCCGCCCTGCTCACGGGTTGCAACTCCCCCTCGCCGCGCTTTGCCCATGCCCAGCGCTATGACGCCAGCGCCGGGGGCAGCACATTCATCATCTATATCCGCGCGGATGAGGCCGAGATTTACCGCACGTCCATGGAGATGATGCCCAGCCGCTCCGCTACCTTCGCCAAGGCCGTGCAAGCGGTGCAGGCCGCGACGCCCTGCACTGTGGTGAATGGATCAATGGCTGGGGATGCGGCCCTGATGACAGCGCAGGTGCGCTGCCGGTGAACGCCAGCCGGGCGAGCG
>JARRIY010000273.1:0-3903 GCA_037379985.1 Maritimibacter sp.
CCCCCCAAACAGCCCGCTTCTGCGCCCAGCTGGTCGTCCTCAATGCCAGTGTGGAACAGACCTCAGATCTGCTCGCCAGCTATTGGGGTGCCGATACGGTTTCCCAATCCAGGCCGAACCGTGCAAGGTATTTTCTCAGTCGGTCGGCATCATTCGTGGTGGCCCGTTGCTGGCGCGATTTGGCGAACAATGTGCGGCCTGCGGCGGAAAGGTTTGCTGATCTGCGGCAGGTTCGGATGACCTCGGCCAGTTGTACGAGATCGAAGGGATCAAGGCTGTCGGCCTGTTCGCCCAGCACCTCGGCAATCACGTGATAGCTGTCATCTGATCGGGCGTGGCTCCAGTCACTGACAAGCGTCGCGATTTCATCATCCACCATGGCGCGGGTGATCCGGCCACGCGGCGCAAGCGTGCACAGACGGCGAACCGAACCGCTGAAATCGCGAAAATTGCCGGGCCAGAGCGTGGCCGGATCCTGCGCAAACCGTAGATACTGCCCGCGCGCGTCGCCATTGAACCCGACCTGAACGCCCAGTTCCTTTTCTGCCCGGGCCAGCTCATAGAGCAGATTGGCTTCAATATCTTCGCGCCGGTCCCGCAGCGGCGGCAGGGTAAAGCTCCACATGTTGAGCCGCGCCAGAAGATCGGGCCGAAACTGCCCCGCCGCGCTGAGGCTGCGCAGATCCCGGTTGGCCCCGGCAATGATCTGAAACCGGCTGGTGACCTCGTGATCCGAGCCCAGCGGGTAGAACCGCCCGGCCTCGATCGCATGAAGCAGGACCGCCTGCGCGTTCAGGCTCAGCTCGTCCACCTCATCCAGAAACAACACCCCGCCATCAGCCTCGCGCAACAGCCCGCTGCGCTCGCTGCCCGCCTGCCCCAGATAGGAGCGCCGCTGGCCGAACAGGGTGGCATGGGCATCGGGCCCGTTCAGAGTGGCGCAATTGACATGCACCATACGGCCCTTCACCCGCCGCCTGTCGAGCTTCAGCGTATGAATGCGCTCGGCCAGCGCGGTTTTGCCGGTGCCAGTTTCTCCGAGCAGAAGGATCGGCGCATCGGAATTGCTTGCCACTAGTTCTATCCGGTCGATCAGCGCGTTATAGGCCGGGTTCCGGGTTTCGATCCCTCCCTTGAGCTGATCACTGTATTCGCGCGCGAGCTGATCAAACCGCTGCTGCAGCGCGTTGTAGCGGCTGAGGTCGAGATCGATGATATCGAGCTTAGCTTCGGTCTCGTCACCTCGTGGCGGAGCGGTCTGGATCAGCCGGGCGGGCACATGACGGCTTTCGGTCAGCAGAAACCAGCAGATCTGCGCCACATGGGTGCCGGTAGTCAGATGGACGTGATACCGCTCGCGGTCTTCGTCAAAACCATAGGCGCGGGCAAAATCAAAAAGCTTGCCGTAGACTTCCTGAAAGTCCCACGGATTGTTCAGATCAACATTGCGCAACAGCACTTCGGTTTGTGGCGAAGCCTGCTCGATCTCGCGCTTCACACTATGGGCGAGACGGTTGAACTCCCAATCAAACAACAGCTCCAGCCGGTCCACCTGAAAATCAGGGTGGGTCACAAGGCTGAGAGTCGGCCGCCAACGGCGTTTTTTGCCTACATCCAGCGTGGTGCCGAGGAAGCCGATGACGACGTTTTTCATGTTCTTTATCTGATCATATACATTACGATATTATTGTATCGTATCCAGCAGAATGACTTCGCGCAATCTCTATTATTATCGTTTCATTTCATCGCATTAGGGGATTTTCACTTTTTCCTCGGCCCTCTCCTCCCGCCATGTCAAAACATCCTCGTCAACAACGAAGGACGAGAGCAATGGCAAACAAATCCGTGTTTGCATCGATGAAAGGCCGGCTGCTGCCGAAAGCAGACGCAAGGAACGCTCACGCAGCGCCGGCCTATGCCTATTCCGATGCCCATGCCCTGGCGCAGCTGGCAATGACCGGCACCTTTGGCGGCATGTATTATCAGGCACCGCAGGATGAGCTGGACAAGATCGTGGCGCTGGCCGAAGCGGTCGACCCGCTGTTTCTGGCGCAAACCGCGATCTACGCACGTCGCGAGGGCCATATGAAAGACATGCCGGCAGTGCTGCTGGCGGTGCTTGCCCGGCGTGATCCGGTGCTGTTTCGGGCCGCCTTTGGAAAGGTCGTGACCCACGGCAAGATGCTGCGCAACTTTGTGCAGGTCATGCGGTCGGGGCAGACCGGGCGGAAATCGCTTGGCTCGGCACCGAAAGCAATGGTGCAGAACTGGCTTGATGCAGCCTCCGACCGGGAGCTGCTGGCGGCCAATATCGGCAACGACCCGTCGCTTGCGGATGTGATCAAGATGGTTCACCCAAAACCGGCGAACCGCGAGCGTGAAGCGCTCTATGCCTGGATTGTCGGACGTCCGGCCGAGGTTTCGGCCTTGCCGGAAGCCCTGCAGGACTGGCTGCGGTTCAAGGAAACCGGTCAGGGACCGCTGCCGGATGTACCGTTCCAGATGCTGACGCAGCTGGAGCTGTCGGAGGCGAACTGGGCTGCGCTTGCGCGTAACGGCTCGTGGCAGATGGTGCGGCAGAACCTGAACACTTTCCTGCGCCATGGCGTATTTGCCGGGGCGGAGATGGTGGATTACATCGCCGGGCTGCTGCGCGATCCGAAGGTCATCAGCAAGGCACGGGTGTTCCCGTATCAGCTGATGGTGACGGCACAGAACGTGGCCGAGGGTATGCCGCGCGAGATCGTCGAGGCGCTGCACGATGCGATGGAAATCGCAGCAGAACGCGTGCCGACAATCTCGGGTGACGTGGTTGTCTGCCCGGACGTGTCGGGGTCGATGACCTGGCCGGTCACTGGGGTTCGCAAAGGCGCGAGCTCGGCTGTGCGTCACGTGGATGTGGCCGCTCTGGTGGCAGCTTCGTTCCTGCGGGCAAACCGGAACTGCCAGGTTCTGCCGTTCGATTTCGACGTGCGCAACGTGCGTCTGGAACCGCGCGACACCCGACGGAAGGCGCCGGATCTGGTGGTGTTCGTGTCCGATAACCAATCCTGGGTGGATGCCCGGGATGGCGGTCGGGGAACGGCGATGATGAAGGAATGGGAGGCGATCAAGCATCGCAACCCGCGGGCCAAACTGGTCTGCATCGACATCGCGCCCTACGGCACCACTCAGGCGCAAACGCGGCCGGATGTGCTGAATGTCGGCGGCTTCTCGGATGCGGTCTTTGACCAGATCGCCGCCTTCGCTGCCGGTCAAACCGGCCCGGATCACTGGGTTGGCGAGATCGGGAAAGTCGCGGTGTAAACAACTGGGTCAGGCGGGATGCCTGTGGGACTACAGCTCCAAACTGTTCGTGTCTCACAACCACACTTGCTCGCCTGACCCGCTCAAAACGAAACAAAGAGGAAAGAACATCGCGTTTAATACTGACAGTGCGGGGGCACGATCAGAGGAACCTGGCGGTTCGACTCCGCCACCCTTGCGGGCGCTCTTGGCATGAGCGGGACCTTATACCGCACTGTCTGTTTTAAACGCGAAACACCCCGGCGAATGCTGGTGGAACTACAGATTGTCACTCTCCAGGTCGCGGGTTCGAATCCCGCCGTGGCCGCCAAGTCTATGGCCACGTAGCTCAGTCAGGTAGAGCAGGTTGTTTCGCCGCCCCTTGTCGCCGGGGCCAAATTGGAAGGTAGCTCAACTGGCAGAGCAACGGCTTTTGGTGCCGTTGGTTGCAGGTTCGAATCCTGCCCTTCCAGCCAACACGAATACGCGGGAGGAATGCCTGCGGGACTACATCATTGGGTTAGAAGAGCGAAAGCTCTGCAGTTCGACTCCGCTGTCTCGCATCCCTTGTCCTCCCACTCGCAGACGAAAGGACACCCCCGGCGAATGCCGAAGGAA
>JARRIY010000274.1:0-5132 GCA_037379985.1 Maritimibacter sp.
TTTCACCGCTTTCGCCGAACGCCGGTCAGAGTTGCCTTCGCGCAGAACCGGGTTCTCCGCCGAGCCCTTCACGGCATCGTAACGGGCTTTGATATCGCCATCTTCTTCCGGGTAATCCGGCAGCGCATAGCCCTTGCTTTGCAGCTCTTTGATCGTCGCCAGAAGCTGCGGGGTCGAGGCCGAAATGTTCGGCAGCTTGATCACGTTGGCTTCGGGGGTTTTCACCAGCCCGCCCAGCTCTGCCAGATACTCGGACTGACGCTGCTCTTCGGTGAGGAAATCCGGGAAGGCGGCAAGCACACGGCCCGCCAGCGAGATATTGCGGGTTTCCACCTCAACACCAGCAACACTGGCGAAGGAACGGATGATCGGCAGAAGCGACGCGCTCGCCAGCTCGGGGGCTTCGTCTACCTGCGTGTAGATAATGTCGGGGGTCTTGGCCATGGTCTGGTCGTCCTCAGCTGTTACGGGGGCCGGGCAGGCGATATGCCGCCACAAAGCCTTCGCCGACCGATTACGCGGGAGGCGGTGAGAAGTCAATGTGTGCGACGGTATACAATGGCGGATTTTGTGCGATTTTCGAGAAGACGCGCGCCTATGACCGTGCTGCCATACACTGTGCATACCATCTGCATACGCCCGGCAGACCGGTGAAAAGCCGGTTTTGCGCCTGCCCGCCGGGCGGGTGCCAAGCCGTTCGGTTGGACCGCCCTCGCGGCCCCCAAACGCCGCATGCCGACGAAACCGACGCTGGGGGCCAGCGGCGACGGCTGGAAGGGAAGAAGAAGCGCGGGGAAGTGAAGGCGTTGAGGGGGAAGGTGGATGAGTAGGGGGGCTTCGCCATCAGAAGACTGATCAAGCGGTACACAAGGTGAAGGGCGCAACAAGTCTCTAAGCTAACTTCGCGCTTTCATTTGTGCACTCAGCGCATTTTCCAACACAGACACAAGGTTCTCCCAATTTGGCCACCAATCGTAAAAGTTTTCGACACTGGCTCTTCTTTTAAACTCTGCTAGAAATTGTTTCTTGTTGATGTCTTTAATCGAAAATGGAAGTATTTGGCCTTGTGCATCCACGGAAAAGTCGTCGAACCAACCTGGGTGGTCTTGCGCAATTTCCCGCAACCAACCGTCTGGAAGAAGCCCTTCGATGGAAAACCGGTCTCGAACGATAACGAATTGATTGTTGCTTTGAAACGGAATTCCTTTGTTCCCGAAATAGCCAACAAGCGACCTGCGGGCACGATCGCCGGCATCGTCTCCATCTAGAATTGTTACGCTATCTACTTCTCTCGATATAAATGAGTAAGTAGCGCGGAGGAACCCTTCAAGACCTTTTACTCCGTCAAAATCATGAATCGAAAGGCTGCTTCCAAGCACGAGAGGGTATTTTTTCGCTTCGTTATCGATGCTCCGAATTCGGTTAAAAACATGATTCAGATAATCCCTGTCTGTTCTGCCTTCAACCAATAGATTTTGCTGGGTGAAGTTGTAAAAGTCAGAAAATCGAACACCAAGTGACCTTCTGATGTGATCTGTTGCCTCAGCATATGTTGAGAAAGTTGTAGCGCTAGTCCAACCGGTCCCGCGCTCTAAGCCAACGACGTGCTTGGGCTCACTCGGAATGAACCCCAGTGAGTGTGTTGTGATAATAACCTGTGAATCCTCTGCAAGTTGATGGATTAACGCTTGGCTTTGTCTAAGTAATTCAGGGTGTAGATATGACTCTGGTTCTTCCAAAAGCCAAAGAACGGTCTTTCCATTTCCCTTTTCTCTTTTGCTGATCCAGCACAGAGCACCGAGCAGGGAGACCGATTGAATCCCCATTCCCTTGTCGAAAACAGGTGTCTTCTGTGGATCAAGAATCGAGAAGCCAATGCTGCGAATTAGATCGGTTGCATCATTTGGAAGCTCAAATGAAACTTGGTATTGGCTTAGTTCGGCATCGCGAAGATGTGAGTTCACCTCACGTGCGATTTCTCCAAGATCAGATTGCGCTGCAGAGAGGCTCGGTGCAAGCGATTGAAAGACGGATTCTATTAAGTAGGGCTCGATTAAGCTCTCGTAGAGCTGTGCAATGCTCTTTTCAGATGGAATGTAGTGAACGGCAATTTTAGAAAAAACGAGATCGAATAATTTTCTCTCGGCTCTTGAGTAGGTTACGCCCTCCGTTGACTTTGGTCTCTTTGTTGTTGGATATACGCGATAGGATGGGTTTGAGTTCTTTGAAAACGTCAGATATAGTGTAATCTCGCTATCTGATCCGGTTTCGATTCCTAGTATAGTGCGAACCTGCCGAATCGCATTGATAATTTCAGCATCATCTGTATCGTTTATATCAGATAGCACCATTTGAATATTCGTTTGGATAGACTTTTCGCCTTGGCAAATGTCTTCCTCAAAAATGTATTCTAGTGAGTTATCGTACCCAGTGAAGAAACTATTTATTCCTCGCAGTGCATTCGTTTTTCCGCAGTTGTTTGGGCCCACTAGAGTCAGAACCCTTCCAAGGGGAAGCTCCAACTCTGCCCGAACGGTTCGATATCCACGGATTTTGAACGATTCAATTTTCATACCACAACCTCCCTTTCCACCTGCTCCCCAACCCCAAACACCCGCTTATAGCGGGCCACTACTGCCTCCGGCCCCATCGCCTTCCGCGGGTTATCCGAGAGCTTCACCGTTGCCCGGCCCTCGGCCTCGG
This sequence comes from Maritimibacter sp., assembly GCA_037379985.1. Classification (GTDB taxonomy): domain Bacteria; phylum Pseudomonadota; class Alphaproteobacteria; order Rhodobacterales; family Rhodobacteraceae; genus Sinisalibacter. Next base: position 2,704 of record JARRIY010000274.1, read on the forward strand.
TGGCTTTGCAGACCAGTGAAAACGGCGCGAGGCTGTCCTCTGGGGTGAGGCCTCGGAAATCGTTGGTCAAGAGCGTGCCCCAGCCGAAGCTCGGGCGGCAGCGGCCGGCGAAGCGGGCGTGCAGGGTGGTGATCTGGTCCACGTCGAGCCCGTCGGAAAAGATCACCATTTTCTCGCGCGGGTCTTCGCCGCGGCTTTCCCACCAGCGCAGCGCGTATTCCGCCGCCTCGACCGGGTCGCCGCTATCGATGCGGATGCCGGTCCAGCCCGCCAGCCAGTCAGATTGCCCTCGTGCTCCTCGTGCCAATCGGCCAGCACCTTATAGGGCGCCTCGCGCAGGGCCTCATCGCTCTCGGCGAGCGCGGCATAGATCATCGGCAATTCCTGGGCATTGGTGCCAATCGCTTCCAGATCGCGCTCCTTGGCGATGAGGCAGTTCGAGGTGCCGACAAAGGCGTCGCCCAGCCCCTCGACCATCGCCTGCACGCACCAATCCTGCCACAGATAGGAATGCCGCCGACGGGTGCCGAAATCGGCCAGTTTCAGCCCCTCGATGGGCCGCAGCCGTTCGACCTTTTCCCACATCTTGGTCATCGCGCGGGCATAGAGCACCTGCAGCTCGAACTTGCCCATCTTGTGCAAGACGGCGCGCGAGCGCAGCTCCATGATCACCGCCAGCGCCGGGATCTCCCACAGCATCACCTCGGGCCAGCTGCCTTCGAAGGTCAGCTCATACTGATCGCCGACGCGCTCCAGATGATAGGGCGGCAGGCGCAGGTTTTCGAACCACTCCATGAAGTCGGGCCGGAACATCTGGCGCTTGCCGTAAAAGGTGTTGCCGCGCAGCCAGGTGCTTTCGCCCCGGCTGAGGCTGAGGGTGCGGATATGGTCAAGCTGCTCCCTGAGTTCGCCCTCGTCGATCAGATCGGCGAGCGGAATGCGGGTGGTGCGGTTGATGAGACCAAACGTCACTTGCGTATCGGGCTTGTTTCGAAACACCGACTGGCACATCAAGAGCTTATAGAAGTCGGTGTCGATCAGCGAACGCACGATCGGGTCGATCTTCCAGTGGTGGTTATAGACGCGGGTGGCTATGTCGGCCATCATGTTCCTCCGGGCTTGCCTCGTTTGGAACACAAGGCGGGGACCAATGGCAAGGGATGTGCCGATGAAGGCTTTGATATGCCGGGGCTTTGGCGAGGGCGAGAACCTCGCGCTGGAGGGCCGTCCGCTGCCACAGCCGGGGCCGGGTCAGGTGCGGGTCAAGGTGCTGGCCTGCGGGGCCAATGCCTCGGATTGGGAGATGATCACCGGCCGCCCCGCCTATGGCCGTATCAGCCGCTGGTTTCTGCGCGGGCGCGATGTGTTTGGCTCTGACATCATCGGGCGGGTCGAGGCGCTGGGGCCGGGCTGCACCAGGCTGCAAACCGGCCAGCGGGTGGCGGCGGATACCTTCGGCAGCTTTGGCGGCTTTGCCAGCTATGCGGTGGCCGCGGAAAAACTGTTTGTGCCGGTGCCGAACGGGGTCAGCGATATCCTTGCCGCTGCCCTGCCGCAATCGGGCACCATCGCGCTCACCGCAATGCGGGGCCGGGTGACACCGGGGATGAAAGTGCTGGTCAATGGCGGCGGCGGTGGCTCCGGTTCGCTGGCGATCCAACTGGCTGTTGCTGAGGGCGCTGAGGTCTGGGGCGTCGATACCGGCGCGAAAGCCGATGTGATGATCGAGGCCGGGGCCAGCCGGGTGTTTGATTTCGAACAGGAGGATTGGGCCGAAAGCGGCGCCGAGTTCGATCTGATCCTCGACCTCTGGGGCACAAGGCCGATGCGGGTGATCCGGCGCTGCCTTACCCCGAATGGGCGCTACATGATGGTGGGCGGACCGATGAAACGGGTGCTGGGCGCGCTCGGTGCCTCGATCCTGTCGCTGTTTACCAGCCGCAAACTCGGCTTGCTCGCGGTCAATCAGGGGCCGGACGATCTCAGCGACCTGATGGAGATGGTGCGCGAAGAACGCTTGCATCCGGTGGTGGGCGAAGTCACCTCGCTCGAAGGCGCCCGCGAAGCCCTGATGCTGATGGGCGCCCGGAAGGTTTCCGGCAAGCTGGTGATCGTGCCGGGCGAGTGAGGGGCGCGCTGTGAGGCCAGAGTGACGGATGCTGTGCCGAGCACGGATGGCCGCAATGCGCAGAAACCTGACTTTGCAAAGTCGGGTGCCATGACCTGCAATCAAGACGCGCCCGGCCTAAAGCGGCCATTCGGCATGCCCTTCTAAACTTAACCCATCTCAGCGGTTACCTTTGGCGCGGTTGTGCGTCTTGCAGAGCATTTCGCAATTCGAAGCGGAGGTCGCCCCTCCTTTGCTCCAGGCGGAAACATGGTCGGCTTCCATCTCCTTCATCGACCATATTTTACTTTTGTTGGCGTCA
>JARRIY010000274.1:5157-6514 GCA_037379985.1 Maritimibacter sp.
TGCTTTTCATACACGGACCTTTTCGTGGCCTCGTCGAAAACCCGAATATCTAATAGCTTCGAATCCTGAGAGCCTCCCAAGACGTACTCAAACACTCCGCGCCTGTTCTTTACAAACGGGTCCCCGTACAGGCGCTTGACCTCGGCCGAAACGGCTGCGAGATCATAGGAAGTCTTGTGGTGGTCTTCATACAACCGCCCCCATTCCAACCCCTGCATCTCCTTCTCAACGTCGGTAAATACGCTGGAAACCCAGTCGATCACGCTATCGAAATAGTTCTTCAGCTCGGTGATGTTCTGGTCTGTCCTGTGGCCACTCATATAGGTGCCAATGTCGCCCTTGCTGACCCAATCCAAAGCGCGTTCAAGGTAGTCCTGCCGATTTGCGCTCCCCTTGATGTAGGCCGACCATTTTTGAATATTTGCGTTCTGGCTGTTGCTGAATTCTACCTTTGCAAGTGTCACGAAGGGGCCGGAATAGATCGCATTCAGAAGTTCTTGGGCCTTGAGCGGAACGCCCGCGATGTTGATCGTCTCAAACCACTGTTTAATCTCAGACTCTTTACCTTCGCAAACGTAGATCAGCATCTTTGAATCTAGGATTTTGGCCTGTTGATCCTTTGGAAGGCTATCGAAAGTCTTGGGATTGCCGCCATCCATGATAGCAAACTTGTTCGTGACGAACCGCCCAATGCTGGTGATGCGTTGTTGTCCGTCCAAAACCTCGAATTTTTCGTCGCCCACTTTGTTGAAGTAAATCAGCCCCAGCGGATAACCCTTCAACAGGGACTCAATGACGGCTTGTTCCCGTTTGCCGTTGTCTTCCACGTAGATGTAGTTGCGCTGATACTCTGGCTGGATGGTGAGCTTTCCCGACAACCCGAACAGTCCTTTGCCTTCGAGTTGATTATAAACAAAGCCTTCGCAAAGCTTGGCTACCGTCACATCCGTTTCAAGGGTGGTCTGCACTCGAATTTACCTCACACTATTTTTGGGCGCGATGCCGAATAAGAATTCGTTTGTATACTTTTACGTCGTTGATGACGCCTGACATGTTCAACGGGATATTGCCGGGCTTACCGAATCGTCGGAAATACGCGTCTCTCTGGTCTTGGGAGGAGTACCAACGCGTTCTGTAGGGGTTGTCTGGGTCGCTCGATTCCAGTGTCCCCAGAATCTCGAACTGTTATATCAATTTCTACTTGAGGAATGGGCCATCTTTCATTTTTCCCTTCGATAAACTGCACTCCATTGAGATAGAATCTTCTAATCTTTTCGACCTCATTTTGGTACACCAATCTTGATCATGGACGCCGCCATAGACCGTTAAGCCTTATGACTATGGCAGACAACTTGAG
>JARRIY010000275.1:0-2973 GCA_037379985.1 Maritimibacter sp.
AGAAAAAGTCTCGTAGCACAGCATTGGATTCTGCCAAAACTCAACCGTTTCTGACCGGCGAAGTTTCCCGAAAGCAGTCCTCGGTGCAGCCGCAGCGAATACTCACTAAGTCCCGCATCGCCGCCCTAGGCAGGCGGCTCGACGAACGACCCCTTCGGCATAGGCCGCTCGGTCAGAGGCAATTTCTCTGACGAGAAAGGCAGAACTATCTGACTCTGATCAAGGGGGATTTGGTGGAGCCTAGGGGGATCGAACCCCTGACCTCTTGCATGCCATGCAAGCGCTCTCCCAGCTGAGCTAAGGCCCCATCATTGGGCGGCTTTCGCCGTCGTGCGCGGTATGTAGGCGAGCGCGCGGGCATGTGCAAGCGAAAAATCGGCGAAAATGAAATCCGTCAGAGCGGGGCGAATTTTCTGCTTTCCCGGCCAGCAATCGACCTGCCCTGAAACGCAAACGGGCCGGGCTGCACTCCTGCAACCCGGCCCGTATTACGCTGGAATCAGCGCTCAGTCGTCGTCGTTGGCGGCGACGTCAGCGATCTCGTCGAGCGAGACGTTATCGTCTTCGTCATCGTCGAGCACATCATCTTCCAGATCGACATCGGCATCATCATCGTCGAGATCATCGGTATCGAGCAGATCGTCCTCGATCTCGTCTTTCTTGACCGATTCTTTGTCAGCTTTGTCAGCGACCATGGTGCGCGAGGTTTTGCCGGTATCAATCTCGACCACTTTGCCGGTATAGGGGCTGGTGATCGGGTTGGCATTCAGGTCATAAAACCGCTTGCCGGTTTCCGGGCAAACGCGCTTGGTGCCCCATTCTTCTTTGGGCATGGAATACCCCTTTCCGTCGTCAGATGGTTCTGCGAGATTTGGGGGCACTTGCCACACATGTGCGAGCCTGTCAAAGGCTTTCGCACCTTCAACCTTAAGCAGGCCATAACCGGGCCGAGCGGGAGCAGATACAGGCCGATATGGGGAATGAGGTGATCCTTCCGGGCGATCCGCCGATTGAGCTGGTGCTGAAGCCCTCAGCACGGGCGCGGCGGCTGTCACTCAGGGTGTCGCGGCTTGACGGGCGGGTCACGCTGACTCTGCCGAAAAATGCCTCGCGCCGCCATGCTCTGGCCTTTGCCGAGGATCAGGCAGGGTGGATCCGGCGGCAGCTCGCGGGGCAGGCGCAGGGCACAAGGCCAATGCCCGGCACGCAGCTGCCCATCGGCGGCGAGGCGCAGAAAATCCTGACCAATCACGGGCTGCGCAGCCCACGCCTGACCGAGGCCGGGATCGAAGTGCCCGCGCGCGATCCGGAGCGCACACCGGCCCGGCTGGCTGCCTTTTTGAAGCTGGAAGCCCGCGGCGCGCTGGCCGAAGCGGTGGAGCATTATGCCGATGCGCTGGGCGTGACCCATGGCAAGATCACCCTGCGCGATACCCGCTCGCGCTGGGGATCGTGTTCCTCTACCGGCGACCTGATGTTTTCCTGGCGGTTGATCATGGCCCCGCCAGAGGTGCTGGATTACGTCGTCGCGCATGAGGTGGCGCATCTGATCGAGATGAACCATTCGCGCGCCTTCTGGGCCGTCGTTGCGCAGGTCTGCCCGGATTACAAAGCGCCGCGGCAATGGCTGCATGACAATGCCCCATCGCTGCACCGCTATCGCTTCCGCGATTGACCCTTTCGGGATTTGTGATCACAATCCCGACATGACCACAAAACCCCAAACGCCCGCTATTCCCCCAGCCGATCCAGGCCTTGCCGCCCATGAGCATGTCTACCGCACCCTACGGCTCAGGATCATGTATGGCGAGATGGAACCAGGCACGGCCCTGACCCTTCGGGGTATCGGCAAGGAATTTGGCGTGTCGATGACCCCGGCCCGCGAGGCGGTGCGTCGGCTGGCCGCCGAAGGGGCCCTGATGCTGTCGGCCTCGGGGCGGGTCAGCACTCCCGATTTGGGGCCGGAACGGATCGAAGAGCTGGCCACCATCCGCGCATTGCTGGAACCGGAGCTGTCAAGCCGCGCCCTGCCCCGGGCCCATATGGCGCTGATCGAGAGGCTGCGCGCGATCAATACACGGATCGGCGAGCATATCGCCAAGCGCGATGTCTCGGGCTATATCCGCACCAATCTGGAATTTCACCGCGCCATCTATCTGCGCGCCCAGGCCCCGGCGATGCTCGCGCTGGTCGAAACCGTCTGGTTGCAGCTCGGCCCCACCATGCGCGCGCTCTACACCGCCCGGGACCGCAGCGACATGCAGAAACACCACCGCATGATCATCTCGGCCCTGGCCGCTGGCGACGAGCCAGGGCTGCGTCTGGCGATCCGTACGGATGTCACGCAGGGGCTGAAAATGCTGGTGGGCTAAGCCATTGGCCCCGCCCACCCTGCGAGATCAGAAACTGATTTTCGGGGCCACGACGGTTTGCGACATCAGGCCAGAGTTCCACAGCCCGATATAGATCGCTGCATCGTCATGGCGCACGCTCAGCACTTCGCCGCAATCGGCTTTGACGCTATCGAGGCTCGGCGCATCCAGTTGCAGACCACCGCCTGCACTCCACAGCGCCACATCGCTGGCAGGCTTCACGCCCAATGCCCCGCACTCCGCCAGTTTCGCCGGATTGACGCTGATCTCGTCCCGCGCGGCGGCGCTGCCAATCCAGAGCCCATCGCCCAGCATCGTATCCGCGCCATATTTGGTGATGATGTCGGGCAGGATCTGGGCTTCAAACACGGCTTGATCAACGGCGGCGGGTAGTTCGACCACCCGGAACAGGGCCACCAGCCCAAGATCAGGGCGCGCGTTGTCATAAAGCGCCAGCACCTCTTCGGCGGGCGCTGTGGGCCAGCTAGATTGCGCGGTCAGACTGCCACGCGACAGCACATCCGTGCCGCCAAAGCTCGCCGCATCGCCATGTTCGACCTGCAAGCCGCGCCCCATCGCAGCGCTCAGCGCCTCGGCCACC
>JARRIY010000276.1:0-2939 GCA_037379985.1 Maritimibacter sp.
TATTATTTGCCGGACAGTTTCAAAGGGGTGCCGGGTAGCGCGCCCTATCCGGCCTCGGTGCTGATGGCGCATGAGCTGGTGCATGTCTGGCAATGGCAGAACCGGGCGGTGACCCATTATACGCCCATCGGCGGGGCCAGCGAGACGGCGGACCATATCGACCCCTATTGGTTTGAGGTCGATCCGAAGGCCGAGTTCCTGAGCTATGGCTATGAGCAGCAGGCGGCGATGGTGCAGGATTTCACCTGCTATGCGCTGTTTGACAGGCAATCTCCGCGTCTGGATGAGCTGGCAACGCTGCTGCGACCGGTCTTGCCGGTTGATGATTTTCTCGCAAAACTGACGCCATAATCGCTCTGCGGGGCGGCTTGTCGTTTTCGCGCCTTCAAGCGTCGGCAGGCCCTTTCAGCAATCGATCTTGATCAGGCAGAGTGCACGCGGAACGTTCAATAGGGAGTCGGGCCATGAAAACCGATGTCAAAGCGCTAGTTGTCGGTGGGGGAGCTATCGGCGCCTCGATCGCATATCACCTCGCCAAGGCGGGCTGGGAAGACGTCATGCTGATCGAGCGCGATGAGCTGACGGCCGGTTCGACCTGGCACGCGGCCGGGCTGCTGCCGCTGTTTAACATGTCGTATGCGACGACTCACATCCACAAATACTCGGTCGATTTCTACAAGACCCTGGAAGAAGAGACCGGGCTGAATGCCGGTTTCGCCGTGGTTGGCAACCTGCGTATGGCGCAGACGCAGGAACGCATGGACGAGTTCATGCTCTATGCCTCGACCGCGGATACTTGCGGTGTGAAATACGAATTCCTGACCCCTGACGAGATCAAGGCCCGCTGGCCGCTGATCAATACCGAAGACCTGAAAGGTGCGCTGTACCACACCGAAGACGGGTATATTAACCCCGCCGACGTGACCCAGGCGATGGCCAAAGGTGCCCGTCAGCGCGGCGTCGATATCGTGCGCAAGCTGCAGGCCGATGCGTTCCACTGGAACGGCACCCATTGGGAAGTGACCTGCACCAAGATGGGCGAAAAGGGCGGCAACCTGGTGGAAACCGACGAGAAAGTCGTGATCACCGCCGAGCATGTCGTGACCGCCTCGGGCAACCACGCCCAACGCACCGCGAAAATGCTGGGGATCAAGATTCCGGCGGTTCCGGTGGAGCACCAGTTCATCGTCACCGATGTGGACCCGGCGCTGCAGCAATGGCGTGCCGATGGCAACCCGGAGCACCCGGTGATCCGCGACGCCGATGCGCAAAGCTATGTGCGTGAAGAGCGCGGCGGCTGGATCCTCGGCGTCTACGAGAAAAACGCCCCTGCCTGCTTTGAATATGGTGTGCCGGACAGCTTCCGCGCCGACCTGTTCCCGCTCGATCTGGAGCGGATCGAAGACCAGTATATGGCGATGATCCACCGGATGCCGTCCTGTGAAGAGAGCGGGCTGAAAGACGATTTCAACGGTCCGATCTGCTACACCCCCGATGGCAACCCGCTGGTTGGTCCGGCGCCGGGCCTACACAACATGTGGCTGGCGGAAGGCTTCAGCTTTGGCATCACCGCCGCTGGCGGCACCGGCTATTATCTGGCGCAGATGATGGTGGAAGGCGAAGCCGAGATCGACATGGCGAGCCTCGACCCGAAACGCTATTCGTCGAACTGGATGACCACCGAGTTTGCGGCACGCAAAAACGAAGAGTGCTACGACCACGTTTACATCCTGCACCACCCGGATGAAGAACGCCCGGCGGCCCGTCCGCTGCGTACCTCGCCGGCCTATGACCGTCAGAAAGCGCGTGGCGCGCAATTCGGTTGGGTCAATGGTTGGGAACGTCCGAACTATTACGGCCCGATTGATGCGCCGGAAGGTTTCGACCATGACGCCCGGAGCTTCCGTCGTGGCGGCTGGTGGAAACACGCCGTGGAAGAAGCCAAGGCGATCCGTGAAGGCGTTGGCTTGGTCGACGCGACCGCCTTTACCAAGCACATCGTCAAAGGAGCCGGTGCAACCGCGTTCCTCGACTGGTTCACCTGTAACAAACTGCCGAAAGTGGGCCGGATCAACCTGACCTACGCGCTGACGGCTGCGGGCACGACCCGGACCGAATACACCATCGTGCGTCTGAAAGATGACGAATATTACCTGGTGTCGGCAGGTGCCTGGACCGAATATGACGCGGACTTCCTGAAAAAGGCGATTGCCGAGAAGGAAGCCGAGTTCGGCCGGATCGATCTGCAGGACGTGACCACTCAATGGGGTGTGTTCGCGATTGCAGGCCCGAAATCCCGCGACGTGCTGAAAGAGGTGATCAAAGACGCCGATCCGGAAACCGCTCTGTCGAACAAGCGTTTCCCATGGCTGTCGGCCCGTCAGATCGAGCTTGGCATGTGCCCGGTGAACGCAATTCGCGTGGCCTATACCGGCGAGCTGGGCTGGGAGCTGCATCACCCGATCGAGATGCAGAACTACCTGTTCGATCTGCTTGAGAAAGCTGGCGAGAAACACGGGATGAAGCTGGTTGGCGCCCGTGCGCAAAACTGGCTGCGTCAGGAGAAATCCTATCGTGCCTTCGGCAACGAGTTGGGCCGCGATGCAACCCCGCTGGAAGCCGACCTGCCGCGCTTTGTCGATCTGGAAAAAGAATTCCACGGCAAAGCCGAGATGGAAGCCAAAGGCGTGCGCGTGAAATGCGTGACCGTGCTGATCGACGGGCCGGATGATGCTGACCCGTGGGGCCGCGAAGTGCTGTATGCCGTAGATGGCGAAACCCGCGTGGGTCGTCTGACCTCGGGCGGCTATTCGGTGGCCTTCGAGAAATCCATCGGCATGGGTTATGTGAAGCCCGAGCAGGCGGTGGAAGGCACCAAGCTGAAAGTGAAGATGCAGAACCAGCTCTGGGATGCGGTCGTGACCTGCGACAGCCCCTTC
>JARRIY010000277.1:0-2859 GCA_037379985.1 Maritimibacter sp.
TGGCCGGATTGCAGCCGCCGATGGCTGGCACGATCAGCCTGCCGCCTGAAGCCATTGCCTATGGTGCCCATGCGGACGGGCTGAAAGCCACGCTGAGCGTGGAGGAAAATCTGCAATTCTGGGCTCAGGTTTATGGCACCAAGGATGTGGAGCCGGCGCTGGAGCTGTTTAACCTCAAGGGCCTGCGTTTGCGGGCGGCCCAGAACCTGTCGGCCGGGCAGAAACGTCGGCTCGGGCTGGCGCAGCTCTTGGTCACCGGGCGGCCGATCTGGCTGCTCGACGAACCCACGGTCAGCCTTGATGCCGCCTCTGTCACGCTCTTTGCCGATGCGGTGCGCGCCCATGTGGCGGCGGGCGGTGCGGCGCTGATCGCCACCCATATCGACCTTGGGCTGGAAGCCTCGATCTTTGACGTCACCCCGCATAAGGCCGATCCTGATCGCCCCGGGGCGCTGTCCTCGCCGTTTGATGAGGCTTTCGCATGATCGCGCTCCTGATCCGTGACCTGCGCCTTGCCATCCGGGCGGGCGGCGGCTTTGGCCTTGGTCTGGCGTTTTTCCTGATCCTCGTCACGCTGGTGCCTTTCGGGGTTGGGCCAGAGGCCGGTATTCTTGGCCCCATCGCCCCCGGTATCCTTTGGGTCGGCGCGCTGCTGGCCTGCCTATTATCGCTCGACCGGATCTTTCAGCTCGATTTCGAAGACGGCTCGCTCGATCTACTCGCCACCGCGCCGCTGCCGATGGAAGCCGTGGTGGCGGTGAAAGCGCTGGCGCATTGGATGACCACCGGCTTGCCGCTGGTTCTCGCTGCGCCGTTTTTCGGGATATTCCTGAATATGCAGGCCCCCGGGCATCTGTGGATTTTCATCACCCTGCTGATCGGCACCCCGGCGCTGAGCATGATCGGAGCCTTTGGCGCGGCGCTGACCGTCGGGCTGAAACGCGGCGGGCTTCTCTTGTCGCTGCTGGTGCTGCCGCTCTATGTGCCGACGCTGATTTTCGGCGCGGAAGCCGCCACCCGCGGCATCGCAGGGTTTGACAACAGCGCGTCACTGTTGATGCTGGGCGGGATCACTCTGGCGGTTCTGGCGCTTTTGCCCTTTGCCGCCTCTGCGGCGCTTCGTATCAATTTGCGATAATGTGAACACCGGCCCCTTGCCGAGACTCTGAGCCATACATAGGAAGACCCCATGTCAGAGATGCACCGAACGAAACAAGCCCGCGACCGCTGGAACTGGCTTTGGGAATGGGCCAATCCGGTGAAGTTCATGTGGTTTTCGGGGCTGATGCTGCCCTGGCTGATTGGCCTGACCGTGCTGCTGATGGGCACCGGGCTGATCTGGGGCTTTTTCTTCACCCCGGCAGCCGAAAACTTCGGCAGCACCGTAAAGATCATCTATGTGCATGTGCCCACCGCGACGATGGCGATTTCGGCCTGGTTCATGATGCTGGTCGGCTCGCTGATCTGGCTGATCCGCCGCCATCACGTTTCGGCCATGGCGGCCAAGGCGGCAGCGCCGGTGGGCATGGTCTTCACCCTGATCGCGCTGATCACCGGGGCGGTCTGGGGCCAGCCGATGTGGGGCACCTGGTGGGCCTGGGACCCGCGCCTGACCTCGTTTCTGATCCTGTTCCTGTTCTATCTTGGCTACATGGCGCTCTGGGGCGCGATCGAGAACCCGGATACCGCCGCCGATCTGACCTCGGTTCTGGCGGTGGTCGGCTCGGTCTTTGCCTTCCTCAGCCGCTATGCGGTGAATTTCTGGAACCAGGGCCTGCATCAGGGCGCGTCGCTGTCGCTGGATAAGGAACAGCATGTGTCGGATGTCTATTGGCAACCGCTGGTGATCGCGCTCTTGGGCTTCGGAGCGTTCTTTGTCACCATGGTCTTTGCCCGCACCCGCACCCAGATCCGCCTGCGCCGTCTGCATGCGCTGGAGCTTCGTGAAAGGATGACCGATGCTTGAGCTTGGAAAATATGCCGGAGCCGTGTTCGGGGCCTGGGGCGCGACCTTGGCGCTCATGGCCGTGCTGGTGGTGCTGACCGTGCTGCAATCACGCAAAGCGAAACGGCTGCTCGATGCCGCCGAGGCGCGGCGCAAAGGCAAGGGGGCCTGAGATGAAACTGCTACATGTCCTGCCGCTGGTTGTGGTCCTGGTGCTCGGGATCGGGGCCTTTTTCGGTCTGAAGAACAAAAATGACATCATGCCCTCGACCCGCGAAGGTGGGCCGGTTCCGGCGCTGACCCTGACCGAGCTGAATGGCGAAGCGCCCTTTACCGATGCCGATCTGGCCTCGGGCGGCGTGGTGCTGGTGAATTTCTGGGCGAGCTGGTGCGCCCCCTGCCGCGCCGAAGCCCCGACGCTTGATATGATGTCGGATGAGGGGATCGCGATCTACGGGATCAATTACAAGGACCAGCCCGCCAAAGCGCAGCGCTTCCTTGATGAATATGGCAACCCCTATAGCCGCAATGCCGCCGATGCCAATGGCCGCACCGGGATTGACTGGGGCGTGACCGGCGTGCCGGAGACCTTCGTGATCGATGGCAACGGCATCGTGGTGAAACGCTTTGCCGGACCGATCACCCCGACGATCCTCGAAAACATCATCCGCCCGGCGATGGAAGAGGCCGCAGGCCACGCGGCGGCGGGCAGCGAATAAAAGCACCGCACGCACAGGATGAAGGTGAGCAACCTCTCCTAACGCATTGTAAATAAACAGAACGTCTTATCCGCGGATAAGGTGGGGCTTGTCGTGCCCACAGGTGGGCTGGGCAAGTGCCGGACCGGCGCTTGCCCGGCACCTGCGGCGCTATTCGGGCGAATGCGAAATTTGCGCAGCTTCCTCAGCGAAAAC
>JARRIY010000278.1:0-3308 GCA_037379985.1 Maritimibacter sp.
CTGGAATATGAGGGCGGGCCGTTCGATGCAGTGCTGCTGGATGCGCCCTGCACCGCGACCGGTACGATTCGCCGTCACCCGGACCTGCCGCAGGTAAAGGATGGCAGCGATTTTCCGGGGCTGTTCGAATTGCAGGAATATCTGATCGACCGGGCGCTGGGGCTTTTGAAACCCGGCGGGCGGCTGATCTATTGCACCTGTTCTCTGCTGATTGACGAGGGCGAAGAACAGGTGCGCGATGCGCTGAAACGCCATGAAGGCTTGCGTGTCGTGCCCGAGGGCTTTCACGGGCTGGGCCTGCCGGAAGAGGCGATTGACGATGCGCTGGGCATCCGCCTGCGCCCGGATATCTGGGAAGATCGCGGCGGCATCGACGGGTTTTTCATCACCTGTTTCGAGAAACCCGAATAGAACGATGACTCGCCGGGCCTTGCCCGCTAAGATATGCTCAAGATCCCGGTAAAGGGACATTTGACAGCGAGCCGAGGCGATCCAGTGTCACGACAAGAGCCCTTTTCGGCGCGCCGAACGCGCTGGATGAACCGCAGGCATGCGCGCCGTGCGGCCCGGGCGAAAGTGCCCACCGGTTTTGTCTCGCAACCCGAACCGCGCACCATCGGGAGCTTTGCCAAGGGCAAGCAAATCGTCGCGGGCAATCTGCTTTATGCGGGCTATCTGCTGGAGGTGAGCGACAGCTCGGTCTGGGAAAGCGCGCCGCCCTCGGAGGCTTTTGCCGATGCGCTGCACGGCTTTGGCTGGATGGACGATCTGGCCGCCTTGGGCGACCGCGCCGCGCGGGATCGCGCGCAGGCCTGGACCTTTGACTGGATCAAGCATTACGGCGGCGGCAAGGGGCCGGGCTGGACCCCGGATCTGACCGGGCGGCGGCTGATCCGCTGGATCAACCACGCGCTGTTTCTGCTGATGGGGCAGGAAGCGGATGCGGCGGAGGAGTTTTATCGCTCGCTCGGCCAGCAATGCCTGTTTCTGGGAAAGCGCTGGCCCTATGCCTCGCCGGGCTTGCCGCGCTTTGAGGCGCTGACCGGGCTGATCTATGCCGGGCTGTCGCTGACCGGCATGGAAGAGCATGTCGCCCCGGCGATGAAGGGGCTGGCGCGGGAATGCACCGATCAGATCAGCACCGCAGGAGGCATTCCCACCCGCAATCCGGAAGAGCTTCTGGAAGTGTTCACCCTCTTGAACTGGGCGGCGCTGGCGCTGGCCGAAAGCGGACGTCTGCCAAGCCCCGAGCATATTCAGGCGATAGAGCGTATTGCCCCCACGCTGCGGGCGCTGCGCCATGCCGATGGCGGGTTGGCGCGGTTTCACGGCGGTGGGCGCGGGGCTGAAGGTCGGCTGGATCAGGCGCTGGCAACCTCTGGCGTACGCTCGGTGCTCACCGGCGGGCTGGCGATGGGCTATGCGCGGCTACATGGCGGGCGCACCAGCCTGATCATGGATGCCGATGCGCCACCGCAAGGTGCGGCCTCGGTGAATGCCCATGCCTCGACGCTGGCGATGGAAATCACCTCCGGGCGCCGCCCACTGATTGTCAGCTGCGGCTCTGGGGTGGATTTCGGCGATGCCTGGCGCAAGGCGGGCCGCGCCACGCCCTCGCATTCAGTTCTGGGGCTGAGCGGCTGGTCATCCTCGCAGCTCAGCACCTCCGGAGATGGCGGCGCCTACGCCCCGCTCGACGGTGGCCCGACCGAGGTGCATGCGCAAAGCTTCACCGAATCTGGCCATGGCGGTGTGGTCGCCGGGCATGACGCCTATCGCGCCAGTCATGGGCTGAGCTATTTGCGCCGGATCGAGATGAGCGTCGATGGGCGGATGCTGACCGGCGAGGAAAAGCTGAGCGTCGGCACCGATCAGGACCAAAGATTGTTTCGGGCTGCTCTGGGTCGCACCGGGCTGACCGGCATTCGCTTTGCGGTGCATTTCCATCTGCATCCGGATGTGGATGCGGCGATTGATCTGGGCGGCGCGGCGGTGTCGCTGGCGCTGAGATCCGGCGAGATCTGGGTCATGCGCTATGAAGGTCCGGCCGAATTGAAACTGGAACCAAGCGTGTATCTTGAGCGGGGCAGGCTGAAGCCGCGCTCGGCCCAGCAGGTGATCCTGTCAGGGGTGGCGCTGGACTATGAAACCCGCATTCGCTGGTCGCTTGCCAAGGCGCAGGATACCCCCGTCGGCCTGCGCGATCTGGTGCAAGATTGACCCCGGCACGGCCCGCGTAAAACAGCTGTTCAATCCGGCGGGAATTTGGGCTATTGCAGCCTCATCCTCACAGCCAAAAAGGTGTTCGATATGACCGACCTTTCGCCCGTGCGCCGCGCGCTCATTTCCGTTTCCGACAAAACCGGACTTATTGATCTGGGTAAGGCGCTGGAGGCGAAAGGGGTTGAGATCCTTTCCACCGGCGGATCGGCCAAAGCCATGCGCGATGCCGGGATCACGGTGAAGGATGTGGCCGAGGTGACCGGCTTTCCCGAAATGATGGATGGTCGGGTGAAAACCCTGCATCCGATGGTGCATGGCGGGCTTCTGGCCCTGCGCGACAATGACGAACATGTCGCAGCGATGAAAGAGCATGGGATCGGCGCAATCGATCTGTTGGTGGTCAACCTCTACCCGTTCGAAGAAACCGTGGCCAAGGGTGCCGATTACGACACTTGCATCGAGAATATCGATATTGGCGGCCCGGCGATGATCCGCGCGGCGGCGAAAAACCATGGCTTTGTGGCCACCATTGTCGATGTCGAGGATTACTCCGCTCTGCTGGCCGAGCTTGACGCCAATGATGGCGCAACGAGCTATGCGTTCCGCCAGCGTCAGAAACATGCCCAGATCGCCTATGCCCGCACCGGCGCCTATGACGCCGCTGTCAGCACCTGGATGGCGAATGCGATTGGCGATGAAGCCCCGCGCCGCCGGGTTGTGGCGGGCGAGCTGAAACAAACCCTGCGCTATGGCGAAAACCCGCATCAGACGGCGGGCTTCTATGTCGATGGCTCGAACCGCCCCGGCGTGGCGACCGCCACGCAGCATCAGGGCAAAGAGCTGAGCTATAACAATATCAACGATACCGATGCGGCCTTTGAGCTGGTGGCGGAATTCTCCCCTGCCGAAAGCCCGGCCTGCGCGATCATCAAACACGCCAACCCCTCGGGTGTGGCCCGTGGCGCGAGCCTGACCGAGGCCTATCAAAAGGCGCTGGCCTGCGACAGCACCTCGGCCTTTGGCGGCATCGTGGCGCTGAACCAGGAGCTTGACGCGGCGACGGCGGAAGAGATCGTGAAGATCTT
>JARRIY010000279.1:0-4414 GCA_037379985.1 Maritimibacter sp.
GCGATCAGCAGGTCTTCCTTGCCGCCGAAGTAATGATGCGCCAGCGCGGACGAAACACCGGCGCGTTTGGCGATCCGGCTCACCGTCACATCAAGCGATCCCGCTTCGCCAATCTCAGCAATTGCTGATTTGACAAGCGCCGCACGCCGTATAGGTTCCATTCCAAGTTTTGGCATGTTGCAATCCTGAAAAAAATGACTTGCCAAAACAGATCTGTTCCATCTTGATTGACTCGTCAATCAATAAAAAACCACAGGGAGCCTACAATGACCATCAAGACCACCATTTCAGCCCTTGCGCTTGCCGTAGCGGCAAGCCCGGCCCTTGCCGCCGATTGCGGCACTGTGAACTTCTCGGATGTTGGCTGGACCGACATCACCGCCACCACCGCCGCGACCACCACCGTGCTGGATGCGCTGGGCTATAAAACCGATATCAAAGTGCTATCGGTGCCGGTGACCTATACCTCGATGGCGCAGGGCGATATCGACGTGTTCCTCGGCAACTGGATGCCGACGATGGAAGGCGACATTGCCCCCTATCGTGAAGCGGGCACCGTCGACACCGTGCGCGAAAACCTTGAAGGCGCCAAATACACCCTGGCCGTGAACAAGGTCGCGATGGATATGGGCATTGCCGATTTCGCCGATATCGCCGCCCATGCCGATGAGCTGGACAGCACCATCTACGGCATCGAGCCGGGCAATGACGGCAACCGCCTGATCATGCAGATGATCGACGAAGACGCCTTTGGCCTGAAAGGCTTTGAGGTCAAGGAAAGCTCGGAGCAGGGCATGCTGGCGCAGGTCGCGCGCTCGGACAAGAAAGATCAGCCGATTGTCTTCCTCGGCTGGGAACCGCATCCGATGAACGCCAATTTCGACATGGGCTACCTGACCGGCGGCGACGACTGGTTTGGTCCGGATTTCGGTGGTGCCACGGTCTACACCAACACCCGCGCGGGCTATGTGGCTGAATGTCCGAATGTGGGCGCGCTGCTGGGCAACCTGAAATTCACCCTGGCGATGGAAAACGAGATCATGGCCGCGATCCTGGATGACGGCACCGATCCGGCGGAAGCTGCGAAAACCTGGCTTGCCGCCAATCCCGATGCCTGGAAAGCCTGGCTTGACGGTGTAACCACCATGGATGGCGGCGATGCCGTTGCCGCGGTGGATGCTGCCCTCGGGATGTAATCGCATAACAGTGCTGAGCTCCGGCGCCGCAACGCGCCGGAGTACCTGTGCCGAAAGGAGATCGCATGACCTCCAGCCTGCTTATGCTGTTCGTCCCGGCCTGCTTTGCGCTCAATGCAGCGCCCGGTCCGAATAATCTGCTGGCCTTTTCCAACGCGGCCCGGCTGGGATTTTTCCCCGCCGCGCTGGGTGGGATTGGGCGCATGCCCGCCTTTGCCGCGATGATCGCGCTGGTGGCGCTTGGGCTGGGCGCGTTGCTGGCAGCGTCAGAAGCCATGATGGGCGTGGTCCGCATCGCGGGCGCGGCCTATCTGATCTATGTCGGCTGGAAGATGTTCAAAGCACCCGCGCCTCAGGAAGCGCTGATGCAGATGCAGGACCGCCGTCCGCAGGCACTGATGCGGCGCGATTTCCTGCTCGCCGTCGGCAACCCCAAGGCCATCGCCATCTTCACCGCCTTCTTTCCGCAATTCATCGACCGTTCTGCCCCGTTCCTCACGCAATTCCTGACCCTTGGTCTGTTGTTTCTGGCAATGGAATGCGTGGCTGTCTGCCTCTATGCCCTTGCCGGGCAGGTGATGGGCCGGGTGCTGACACCGCTGAGGCTTCATCGCCTCAATCGCGGCGTGGGCGGTTTTCTGATCTTCTCGGGGCTCGCTATGGCCCTCCACCGGGAGCATTAATATGCACTGGCTGACCGACTTCAAAATCCCTGTCGGCAAAGACATCGCCGCCAGTTTCGATTTTCTGACCGATATTGGCGGGGCGTTTTTCGACTTCCTCGACACGGTGCTGAGCTTTGTCATCGACGCCTTTCTGGCGGCCCTGCAATTCCCGCCCGCGCTGGTGATGGTGGCTCTGTTCGCTGCCCTTACCTGGGTGCTGCAAAAAGACTGGACCCGCGTTGCCATCGTGGTGTTCGCCTTTCTCTTCGTCATCAATCAGGGCTATTGGGAAGAAACCACCGAAAGCCTGACCCTGATCCTGTTTGCCGGGATTTTCTGCATGGGCGTCGGGGTGCCGATTGGCATTTACGCCGCGCATCGGCCCCGGTTTTTTGCCACCATCCTGCCGGTGCTCGACATGATGCAGACGATCCCCACCTTCGTCTATCTGATCCCGATGATCGTGCTCTTTGGCATCGGCATGGTGCCGGGGCTGGTGGCGACCTTCATCTTTGTCATCCCGGCGCCGATCCGGCTGACGCAACTGGGCGTATCGCATGTGCCTACGGCGCTGATCGAAGCGGCCACCTCCTTTGGTGCCACGAAACGCCAGACCCTATGGAAAATCGAGCTGCCCCATGCCTTCCCGCAGATCATGGCTGGGCTGAACCAGACGATCATGCTGTCGCTGTCGATGGTGGTGATCGCGGGCATGGTTGGGGCTGACGGGCTGGGCGTGCCGGTGGTGCGCGCGCTGAATACCGTGAACGCCCCGCTTGGCTTTGAAAGCGGCACGGTGATCGTCGCCGTCGCCATCGCGCTGGACCGTATGCTGAGGGTGGAACGCAAATGACCGTCGCTGTTGAATTTGATAACGTCTCCATCGTCTTTGGCGACAAACCCAAAACCGCCCTGCCGCTGATGGATGATGGCAAGGACCGCAACGAAGTGCAGTACGTCACCGAACCCGGTGGTGCGCGGCTCGGTGCGGGTGAATGATGGCGATGGGCTGATCGACGTGACCCATGCCGATGCGAAAACCCTGCGCCATATCCGGCTGGAACGCGTCGCCATGGTGTTTCAGCAATTCGGCCTGCTGCCTTGGCGCACCGTGCGCGACAATGTCGGGCTGGGGCTGGAGCTGGGCGGGGTCAGTAAGGCAGATCGTGTCTCACGCGTCGATGCCGAGCTGGAGCTGGTGGGGCTGAGCGACTGGGCCGACAACATGGTCAGCGAGCTGTCGGGCGGTATGCAACAGCGTGTCGGTCTGGCCCGCGCCTTTGTCACCGAAGCGCCGATCCTACTGATGGACGAGCCTTTCTCGGCGCTCGACCCGCTGATCCGCAACCGGCTGCAAGACGAGCTGATCGAGCTGCAAAGCAAACTGCAACGCACGATCATTTTCGTCAGCCACGATCTGGACGAGGCGTTCAAACTGGGCGACCGGATCGCGATCATGGAAGGCGGGCGGATCGTGCAATGCGGCACCCCGCGCGATATTTTCACCAATCCGGTGAATGAATATGTCGCCGATTTCGTCGCCCATATGAACCCGCTCGGCGTGCTGACCGCGCATGACATGATGGTGCCGGTGCAAGAGACGAAGGGCCCCGAGATTGCCCCGACGACCACGGTGAAAGAGGTGATGGACCTGTTCGCCGCCGGTGAAACCCAGGTGATGGTGATGGAAGGCGGCGCAGCCGTCGGCCAGATCAGCCATGACGACGTGATCAACGGCCTCGTCGACCCGCGCGGCTAAGTGATTGGAAATCGGTGGAAACATGAAAGGGAGGTTTCGGCCTCCCTTTTGCCGTTGATGTTGCAGAGTGGGGACAAATGGTGCTGATGAGGGACAAAACGTCATTTCACAGCGGCTGAACCCATTGCAGGTTTGGTGTATGGCGAAGGTGAACTTGACACCTAGCTGTTTGGGAAATCGTTCGCTACGATAAGGGGATATGCCCCGATTAGTGACCAATAACAACTTCAACAAATCTTTGATTAGAAGCCCGAACGAGGTCGACAATGAACAATTCGAACATGAAACGTTTCACCCGCTTTTACCTGGGTGCGTTTCTCGCATTTACAGCTGTTCCTGCCTTCGCGGGCTGTATCGATCTTAAAACAGGCAATTCTTTCAGTCTGACGCGTTATGAACCACGTTTCACAGTTACAAATACGGTTTCGGTCGACGGTTCGGTCGTCGAAGAAAGAGAGATGATCAGAAACGGCTCTGTTGAAAGAGCAATGACGACATACTGGAACGGCGTAATTGCCGTAGACAGAAAATCTTCATCCAGCCATATCCAGCTAGTTATGAGCGAGGACGCAAAACTGGCTGATCTAAGGAAAGCTGGTAAATCCTACAGTTTCCCGGTCTCAATTCTCGTGAATGGAAACGAAGTGGACCGTGGGGCGTTCATCATTGAGACAACCAAGAAAACTGTGTTGGAGGTGGGGGAGTGCCAATACTCTGCTATGGTCGTGCGCACCACCATAGACCGAGACAACGGTGATCCGATCAACGAAGAAGCTCTGCTTAGTATGGATGCA
>JARRIY010000280.1:0-2822 GCA_037379985.1 Maritimibacter sp.
GGGCGGGCAGTTTCTGCTGCGCATCGAAGATATCGACACGCCACGTTGCAAGCCGGACTTCGAACAGGCGATTCATGACGATCTAAGCTGGCTGGGCCTGCGCTGGCCCGCGCCGGTGATGCGCCAGTCAGAGCGCATGGCGGATTATGAAGCGGCGCTCAACAAACTTGGCGAGATCGGCGTCACCTATCCTTGTTCCTGCACGCGCGGCGATATTCGCGCGGCGCTGTCCGCCCCGCAGGAAGGGGCCCCGATGCAAGGGCCGGATGGGGTGATCTATCCCGGCACCTGTCGCGGGCGTGAGATGGAGAGCCGCTTGCCCGGTGATGCCATCCGGCTGGATATGGCAAAGGCGATGGCGCTGGTTGGCGCGCTCGCGTTCACCGAAACCGGCCCGGCCCATACGGGCCTGCATCACATTACGGCGGCGAAGATGATTGAAACCGTCGGCGATGTGGTGTTGGCGCGCAAGGATATCGGCACGTATTACCATATCGCCGTGGTGGTGGATGACGCCGCGCAAGGCATCACCCATGTGGTGCGCGGCGAAGATCTGTTTTCCGCCACGCCCATTCATATTCTGCTTCAACGCCTGCTGGGCCTCGCGCAACCGATCTATCATCACCATCGCCTGATCCGCGATGAGGCTGGCAAACGGCTGGCGAAACGCGACGATGCCCGCGCCATCAGGCTCTATCGCGAGCAAGGCAAAACGCCCGAAGATATCCGCGCGCGTCTTGGCCTTTAGCCGCGTCTTTGGTCGGTAAATACCTCGGGGTCCGGGGCAGAGCCCCGGCGCGGCCCTATGCGATCGGATCGGAAATGATCATTTCTTCGCCATCCCGCAACGCCGTGTAGAAGCACGAGCGTCGATTGGTGTGGCAAGCGGGGCCTTCCTGCTCGACCAGCGCCAGCAGCGTATCGCCATCGCAATCCACCCGCAGTTCAACCAGCTTTTGCACATGGCCCGAGCTTTCGCCCTTCACCCAATAACTTTGCCGCGAGCGGCTCCAATAGGTCACGCGGCCGGTTTCCAGCGTGCGCGCCACCGCTTCGGCATTCATCCAGGCGAGCATCAACACCTCGCCCGTCGCTGCCTCCTGCGCGATCACCGGCAAAAGCCCTGCGTCATTATATGTCAGTTTGGCCGGATCGAATGCCATGGCTGGTCCTTCCCAAATCACCGCTTTGCGCCTATCTAGTGGGAACGCGTTGGGAACGGAAGTCATGACCGAACAAAGCCTTGAACAGCTCTATTCGAAACAGATCATCGCGCTGGCCGCGTCGATCCCCCATGCGGGCAAGCTCGATGATGCCGAGGGCAGCTCCAAAAAGCGCTCCCCGCTTTGCGGCTCGACGGTCACGGTGGATGTGAAACTCGATGATGGGCGGATCGTAGATTTCGCCCAGAACGTGAAGGCTTGCGCGCTTGGGCAAAGCTCCGCCTCGGTCTTGGGGAAATCCGTGATCGGGCAGGATCGCGCCACAATACAGGCCGGTCGCGATGCGCTCCTGAAAATGCTTGTGGAAGACGGGCCGACCCCGCCTGCCCCGTTTGAAGCGCTGGAGATTCTGCGCCCGGCGAAGGCCTATAAAAACAGGCATCCTTCGATCCTTCTAGCTTGGGATGCCACGTTGGCCGCCTTCGACGAAGCGCAGGGCGCATAGGCAAATCGCGGCCCCCAATTAACCCTGCGGCAATCCGGACCTCGTATCTCTGTTTCAGCGTCGGAGGAGGTCTGCGTGAAACAGGATACCGAAATCAATGCGGGTTTGCCCGTAGATCCCCGCCTATCGGGATTGTCGAAACACTCGGCAGCGCTCGGTTTTGAGATTGTCGAAGTCGCAGGCTTCATTGATCAGGTCGATAGCCAAACCAATGCGCAGATCAAAGAGATTGCCGCGCTCAGCGACGATGCGCAGGTGGTGCTTCAGACCAACCGCAACGTGCGCGAGGCGCTGGAAGGCCTCGCGGGCATTTCGGCAGAGCTGCAGACGATTGTCACCAATTCCGTTGATCTGGTTCAGTCGGGCACGGCCCGATCACAAGACATTGCCGAATGGGTACAGACCCTGGCCGGCCAAATGCCCGGGATGACCGAGACGCTGGACACAGTGCAGTCGTCAAACGGTGAAATCGCCTCGATTGCCGCGCAGGTGAACATCCTGGCTATCAATGCCAAAATCGAAGCCGCCCGCGCTGGCGATGCGGGGCGCGGCTTTGCTGTCGTGGCGAATGCGATTAACGAGCTGTCCGGCAAAACGGCCCGCGCGGCCGAACAGATCTCGGAGCAGATCACCAACCTCACCAATCAGGTTGCAACGCTCGCCCGGGAAACCAAAGACGTTGCGGAAAAGTCGACCGCAGTACTCGCCGGGACCGCACAGATTGACCACGCGATGACCCAGATCGCTGATGGAGCTTCTGACAGCGCCGCCAAGGTGCAGGCAACGCAGGATAACGCCGCCCAAGTGCGCGACCGGATCGAGCATTTTCTGCCCGCCTTCGAAAAGATCCGGGACTCGTCCAGAACCACAGCCGAGGGCGTTCACACGGTTTCCGCCCGGGTGCATTCGCTGGTCGACCGGTCCGAAACCATGGTGCGTGAATGCGTCACCCTTGGCGGTGGCTCGGAAGACATGGTGTTTATCGAACGGGTGCAGCGTGATGCTGCCCGCATTGAAGCCGCCTTTGAAGAAGCGTTGGCCCGCCGCGAAATCACCCTCGCACAGCTTTTCGACCAGCATTATCAGCCGATCCCGGGCACAAATCCCGAGCAGATGATGGCGCCCTATACCAGGCTTTGCGACAAGCTTCTGCC
>JARRIY010000281.1:0-2794 GCA_037379985.1 Maritimibacter sp.
ATCACCGTGGTGGTGCCCAGATCCTGATTGATCTTGTCGAGCGCTTCCAGCACCTGCACCCCGGTCTTGCTATCCAGCGCCCCGGTAGGCTCGTCGCAAAGCAGCACTTCCGGTTTCTTGGCAATGGCGCGGGCAATCGCCACCCGCTGCTGCTCGCCGCCCGACATTTCCGCCGGGAAGTGATCCATGCGGTGATCGAGCCCAACCCGCGCCAGCGCTTCTTCCGGGCTCATCGGATCTTTCGCCACCTCAGTCACCAGTGCCACGTTTTCCTTTGCGGTCAGGCTGGGCACCAGATTGTAGAATTGGAAGACAAAGCCCACATGATCGCGCCGATACCGGGTCAAATCGCGGTCGCGCATCGCTGTCAGCTCCTGATCGCGAAACCAGGCTTTGCCATCGGTGGCGCGATCCAGCCCGCCCAGAACGTTCAGCAGGGTCGATTTGCCCGAGCCCGACGCCCCCAGCAATACGGTGAATTCGCCCATGAACAGCTCGGCATCGACGCCCCGCAATGCGTGTACCTCGATCTCGCCAGTGCGATAGACCTTGGTGATGCCTTCAGTGTGAAAAACGCGCGTTGCCATAACATTACCTTTTCAGGTGTTCTTGCAGGTATGTGTGCAGGAAACCTTGATCTGGTTCAAATCAAACACGTGGGTCGTTGGGCTGGCTTCATAAATACATATGGGTTCCCGGCGTGTGGAAAAGGGCAAGCCCGCCCGATAAGGGCAGATATGACGGATGGACGGCACCCGATCTTAGGCACAAGATACTGGCAGCGGCGACCTCCCTGCCCCACAGCGCAGCCCCTGCCCCACGCACTATATATGCCTCGTTCCGCCACTGGCGCTTGACCCCCCCGGGCCTGCCCCGTAGGAAAGCGACAATTTGGCCAAAGGGGAGTCGCCATGCCTGCCGCAGCCCACACATCCAGCGCGCCCAAACCCACTGCCTGCCTTGCTTTGGCGGACGGCACCGTGTTTTACGGACAAGGCTTTGGCGCTACCGGCGAAACCACCGCCGAGCTGTGCTTCAACACCGCCATGACCGGCTATCAGGAGATCATGACAGACCCCTCCTATGCGGGCCAGATCGTGACCTTCACCTTCCCCCATATCGGCAATACCGGGGTGACCCCGGAAGACGATGAAACCAGCACCCCCGTCGCCGATGGCATGGTGGTGAAATGGGATCCCACCGATCCGTCGAACTGGCGCGCTTCGGAAGATCTGCGCGGCTGGCTGGCGAAACAGGGCCGGATCGGCATTGGCGGCGTTGATACGCGGCGGCTGACCCGCGCCATCCGTCAGCAGGGCAGCCCGCATGTGGCGCTGGCCCATGACCCGGAAGGCAATTTTGATATTGCCGCGCTGGTCGCCAAGGCCCGCAGCTTCCCCGGCTTGGTCGGGCTGGACCTCGCCAAAACCGTGAGCTGCACCCAGAGCTATCATTGGGACGAGATGCGTTGGGCCTGGCCCGATGGCTTCCCGCGCCTGCATGATCCGAAATATAAAGTTGTGGCGGTGGATTACGGTGCCAAGCGCAACATCCTGCGCTGCCTCGCTTCGGCGGGCTGCGATGTGACGGTACTGCCCGCCACTGCAACGGCCGAAGAGGTACTGAGCCACAATCCCGATGGTGTGTTCCTGTCGAACGGCCCCGGCGATCCGGAAGCCACTGGCGAATATGCCGTGCCGATGATCAAGAGCATCCTCGACACCGAGCTGCCGATCTTTGGCATTTGTCTCGGCCACCAGATGCTGGCACTGGCGCTTGGCGCCAAGACCGTGAAGATGAACCACGGCCACCACGGCGCCAACCACCCGGTGAAAGACAAGACCACTGGCAAGGTCGAGATCACCTCGATGAACCACGGCTTTACCGTCGATGCGCAATCGCTGCCCGAGGGCGTGGAAGAGACCCATGTCAGCCTGTTTGACGGCTCGAATTGCGGCATCGCCATGCAGGATCGCCCGGTGTTTTCGGTGCAATACCACCCGGAAGCCAGCCCGGGGCCGATGGACAGCTATTACCTGTTCGAACGCTTCACCGCCGCTATGGAAGCGCGCAAGTAATCCTGCGCTGGCTGCAGCCCGATTTCGTGAAACCCCGCATTCGTTGCGGGGTTTTTGCATTTGGGGAGGAGAAAAACCTCCCACGCCCGATCAGCCTTCTCGCTGAGAAACAGCTTTGCCACCGCGCCCAATCCCCCAGTATTCCGCCGGATTGGTCACGTTTCTGCCACAATCTTGTCGATTTTTAACCATTTTTTAACCGGTCCGCGCCGATGCTGGCTGCCTGACAATATGGACAGGATAAATGGGTTTCCCGATTGATCGACGGCTGGGGAGCGCCGGTGAAGGAGAAAGAAACGCGAGACAACAGAACCGGGGCGGTGCGACGCTGCACGAATTGCCACGGCCCCGGACACAGAAGCCAACCCAGCACCGGAAGCGGGCCTTGCTGGGCGAGGTCTTGGCCACAAGTGGGGCACTAGCGCCTGCCGATCTGGCCCGGGCTGTGGCCCTGCAACAGCGCGAAGATGCGCGTTTTGGTGAAATCCTGCTGGCCCAGGGCATGGTGACGCCAGATCAGCTCTATCAGGCGCTGGCGCAGCAATATCACGCGGATCTGGTAGATCTGCGCGCCGAACCGCCCGATGTGCGATTGATTGATCAGCTCGGGGTGGAATTTTGCATCCAACACGCGGTGCTGCCCTGGCAGCATACCGGCGGGGCAACCGTGCTAATCTGTGCGCGCCCCGATGAGTTCGAGACCGTACGCGCCTTCA
>JARRIY010000282.1:0-2792 GCA_037379985.1 Maritimibacter sp.
ATCAGGGCATCGGCATCGCGCTGCTCGGCAGGGGCGGCATCGACAACGCCCAGATCGGTCAGGTAATCCGGCAAGTGCCCCGACAGGATCAACCGGCGGTCGACCGGCATATCCGGTTTGAGACTATGCGCCAGCGCCCAGACCGAGGTGGTACAATTCGCGGTCACGGTATTGTAGTAGCGCGGTTTTCCTTCCAACTTCTGCGCCATATCGACATAAGACATGAACATGGTGCGCAACTGTTCCGGGGTCAGATGGACAGGGTAGAGACGGACCTGCTCATTGCGGTAATTGGTGCGCAGTTTGACGATGTCGCTTTCCGTTGCGCCGATCAAAACCAGCTCGAATTGCCGAAAGAACCCGCCCAGCTCGTTGAATTTCTCGCCCTTTTCCCGGCGGATCTCGATCGAAAACACAACATGCTCGCCGGTGGTAAAGCCGAAGCTGACCAGAAGATGGGCAATATCGGGGCTGTCCCAGACCGAGGTGATCATGTCGAGGCTGTCTAGGGTGTTCAGGTCGTGTGTCTGGGAGATCCAGCGTTCGCTCGCCTCGGTGCGGCTGTGCCATTCAAAATCGCGGACATCGCTGAGCGTGACGATATCGCCCTCAACCTGGGCTTTCACGCCGCGAGAAACATCCGCTTCCCAGTCACGATCCTGACGCGGGGTCAGGGTTTGATACCAACCGCCCACTACCAGACCAGAGGCGATGAGGGCGGCCCAACCGGTCCGGCGCGAGCGCAAGAACCGCAGACCAAATGCGCCAAGGGCGGCAGTGCCAAGCAGAATAAGGGCGGCGATCCGAAGGCCACCTGCAAGGTGAAGCCAGAGGGCGGTTCCGGCCCAAAGCGCACCAGCAAGGGTGACGAGACCGAAAACGACATGCCAAAAATATTTGAAAAAACGGGTCATGATACTCTCTCTGAAGTCAGGCGGGCGGGGTTTCCCCCGCCCGATCCGCCAAGTCAGACGCTGGTGGTGCTGGTTTCCGCCAGCAGGCGTTCGGTCCGGGCATCTTCCAGTTTGTTGTAGATACGGTCCGATTCTTCCTTGTCGCGCATCGATTTGGTGGCAGCTGCGGTGGTATAGACGAGCATCAGAGCTGCCATCGCGTAATAGCCTTTGGCCGAGAAGCTTGCTTCAAGCGACCAGATTCCGCCCGCCATCATCAGGACAGCGATCCCGAAATTGACGTAAGTGAAGGTGTTCCAAACGCTGCTGGATTTGGGGGTGTAAGTCGACATAATCATTCTCCGATTTATACTGTTTGGGGGAAATCCCCGAAATTTGACCCGTTATGGCTGTCACAATGCAACGCAATCGGGCGAAGAGTTGACGCTTCCGCGACAATTTAGGGTTTAGTTCGCTTTTTCGCGCAGGCGCTCCAGCACGTTGGCGGCTTTGGGCTGCAACGGGGCACCGCAACCAGCGGCGGCAAGGCGGGCGGTGGTGGCATCTGCCGAAGGGCCGGTCGCCAATTCGCTCAGCGCGATCTCGACAGCTTCGGCATGTTCCTGACGCGATTGTAGGCGTTCCAGCGTCGCTTCAGCTTCACGCAGGCTGGCGGCCACACCGTCGGGCATGGTGCCCCGCAGCTTTTGTGTGCGCTCAGCGGCATCAGCGATCTGTTTGCCACGCTGCAGGGCGCGCAAGCGCTGTTCGCTCAGCGTCACCTGTTCGCGTAGGCGATGGATTTCGGCATCGTAATGACCGATGGCGCTGGCAGAGGTATTGGCCTCGGCTTCCAGCTCGGCAATCGCCGCTGCCGCTTCGGTGGCCAGATCTTCCCGATCCTGTTTCAGCGCGGCCACGGCGCGATCTTCCAGATCTGAAATCTGCGCCGCGATCCGGGCAGCGGATTTCTTTTCACGTTCGCTATAGGCAATCACAACGGCCACGGACCGTTTGGCACTTTCAAGCCCGTGGGTGGCATCGCGCAGCTGTTGGCGCAGAATGGTCAGGGCATTTGCATCGCTGAGCGCTTCGCCAGCATCGGCACTCCGGGCCCGGATCAGGGTGGTAAGCATCTTGAACATTTCTTTCTCCATGTGTATGAACGTTGTTCATGATGATGTTCTACGAAAAGCGTGAACGCCGTTCAAGAAAAATATGAACATCGTTCACGAAACAATCGGGTGCCAAATGGGAAAAAGTCGAGCGGAAAAGAAAGCCGAGCTTAGAAACCGGCTGATCGAGGCTGCGGAGATCGAGATTGTCGAACACGGGCTGGCAGGGTTGAAAGCCCGCGCGATCACGGCCCGGGCCGGATGCGCGCTTGGGGGGCTTTATACGGCCTTCGAAGATCTCGACATGCTGGTGGTTGAAGTCAACTCACGCACGCTGAAGCAGTTGGGCGCTGTTCTGACCGAAGCCGTGGCGCAAAATGCCACCACGCCTGAACAAGCCCTTCAGACGCTGGCCACGCGCTATGCTGATTTTGCCATTGAGCACCAGCGGCTGTGGCTCTCGCTTTTTGAACATCGTCTGGCCGAGGGGCGCGAGATTCCGGAATGGCATAAAAAGGAACATGCCGTGCTTCTTGAGGTGATCGTGCCGCATCTGGAAAAACTGCGACCTGATATGGACAAAGAGCAGTTGCTCCTGCGCACCCGGACCACTTTTGCGGCGGTGCATGGGGTGGTCTATCTGACCTTGCAGGGGCGCATTGTTGGTGTTCCCCTGCCCCAGCTCAAATCCGAACTGGTAGGGCTTGTCGAAACGATGACGATAGGCGCCAGCCTGATCACCCGCAAATAGGCGCCCTTAAATCGCGTTGCCGATCACCGCACC
>JARRIY010000283.1:0-2730 GCA_037379985.1 Maritimibacter sp.
CCGGTTGTGGTGGTGGCGATGCTGTCGATCACCGTGCCCATCGCGCTCGCCCCCTTTGCGCTGGCGAACTGGATCACCCCGCAACCGATGGAGCTGGTCTGGCTGTTTGCCACTGCCGGTTTTGCCACCACAGGGCATTACACCATGACCCGCGCCTTTGCCGTGGCCCCGATGACCGTGACCCAGCCGGTCACTTTCCTGCAACTGATCTGGGCCTCACTGATCGGCGCGAGCTTCTTTGGCGAGCCGATTGATGTCTGGGTGGTCCTGGGCGGCGGGCTGATCCTTGGTTCGGTGGTGTTCATCACCTGGCGTGAAGCCGTGCTGAAACGCCGGGTCACGCCGGGGGCAGGCGAGATCAGCTTGCAGGGGAAGGGGTAATCCCAATAGCAAAACGGCCCGCACATTGGCGGGCCGCTCTCATACTCTCACACCCTTCAGCGCTGAGCTGTTTGCCAGTCGGGATGGATCCAGGGCGCGCGGTTGTCGCGGGGCAGGGGATCACGGCCCAGAATATGGTCAGCCGCCTTTTCGCCCACCATGATCGAGGGCGCGTTCAGGTTGCCATTGGTGATCTGCGGAAAGATCGAGCTGTCGGCAACCCGCAGCCCCTCAACCCCGATTACCCGACATTCCGGATCGACCACTGCTTGCGGATCGTCGCCCGCCCCCATCCGGCAGGTGCCGCAGGGGTGAAAGGCGCTTTCGGCATGCTCGCGGATGAAATCATCCAGCGCGTCATCGCTCTGCACCTCCGCCCCCGGCTGGATCTCGCCATCCCGATAGGGCGCAAAGGCCTCCTGCCCGAAAATCTCGCGGGTCAGGCGGATCGAGGCGCGGAAATCCTCCCAATCGCTTTCTTCCGACATGTAGTTGAAGAAAATCCGGGGGGCGTCGGTCGGGTCTGCCGATTTCAGCGTCACTGCACCGCGCGATTTTGATCGCATCGGGCCGACATGGGCCTGAAACCCGTGCCCCTCCGCCGCCGCCTTGCCATCATAACGCACCGCGATGGGCAGGAAATGAAACTGGATATCGGGGTATTTCACCCCGGCTTTGGATCGGATGAAAGCCGCGCTTTCAAACTGGTTCGACGCGCCGATCCCCTTGCGGGTAAACAGCCACATCGCGCCCACCAGCGCCTTGCCGAACAGGTTCCAGTATTTGAACAGAGATACCGGCTTGCTGGCCTTTTGCTGGATATACAGCTCCAGATGGTCCTGCAGGTTCTGCCCCACGCCGGGGCGATCAGCCACAACATCAATGCCCAGCTCGCTCAGATGCGCCGCCGGGCCGATGCCGGAATGCATCAGCAGCGCGGGCGAGTTGATCGATGAGGCCGAGAGGATCACCTCTGCCCCCGCCGTGATTACCTCGATCTTGCCCTTGCGCTCGATCTCCACCCCGGTGGCGCGGCCATCTTCGATCACCACTTTCCGGGCGCGGGCGCGGATCACGGTGACATTGCCGGTGGCGATGGCGGGTTTCAGATAGGCTTTATAGGCCGACCAGCGCTCGCCCTTCCAGATCGTCGCATCGAAGGGGCCAAACCCCTCTTGCTGCTCGCCATTATAATCATCGGTGGTCTGATAGCCCGCCTGCGCCCCGGCTTTCACAAAGGCTTTGACCAGCGGGTTATCGCGTTTGCCGCGCGAGATATGCAGCGGGCCGGAATTGCCGCGCCATGCCGCATCGCCGCCATGGCCGCCATCATGCCAGCTTTCCATCCGCATGTAGTAGGGCAGCACATCGGCATAGCCCCAGCCAGCGGCCCCCATCTCTTCCCATGTGTCGAAATCGCAGGCATGACCGCGCACATAGACCATGCCGTTGATCGAAGACGAGCCGCCCAGCACCTTGCCGCGCGGCGTCACCAAAGAGCGCCCGCCCAGATGCGGCTCAGGCTCGGTGGAATAGCCCCAGTCATAGCGCTTCATATTCATCGGGTAAGACAGCGCGCCGGGCATCTGGATGAACGGCCCCGCATCGGTGCCGCCATAGTCCACCACGATCACCTTTTTGCCGGCTTCCGATAGCCGGTAGGCGATGGCGCAGCCCGCCGAACCGGCCCCAACAATTACATAATCTGCCTGCAGTGCCGGCTCCTTTCTTATAACGGGGCTTGGGTTGCGCCGATGCTGGCGCAAACAGCGGCTGGCGCGCGCTGGGCGAAGCGGCATTCACCGCCGCGCAGCTGCAAGGGGCGGGTCATTCTGCACTCTCCAGCAAAATGTCGATCAACCCGCTGACCCGGGCAATCGCCTCGGCCCCGTCAGCTACGCCGCCAAGGGCGTGACGGATGTAAAGCCCGTCGATCATCGCGGCGATGGTTTCGGCCAATTCTTCGGCGCGCGCCCCCACCAGCGGTTTCAGCGCATAGATCAGATTGCTGCGCAGCCGCACCTGATAGATGTTCAGCAAGCGCCGCGCACCGGGATTGCTCTGCGCATGGACATAGAAATTCAGCCAGGCCGCGATGGTGGCCGGGGTGAAGTTTTCCGGCCCGAAACTGCCCCGCACGATGGCGTCGAGCCGGGCGCGGGGTGTGTCTGCATCGGCCAATACGCTGCGGATAGATGTGCCATAATTGCCAAGGATATGGCGCATCGCAGCGATCAGCAGGTCTTCCTTGCCGCCGAAGTAATGATGCGCCAGCGCGGACGAAACACCGGCGCGTTTGGCGATCCGGCTCACCGTCACATCAAGCGATCCCGCTTCGCCAATCTCAGC
>JARRIY010000284.1:0-4272 GCA_037379985.1 Maritimibacter sp.
CGGTCATGTCGTCATAGTGTTTGCGGGCCTCATTGACCTCGGCGCGCTCAGATACCTCCGGCACCGCCACATCCCACCAGAAGCCGCCAGCGCCGGTGCCCGGCTGCGGGTCGGTATCGATGACGATCACGCTGGGAATGTCGCGGTTGCGTGCGGCGGTGATTTTCGCTTCCAGATCAGCGATGTCGCTGGCCTTTTCGGCATGAGCCCCCATCGCAGCAGCATGGGCGACGAAATCAATCTCCGGCTGGGCCTCGACATTGGCGTCTTTGTAAAGGTTGTTGAACTCCACCCCGCCGCAACCCTGTTGCAGCCGGTTGATGCAGCCAAAGCCGCGGTTATCCTTCAGCACCACGATGAAGGGCACTTTGCGCATCGCTGCCGTCGCCAGCTCGGAATTCGCCATCATGTAAGAGCCATCGCCGATGAAGCAGATCACGTCTTTCTCCGGCTCGGCCAGCTTGATGCCCATCGCGCCTGCGATCTCGTAGCCCATGCAGCTATAGCCGTACTCCATGTGATAGCCGCCGTCGCTGGCGCGCCAGAGCGTGTGCAGCGCCCCCGGCATGGTGCCCGCCGCGCACATCGCCACGGTGTTGGGCAATGCCTGCCGCTGCACCGCGCCGATCACCTGCGCATCGGTGGGCAGGCCCGGCGCGTTGGGCGCGGCCATCACCGCATCTGCGGCTTCAAACCAAGCCTCGCGCTTGCCGCCATCCTGATCGGCATAGCTCTTGTTCGCCAGCGCTGCCGAAAGCTGCTCCAGCGCCACTTTCGCATCCGCCACGAGGCTCAGCGCGCCATGTTTGGCGGCATCATAGCCTGCAAGGTTGATCGAAACGAGCTTGCGCTCGGGATTGGCAAACACCGTCCAACTGCCGGTGGTGAAATCCTGAAAACGTGTACCCACGCCAAGGATCAGATCGGCCTCGGCCAGCGCCTGATTGGCGGCATCGGTGCCGGTGACGCCGGGCGAGCCGAAATTCAGCGGGTCTTGCCAATCGACCGCGCCCTTGCCCGCCTGGGTTTCGGCCAGCGGAATGTTGTGACGCTTGGCAAACTCCGCCAGCGTGGCTTCCGCGCCGGAATAGATCACCCCGCCACCTGCGACGATCACCGGCTTCTTCGCTGCCTCCAGCGCCGCCAGCACCCGTGCCAGCTCGGCCCGATCCGGCTCGGGCCGGCGAATATGCCAGACCTGCGGCTCAAAGAAACTTTCAGGGTAGTCAAAGGCTTCCGCCTGCACGTCCTGACAGAAGGCCAGCGTCACCGGGCCGCAATTTGCCGGATCGGTCATCACCCGCATCGCGCGCGGCAGCGCCGTCATGATATGTTCGGGCCGCGAGATCCGGTCAAAATAGCGGCTCACCGGTTTCAGCGTGTCATTGGCGCTGATCGTGCCATCGTCGAAATCCTCGATCTGCTGCAGCACCGGATCGGGGGCGCGATTGGCAAACACATCGCCGGGGATCAGCAAAAGCGGCAGCCGGTTCACATGCGCCAGCGCGGCGGCGGTGACCATATTCGTCGCCCCCGGCCCGATCGAGCTGGTCACAGCCATGGCGCGGCGGCGTTTCTTGGTCTTGGCATAGGCAATGGCGGCATGGGCCATGGTCTGTTCATTCTGCCCGCGCCATGTCGGCAGGGCGTCGCCCGCAAGGTACAGCGCCTCGCCCAGCCCGGCCACATTGCCGTGGCCAAAGATCGCCCAGACGCCCTCGATATAGCGCTCGCCATCCTCATGGCCCGTCTTTGGTCCCAAATACCTCGGGGGTGCGGGGGCTGGCCCCCGCGCCTGCCCTCTCAGATGGCCCCACGCGCGGCATCCCAGATGCCGCAAAGCCGTGCGTAATTGTCTTTCATCGTGGCAACGGCTTCGGCGTCGCTCATGCCGCCCGCCATCCAAGCCCGCGCCACATCGCCAAAGATCGTGCGCCCCACGGCAAAGCCTTTCACCAGCGGTTGCGCGGCGGCGAGGGCAAAGCTTGCCGCCAGCTCCGCTTCCGGCGCGTCCAGCCCCAGCACCACAATGCCCCGCGTACGCGGATCGTTGCGCTCAATCGCTGCCACCACATTGCGCCAAGCCGCTTCGGTCTTGAACGGTTCCAGCTTCCACCAGTCGGGATAGATCCCGGCATCATAGAAACGCTGGATCACCTTGGGTGTGGTGTCGTCATCCACCGGGCCTACCTTGGACGGGATCACTTCCAGCAGAAACTCCAGCCGGTTCGCCCGGGTCGCGGCAAATAGCCGTTCGACCGTGGCGATCTGATGCGCCCAGGTGCTGTCATCATCATCCGGATGCGCAAAGGCGAGGCATTTCACCACCTGATCGCGCGGCCATTCCTTCAGCCCGCCCAGATCCGGCCCCAGCTCTGGCTCCAGCCGCAACGGGCGCGAGCCGGGCAGCTCGACCGGACGACCGATCCACAGCCCCTGCCCTTCGGCTTTGTAAAGCGCATCGCGCCCCAGCCGCCCGTCACACAGCAGCCCATAGCCTTGCCTGCCATCGGCCACACCCGTTGCGGCTTCCAGACAAAGCTCTTTGAAGGCGCCGATTTTTTCCGTGGTCGCGCCCGGCATCTGTTCAAACTGGCCGCGATGATCGAAGGCAAAGACCCGCATGGTCGACCAATCGCCGCCCGCATTACGGATGCGGTTCGTCGCCCAATGCACCTGTTCCAGCTCTTCATCATTGCGCAGATCGGGGCGGATCACCCCGCGTTTGAGAAAGAATTGCAGCTCTTCCCAGCTCGGATAAGCGGGGGTGCAGCCATGGCGGCTGACCGCAAAGGCGCCGCAGGCATTGGCATAGGTCAGCGCGGTCGGCCAGTCTTCACCATCGAGCCAGCCTTTCAGCAGCCCCGACATGAACCCGTCGCCCGCCCCCAGCACGTTGAACACTTCGATGGGAAAGCCCGGGCCGCTTTCGCCGTCATCAAGGCTGGCCGGAATATCGCCGGTAAAGGCCACCGCCCCCATCGGGCCACGTTTGCAGATCAGCGTGGCGGCAGAGACTTTGCGCACATTCGCCAGCGCTTCCAGCGTGTCGGTCGATCCGCCCGCGATGTGAAATTCTTCCTCTGTGCCGACGATCACATCGAAATAGTGCAAGCTTTCTTGCAGTTTTGCCGTAACCGCAGCGCTTTCGATAAAGCGGTTTTCGCCGTCGCCATGGCCGGACAGGCCCCAAAGGTTGGGCCGGTAATCAATATCCAGCGCCGTTTGCGCGCCGTGTTTGCGGGCAAGCTTCAGCGCTTTCAGCACCGCCGATTCCGTTTTCGGATGGCTCAGATGGGTGCCCGTCGCCACCACCGCGCGGGCCTCGGCGATAAAGCCTTCATCCACATCATCTTCGCACAGCGCCATATCGGCACAGTTTTCGCGATAGAAGATCAGCGGGAATTGTTCCTGATCGCGAATGCCAAGGATCACCAGCGCGGTCAGCCGGTCCGGATCGGTTTTCACCCCGCGCACATCAACGCCTTCGCGCTGCAGCTGCTCGCGAATAAACCGGCCCATATGCTCATCGCCCACACGGCTGAGCAGAGCCGATTTCAGCCCCAGCCGCGCGGTGCCTGCGGCCATATTGGAGGGCGATCCGCCGAGATATTTCTCAAACGAGCCCATATCTTCCAGGCGGCCGCCGATCTGGCTGCCATAGAGATCAACGCCCGCCCGGCCGATAGTGATGACATCAAGCGTTTTCATGCTCTCTCCTCAATTCTGACGGGGCGGTCCCCGGCATCCGGCGCGATGTTGTCATCGGCATTATCTCCATCTGCGCCCGGGCCTGCGCGGCCCGGGCAGGTTTCATACTGTGCCGCCAAGCGAGCCTTCCAGCGAGGCCAGCTCCTGCCCGCCCGCCATCATGTCTTGCAGCTCTTCTGCGGTGATCTCGCCGCGCACCGCCGTACCCAGCGTTTTGCCGCGATTGAGCACCGTAAAGCGGTCGCCCACCGCCATCGCGTGGCGCACATTATGGCTGATGAACACCACGCCAACGCCCTGTTTGCGGGCCTTGGCAACCGTCGCCAGCACATTCGAGGTTTGCCGCACGCCCAGCGCCGAGGTTGGTTCGTCCAGGATCAGCACCTTGGCGCCGAAATAGACCGCACGGGCAATCGCCACCGTCTGCCGTTCGCCGCCCGACAGCGTGCCCACCGCCTGATCCGGCGCGCGCAGATTGATGCCCATCTCGCGCATGTGCTCCATGGTCACCTGATTGGCTTTTTCCACGTCGAAGCGCTTGAACGGCCCCCAGCCTTTCGT
>JARRIY010000285.1:0-2639 GCA_037379985.1 Maritimibacter sp.
AGCCCCAGCCGGTATCGGATTGCATCAATCGCCCCCATCGCCAGCGCATCGTTTTCGCAGACGATAATATCGGGCAGATCGGCGCGGTCCCGTCCGCTGAGCGCGGCGCTGATGGCCTCGAAGGCCTGCGCTGAATCATAGGCTGGCACCGAGATGGCTTCGGGCTCTAGCCCGCGTTTTTCCTGCCACTGCGCCAGAAAGGTTTCCTTGCGGCGCAAATGCGCGCTCTCGGTGTCGGGCCCGGCCAGAAACAGCGGTGTGTGATGGCCCTTGGCCAGCACGAAATCGGTGATCGCGCTCATCGCCGCCACATCATCGCAGCAGATCGAGATGGTGTCTGGTTCCTGCGAGGAGCGGGCAAAGATGATCAGCTTTTTCACCCGCCGCGCGCCGAAAGCGGTGGCGAGGGCGGCGTCGTTGAACTGAATCCCGATCAGAATGGCGGCATCGACCCGGCGCTGGCTGGCGTTCAGCAGTGCCGTCGAGGCGTCGCGTTCGCCCAGCATATTGACCAGCAGCGTGCCCCAGCCATGTTGGCGCAGAATGCGGGTGACGCGCTCGATCATCACCAGCTTATGCGGGTTGGTGAAATCATCGACCAGAAGCGCCACGAGGTTGGAGCGGTCCGAGGCCAGACTGGCGGCGAGCAGATCGGGCACATAGCCAAGCTCTTCCGCCGCAGCCAGCACCTTTTGCCGGGCCTTGGCCGAGATCGACGCGTCTTTCTTGAAAGCACGGTTGACCGTCCAGCGCGAAACGCCTGCTGCCGCAGCAACATCGTCTGCCGTTACCCCATAGGCACCGGGCTGTTTGGTCTTGTCACTCATAGGCTCCTCCGCGCCGCGTTTATGTAGGCGGCTACCCGGCAAAATACCAGCCTGCACACCGTCTGTCCGATATATTTGCTCTCGCGTGCAAAATATTCTTGCACGCGCGTGCAGGCGGGAGCATCTTCCCGGCACTGCAAGGCGCAGAATCAGGAGGAAGTCATGCTGAAGGTTGGGTTGCTGGGCGCGGGCCGGATTGGTCAGGTTCACGCGGTGAATATTGCCGCGCATCCGCGCAGCACGCTGGTGGCGGTGTCCGATGTGAACACCGCAGCGGCAGAGGATCTGGCGGCGAAATTTGGGGCCGAGGCGCGCACGAACGAGGCGATCCTGAGTGATCCCGCGATTGACGCGGTGCTGATTGCCACCTCGACCGACACTCATTCCGATCTGATCGAAGCCGCCACGGCAGCGGGCAAAGCGGTGCTGTGCGAAAAGCCGGTGGATCTGAGCCTGGCGCGGGCGCAGGCCTGTCTGGCCAAGGCCGATGCCAGTGGTCAGCCGGTGATGATCGGCTTCAACCGCCGGTTCGATCCGAATTTCGCCTCGGTGAAAGCGGCTGCGAATGCGGGCGAGATCGGCAAAAGCGAATTGCTGACCATCACCTCTTTCGATCCCGCACCGCCGCCGGTGAGCTATGTGAAGGTTTCGGGCGGGCTGTTTCGCGATATGATGATCCATGATTTCGACATGGCGAATTTCCTGATGGGCGAAGCGCCGGTGCGCGTCACCGCTCTGGGCAGCGCCATTGTTGATCCCGAGATCGGGGCGGCGGGCGATGTCGATACCGCCGTGGTTACGCTGAGCTATGCCGACGGGCGCATTGCGGTGATCAAAAACTCGCGCCGCGCCGCCTTTGGCTATGATCAACGGGTTGAGTTGCTGGGCTCGGAAGGCATGCTGGAAGCCGAAAACATGCTGGAAAACACCGTGGTGAAATCCACCGCCAGCGGAGTGGTCTCGGCCAAGCCCGAGCATTTCTTTCTGGAGCGCTACATGAAAGCCTACCAGATTGAATGGAATGCGTTCGTTGAGGGTGCGCTGGATGGCAAGCCGATGCCGGTGACCCTGCGCGACGGGATTGATGCGCTGGCGATTGCCGAAGCGGCAACGGAATCGGTCAAAACCGGGCAGCCGGTGGCGCTGAGCGCCTGACCCTGTGCGCCCGATCCCTGAAGCCGATCCAACCGGCACAAGGCAGGGCCAAAGAATTGCGCTCTGGCATCTGGGAGGGATGCCAGGGCCGAATATCCCGACGGGGCCGCGGGCCTTTATCCGGGATGGTAAGACCCGGAATAACCGGGTGGTAACGGGGCAATGCCCCGATTTGATCTAGTTGGGAGGAAAACATGAAAAGACTATTTGGAAGCCTTGTAACAGCCGCCGCCTTTGCCGTGGCCGCACCGGCTCTGGCGCAGGACATCGTCGTTGTGTCGCATGGTCAGGCCAATGACCCGTTCTGGTCGGTAGTGAAAAACGGTGTTGAAGAAGCCGCGAAAGATACCGGCGCCAATGTCGATTACCGTGCCCCGGAAACCTTTGACATGGTGGCGATGAGCCAGCTTATCGACGCCGCCGTGAACCAGGAACCCGACGGGATCGTGGTGTCCATCCCCGATTCCGATGCGCTTGGCCCGTCAATCCAGCGCGCCGTGGCGGCTGGCATTCCGGTGATCTCGATGAATTCCGGCTCGGATGTGTCGAAAGACATGGGCGCTCTTCTGCATGTGGGGCAGGACGAATATGATGCCGGCTTCGCCGCTGGTGAAAAGCTCGCCTCCATGGGCGGGGCCAACGGTATCTGCGTGAACC
>JARRIY010000286.1:0-2610 GCA_037379985.1 Maritimibacter sp.
GGCTGGCGGGTTGCGGCAGCTACGCAACATTTACCCCGAGCGGCGGGGCGTATATCAGTGGGGAAACTTGCTGGGAGCCCTTCATGCCGCACCAATCCGGAACCGATCCCGTCGCCCTGACCCAACGCCTGATCCAATGCCCCTCGGTGACACCAGAGGAAGGCGGCGCGCTGGTGCTGCTGGAGGATGTGCTGAGCCGGGCAGGCTTTACCTGCACCCGGGTTGATCAGAACGGGATCGCCAACCTCTTTGCCCGGCTGGGGCCGAAAGGCGCGGCGCGCAGTCTCGGGTTCAACGGCCATACGGATGTGGTGCCGGTGGGCAATACCGGCGACTGGAGCGTTCAGCCCTTCAGCGGCGAAATGAAAGACGGGATGCTCTGGGGGCGCGGGGCAACCGATATGAAATCGGGCGTCGCGGCCTGGGTCGCGGCGGCGGTGGATTTTGCCGAGAACCTGCCCGAGGATAGCGCGCTGGTGCTGGCGATCACCGGCGATGAAGAAGGCGATGCGATCGATGGCACCACCGCCCTGCTTGACTGGATGGAGGGTACCGGCGAGCGCATGAGCGCCTGCATTGTTGGCGAACCGACCTGCCCCAACCATATGGGCGAGATGATCAAGATCGGGCGGCGCGGCTCGATGACTGCCTTTTTCACCGCGACCGGCGTGCAGGGCCATTCGGCCTATCCGCACCGGGCGAAAAATCCGGTGCCCGCAATGGCCCGGCTGATGGCGCGGCTGGATGCGCATGTGCTCGACGAAGGCACCGCGCATTTCGATGCCTCCACCTTGGCTGTCACCACCATCGACACCGGAAATCCGGCTACCAATGTGATCCCGGCGCGCTGCAATGCCACCGTCAATATCCGCTTCAACGATGCCCATAGCTCCACCGGGCTGATCAGCTGGCTGGAAGAGGAAATGGAGCATATGGCCGGGGAAACCGGGGTTGAGTTCTCGATGAGCGTGAAAGTGTCCGGCGAAAGCTTTCTGACCCCGCCGGGGCCGCTTTCCGAACTGGTCGTGGCGGCGGTTCAGGCCGAAACCGGGCAGGTGCCGGAGCTTTCCACCTCCGGCGGCACCTCGGATGCGCGGTTTGTGAAAGACCTCTGCCCGGTGGTAGAATTCG
The DNA here is from genome assembly GCA_037379985.1 of Maritimibacter sp. GTDB lineage: Bacteria > Pseudomonadota > Alphaproteobacteria > Rhodobacterales > Rhodobacteraceae > Sinisalibacter. Next base: position 1,132 of record JARRIY010000286.1, read on the forward strand.
GCCTTGTCGGCAAAACCATGCATCAGGTGGATGAGCGAGTGGAGGTGGAACAAATCCACCAGCTGTAAGCCATCTATAGCCGGATCATGCAGGACTATTTCGCCTGAATGTGTCTCTAACCCAAGGGTCAGAGACTAATCCGTCGCCTCAACCCCCACCGGCTTGCCCGCCACGACAAAGCGCAGGTTGTCCGGTTGATATAGCTCGGCTGCCACCCGATTGGCCTCGTCCAGCGTAACCGCTTCGATCCGCGCGTTGCGGGTTTTCACGTAATCCACCGGATAGCCCTGCAACTGCATCCCGATCAGAATGCGCGCAATCGGCCCGTTGCCATCAAAGCGCAGCGGATAGGCCCCGGTCAGATAGGTTTTCGCCGCATCCAACTCTTCCTGCGTGATCCCGTCCTGCGCGATCTTGGCCCATTCATCGCGCACGACCTGAAGCGTTTTGCCCATGCGTTCATTGTCAGACGACACCGCGCCCACCAGGCTTTGGGCATAATCGGCATCCACCAGATAGGTGCCGATCCCATAGGTCAGCCCGCGTTTTTCGCGCACTTCCTCGTTCAGCCGCGAATGATAGCCAGAGCCGCCGAAGATCGTGTTGAGAATATAGGCCGCAAAGAAATCCGGATCACTCACCGCGATACCGGGCTGGCCGAAATAGGCGACCGATTGCGGAGTGTCGAAGGGCACCAGCGTGACGCCCCCGGTGGCTCCGAAATCGACCGGCTGCGGCATCGGCGCGCCGGTTTCGGGCAGATCGCCCAGCAATTTATCCAGCATCACGCCCAGTTCTTCAGCGCTGATATCACCCACCGCCGAGATATAGATCCGGTCGCGCGCAATGGCGTTTTTGAAGGCGGTCATCAGGTCATCGCGGGTCAGCGCTGCGACGCTTTCCGGCGTGCCCGCCATGAAACTGCCATAGGGGTGATCGCCATAGGCGAGTTGATCAAAGGCGGCACTGGCCAGAGCGTGCGGATCGGTGGCGCGGCCTTTCAGCCAGGCCTGTATCTGCGCCCGCACCCGCTCGATCGCGTCGAGATCAAAGCGCGGATTGGTCAGGGCCTCATGCAGCAGCGCCATGGATTGATCGCGGGTTTCGGTCAGGAATTTTGCCGAGACCGCCAGCGTATCGTCGCCCACATCAAAGCTCAGCGAGCTTGCCAGAGCATCGCGGGCTTCGGCAAAGGCACGGGCATCCATATCCCCGGCGCCCTCTTCCAGAAGTGAGGTCATCAGCTCGGTCGCGCCGCGTTTGCCGGGCAGGTCCAGCGAGGCCCCGCCGCGAAACCGTAGCTCCAGCGCGGTAAAGGGAATGGAATGTTCTTCCACCAGCCAGGCATGCAGCCCGCCGGGCGAGGTCACTTCCTGAATATCCACATCGGCCCGGGCTGGCAGCACGGCGATCAGCAGAAAGACAAAGGCAGTTGCGATCTGTTTCATTGTGCCACCTCCGCAGCTGTCGGCTCCAGAT
>JARRIY010000287.1:0-2608 GCA_037379985.1 Maritimibacter sp.
CATGCGAAAACACCTGCTCGTCCCCCTTTTTCTGATGCTCGCACCCGGTGCCGTTTGGGCCGCTGGGGAAAGCTGCGAATATCGTAACCCGGATCATCCGAACTGGGATTTTCATAAGAATTGCAATGTGGTGGAGCAGGGCGCGCTGGTGAAGGCGACCGTCAGCAATGGCTCGAAATTCAGCATCACCACTGGCGATGTGCCAACCGTCAACGATCTGCCCGCGCGGCGGATTGATCAGGGCGCGTCGCGCTGCAGGAAAACCCTTGGCGCGGGCGAGTTGATCTGCATTCACCCCGAGGGCGGGGCGCCGGAATATAGCGATAGCGCGCCAACAGCCTCAGGCGGGGCGGCTGATATGGCGGATAGCCCGGCGCTGGATACGGGCTTTGGCGGTGGGCAAAACGGGTTCTGCCGACTCGAAAGCCTTGCCAGCATCTCTGGCACCTCGCTGGAAGACGGGCCTTGCGTGAAGCGCGATAATTGCGTGGCTGAAGGGGAGGGGGAAGCCTCCTGCCTGAGCGAATATGCCTGGAAATCGGGCCGCATCACCGAAACCGCGCAAACCGAAGAGTGGATCACGCTGGATGGCGGCGCGGCCGAGATTGACGAAGATGGCTGCTATGTCGATGCGGGGATGGGGCGGCGGTTTTGCTATTCCACCCAAGCTCCGGGCACCCCGCCCGCGCCGAGCGAATAGGGTGCGCGGGAAAATAGTTTAACGTTAAACTATCTCGCTCACTTGCCGAGCGCCATCGTTTCGATGCAGTGGAAATCTGCGGTAGTAGAAATGCAAAACGCGGCCCCAAATAGGGCCGCGTTTCTAAAATTCGCTATTCGCTAAGGCTTAGGCCAGCGCGATATTCACAGCGGATTCACGACCATCACGGCCGGCTTCGATGTCGAAAGTCACTTTCTGGTCGTCAGCCAGGCCGGTCAGGCCCGAGCGTTCAACGGCAGAAATGTGCACGAACACGTCGCGGCTGCCGCCCTCGGGTGCAATGAAGCCGAAGCCTTTAGTGGTGTTGAACCATTTTACGGTGCCATTGGCCATATCCGTATCTCCTGTAATTTGCTGCCCGCATTATTGCGGCAACCCGGCGTAGTCGGTCTGGATCGAAAGACTGAACGCCGTAAAACGGGAGACAGTGGGTCGAAATAGAAAAACGTTAGCAATGCTCATATGGGCGGTGGCGGCCCAACTTGCAAGGGCTCATTACGAGATCGGCGAAAAGCAACCGACGAGAAACCCCGGTGACAGGGCCTATTCGCCGAAATCTTTCAAAGACTCAAAGTCGATCTGCTCCAGCACCGGGATCATCACATCCACATCGGCACCGCTGGCCTGGATCAGGATGCGATTGCCGACCACGCCCATCAGCTCGCCTTCGTCATTGATGAATTTTTCCCGCCCGACACGTTCGACCTTCATTCCCAGAAGACCGGCGCTGGTCAGCATACCGCTCATCGCCATGACCATCGGGTTATCGGCGGTGATGGTGATGGAAAACTCTTCCGCTTCATTGGAATACGTGGCTTGTGCGCCGGTGCCGCCGATCATCGCCAGCCCCATATTGGCATCGGAGCCTTCGGAAACGTCGCGCGTCCAGCCTTCCGGAGCCTCGGGCAGATAGGCGTTCAGCTCTTGTGCCGACAGCTCCTGCAAAAGCTGCTTGGCATAGTCCAGCTCTTCAATCGCATATTGAATATCGCCCTGTTCATAGGCCTGAATCGCTGAGCTCAGCGTATCTGTCACCTCGTCGGCAAGGGCCGGGTTCGAGGCGGAAAGAAGCATCAGGGCGAATACGGTTGCGCGAAACATTGAGAGCACTCCAGCACGTCTACATTTTCTCGAACGTTACCAGAGAAAAAGCCTCCGGCTTTGATCGGCATCAATCTGGCGAATAGATCGCGGCCCATGTGGGAAACAGGTCATTCGGGGCCGGGCTGGCGGAATAGACGCCCCTTGCAATGGCGCGGGCCAGACAGGTGGCGGCGGCATGGCCAAGGCGCATCGGGTCAAGCAGCGGATCGGGCAGGTCTTTTGCGCCGGTCGCGGCGGCAAAAACCAGATCCCCATCATGCGGGGTGTGGCTGGGCACCAATGCGCGGGCCATGCCGTCATGTGCGGCCACGGCCATGCGGGTGGCCTGTGCCTGGGTCAGCTTGGCGTCGGTCGCGATAATGGCGATGGTGGTGGCCGCGCGCGGGGTCAGCTTGGTGTTGGGTTCTGCACCGGGATCAAAGCCGGTAACAGGTCCGCGCCCGCCGAATTCTTCGCCCATTTCCCACGGGGACGCCCAGAATTGCCCCTGTGGCCCGGTAGCGCTGCCCACCGCATTCACTGCCACCAAAGCGCCGACGGTCAGCCCGTTCTCCAGCACCAGCGAGGCAGAACCCAGACCGCCTTTCAGCCCGGCGGTGGTGGCCCCGGTGCCTGCGCCGACACTGCCAAGGGCAAAATCCGCGCTCGCTGCCTCAAGCGCGTCGCGACCAAGACGCTTATAGGGATTTTCGGCCCAGTCTTTATTGCCGCCATTGATCAGATCAAACAGGATCGCGCCGGGCACGATGGGCACCTTTTGCCCGCCAACGTCAAAGCCGCGCC
>JARRIY010000288.1:0-2562 GCA_037379985.1 Maritimibacter sp.
GGCATCGGCGTGCTGCGATTCCCGGACATGTACACGCGTCTGCACGCGGCCAGTATCACCGACACCGGCGGCGCCGGTCTGGTGCTGTTCGGCCTCGCGCTGCAGTCGGGGCTCAGCATCGTGGCGGTGAAGCTCGTGCTGATCTTCTGGTTCCTCCTGTTCACGGGGCCCGTGTCGACCCACGTGCTCGCCAAGGCTGCGCTGCACGGCAAGCTCGAGCCGCTGGTGGATGGTGAAGGGGAGGGCGCATCATTTTCGCACTCATCGACTTCCTGATCCTGGCCTTTCTGGTCACGGTGGCGGTGGCGGCAGCCCGCCAGCGCAATCTGTTTGCCGCGGTCATGCTGTTCGGCATCTACAGTCTGCTGTCGGCCGCCCTGTTCGTGACCCTTAATGCCGTCGACGTGGCCTTCACCGAGGCCGCGGTGGGCGCCGGCATCGCCACCATTCTCATGCTCGGCACCCTCGCCATTACCAGCGCGCGCCAGAAGCCGAGCCCGAAGCGCGCCACCGGGCCGCTGCTCGCGGCCATCGCAACCGGCGCGGTGCTCATCTACGGCACCTGGGATCTGCCGGCCTTCGGCGATCCCGGGGCGCCGGCCCATCACCACGTGGTGCCGCGTTATATCGACGATTCAGCCAGGGAGATCGGCGTGCCCAACATCGTCACCTCGGTGCTGGCGAGCTACCGCGGCTACGACACCCTCGGCGAAGTCACGGTGATATTCACCGCCGGCGTCGGCGTGCTGATCCTCATCGGACGCACCCGGCGGCGCCGGCATGAAGACGACGGCGAGTAGCGGCCATGCACCCCGGCGAGATTGCGGCCTCCTACAATCGTCACCTGGTTGTCCACGGTAAACGTCTTGTTGTGCATGCGCCGGTTAAGAATGTTGAAGTTCGCCAGGAGACTGATGAAGCGGGAGCGACGCCGCGGAAACGGATTGAATACTCTGACTTCGATGTTTTCGTGTTTATCGAGTGACAGCAGACCGGAGTCGACCTCTTCAGTAAGTGCGTCATCCATCAGCAAACGCACCCGCACACCACGATCAGCCGCCGCAGCGAGGTGTAGCCCAATCAGGTTCCCGCTGACGTCATCCTTGATCAGGTAACTTTGCACATCGATCGTCTGCTCGGCACGATCGATCAACCCGACTCGGGCACCCATCGCGTCCTGCCCCGAATCGAGCCGATACAGGCCCGCGCTTGCCTGGTGTCTCTCAATCCAGCGTTGCGCAGCCTGCCCGAGAATTGTCTCGCGCGTATTTTTCGCCTTGCAGGATTGACGCCGCTCCGGCAACTTGAAAAAACGCTGATACCGGGGCGGCAGACGGCTACCCACCAATGTTGAAAACATTCCCATGTGACTGCTGATCGATCCCTAATTCATTGGTATGAATACCATACACCTCCCACGCATTTGACAGAATCATTGGTACGGAACTACTTCGTTGCAAGCTATGTTTCCTTGTGCAAGTATCGGGCATCGTTTGACAAAGGCACACCTGTTGAAAGACAGCGTCGCAAAGCTTCCGGTCTAAGGGTCTTGCCTACGACAGCGGGGCTACCAGCACGAACCCACATCGTCACACCGATGCGGCCTGTGTGTCTTTGGCAATGGACCGACAATGCTGGAGACAAGGATGGCTTCCCCGAGATTCCGTGATACCGGCCGCTTCGTTAGACGCAAGGCCCCGACAGAAACCGTCAAACACGCCAATCTCGCAGAGCTCATGCGCTTCCTCGACCCTGCGAGTAACGTGGCAACGCCGATTCGTGTTCGGGGTGCCGGTACCGCGTCAACTGACTGCAACACGTGCTCGACAGGCACCATCGTCGATACAACCGGGCTCGACCGAATTATTGGCATTGATACTTACAACCATACGGTGACGACGGAAGCCGGGGTACGCCTCGGTGCGCTGGTGGCCGCGCTGGCAGAGCAAGGGCTTGAACTCATTGGCAACCACGCCCAGATGGAACGCACTGTTGGCGGCGCCGTCGCTTCGCCCTGCATGGGCCCTGGCATAGGGGACCAGGCTGCTTTCCTTTCGGCACAGGTCATGAGCATGAAGGTCGTCACTCCGCTGGGCAAGCTGATGAAAGTGTCGCAGCAGCAGAAACACCTCCTCAACGCATTTCGACTTAGCTACGGTCTTCTTGGAGCAATCTATGAGGTCACGCTGTGCGTTCGACCAATTATGACGTTTTCGGCAAAACATCGCGGCCTTTCGATCGATACCTTTGCCGACGTGGCGAATCGTCTCGCCTCGCATGAGGTAGGCTTCAATTTCTACGTATTGCCGCACGTGGATCGCGTCTATATCGATCTGCGGCGATACGAGGCCTCGCCCAACAATTCCTATGGCGCGCCCTGGAAACTGAAAGACTGGGGCGAGAGTACGGTGCTTCCCCATGTGTTCAAATCGTTGAACCGCGTCCTGCCAATACCGTCGGTCAAGTACCGGCTCATGGACAGCATCTGTGCCGCGACTCACGGCATGGTCAATTCCCGGTTGGTCGGAAGCGGCAACAATGCCACAGCAACCGGCACCCGCC
>JARRIY010000289.1:0-2553 GCA_037379985.1 Maritimibacter sp.
AGGCGTGCTTTGAACAGCGTATGCGCCGCGCCGTTTTCCAACCCGGCAAGCGGCCCCATCCGGCTACCCAGTGTGATGATCAGTGCGCAACCCGCCGCCGTGGCGGTTTTCGCCGCGATCAGCTTGGTTTTCATCCCGCCTTTCGACAGGCCAGACACGCCTTCACCTGCCTGAGCCTCCAGCGCCGGAGTGATTTCTTCCACAATATCATAGCGCTGCGCATCCGGATCAGTCATCGGATTACCGGAATAGAAGCCATCGACATCCGATAGCAGCACCGTCAGGTCAGCCCCCACCGTCACCGCCACTTGCGCAGCCAGCCGGTCATTATCGCCAAAGCGGATCTCGTCGGTCGCAACCGTGTCGTTTTCATTCACGATCGGCACGGTGCCGAGCGACAGCAGGGTTTCCAGCGTGGCGCGAGCATTGAGGTAGCGCCGCCGGTCGGCACTGTCTTCCAGCGTCACAAGTACCTGCGCGGTGGTGATCCCAAGCGGCCCCAGCGCCTCTTCATAGGCGCGAGCCAGACGGATTTGCCCAACAGCGGCCGCAGCCTGGCTCTGCTCCAACGCCAACACCTCTTGCGGCAGGTTCAGCGCCCGGCGACCAAGCGCGATGGAACCAGAGGAAACCAGCACCACATCCGCCCCGCGCGCTTTCAGTGCAGCCACATCCTCGGCCAGCGAGGCCAGCCAATCGGCTTTCAGCGCGCCACTTTCGGCATCGACCAGCAGAGCCGAGCCGATCTTGACGACCACGCGCTTGGCAGTGCTCAGACTGGTGTCGCTCAGGGCTGCCATGTGCCTTCCTCGTCTTCATCGCCCTCTTCGCGCTTCTGGCGCAGGCGGTCATCGTCGATTTGGCCCCGCAGCGCGCGCAGCACCTCGGTGGTACCCTGTTTCGCCACGCCCGACATCAGCATCACCGTGCCACCCGAGGCCGCTTCCAGCGCCGCGCGCTTTTCCTCGATCTCTTCATCGAGCAGCGCATCCACCTTATTCAGCACAGTCACGCGCGGTTTGTCGGCCAGCGCGCCGCCATATTCTTCCAGCTCGGTGATGATGGTGTGGTAATCCGCCACCACATCTTCCGCCGTGCCATCGACCAGATGCAAAAGCACCGCGCAGCGTTCGACATGGCCCAGAAACTGATCACCCAGCCCCCGGCCCTCATGCGCGCCTTCGATCAGGCCGGGAATATCGGCCACGACGAATTCAACCCCATCCACGCCGACCACGCCCAGATTGGGCACGAGGGTGGTGAAGGGATAATCGGCGATTTTCGGGCGGGCGTTCGAGGTCGCCGCCAGAAAAGTGGATTTGCCCGCATTGGGCAGGCCCAACAGCCCGACATCGGCGATCAGTTTCAGCCGCAGCCAGATCGTACGCTCGATCCCGGCGAGCCCGGGATTGGCCCGGCGCGGCGCCTGATTGGTGGCGCTCTTGAAATGCAGGTTGCCAAAGCCGCCATTGCCACCCTGAGCTAGCACCAGACGCTGCCCCAGCTCGGTCATATCGGCAATCACCGTTTCCTCGTCTTCATCGAGGATTTCGGTCCCCACCGGCACCCGCAGCACGATATCATCGCCGGATTTCCCGGTGCGCTGCTGGCCCATGCCGGGCTGGCCGTTCTTGGCAAAAAAGTGCTGCTGATAGCGAAAATCGATGAGCGTGTTCAGCCCGTCGACGGTTTCGATCACCACATCTCCGCCGCGCCCGCCATCACCGCCATCGGGGCCACCATATTCGATGTATTTCTCACGCCGAAACGAGATGCAGCCATTCCCGCCGCTGCCCGAGCGGATATAGACTTTGGCGAGGTCGAGGAATTTCATAATATCAGCCTTTGTTTGTTGGCTTAGCGATAGAGGGAAACGGGGGGGCGCTCAAGCCCGCCCTGTTCGGGTAGCGGCGAATTCTGACGGCTTTACGGTCGATCCAGCCGATAGGTGAGGGTTGGCAGCTCTGCCGCCCGCGCGGTGCAATAGGCCGTGCAATGCCCGGTCTGGGCAAAGCCCAGCTTTTCCAGCACCCGGCCAGAGGCGGGATTATCGTCAAACACGCAAGCCGTGATCATCTCCCAGCCATAGCGCTGCCAGACATGAGCAATCAACGCCCGCCCGATCTCGGTGGCATAACCCTGCCCCCAATGGGCGCGGGCGAACATATAACCAAGCTCTCCGGCGCTGGCCTCAGGCGCAGCACTATTCGCCCCGACAATGCCTATCAGCTCGCCCGCCAGAAACACCGGCCCGACCATGCCAAGCGCGGGATCAGGCGGGAAAGGCCAGCTCCCTGTCATCTTCACCACGTCGAAATCATCAACCAGCGCGTGGATCGCATCGTAATCCTCCGCCCGCGCCCGCCGCATGACCAGCCGCTCTGTGGTGATCTCATCCACCATGGGGCGCCGTCCATCCCTCAGGAGTCAGGACCACCTTTTTCAACGTAACTTCAATGCCTTGTGCGACGGACATCGCCTGCTCTTCGCCATCAGGCACAAAGCCCAGCTTGGTCAGCACGTTTTTCGAAGCGGCGTTGCCCACGAAATAGC
>JARRIY010000290.1:0-2513 GCA_037379985.1 Maritimibacter sp.
CAGGCAGTTCGTGGCAGGCATAAATGGCGTCGCACATAAGTATGGGAGCGCCAGCCCACGGACAGGCGCTCGCCCGGCTTACACCATTAGTCCCATCACCCCACTGCGCGCAGGGCGACGGGCACACCGTTAAAAGCCGCATTGCCGCTGATCGCGTCGATCCTTGTATCGTCGGTGACATCGTTGATCGAGGCGGTTCCGGCGCGGGCGGCAATCTGCATTCCACCGCCGGATTGCCCCCAGCCTTGCGGGATCGACACCACGCCCGGGGCGATGGCATTGGTGATCTCGGCGGGCAGGGTGGTGGCGCCAACACGGCCCGACACTTCCACATCACCCCCGTCAACAATCCCCAACCGCGCCGCATCCTCAGGATGGATTTGCACGGTGCAGCGGTTGCGGCCTTTCACCAGTCGCAGGCTGTTCTGCGTCCAGGAATTGTGGCTGCGCACCTGCCGCCGCCCGATCATCAGGAAAGGCCGCGCGGGATCCGCTGCTGCGGCAAATCCCAGCAAGCGGGGAAGGTCATCCAGAAACACATCCGGGGCCAGATGCAGCTTGCCATCTGCGGTTTCCAGACGCGGGGGCAGGCTGGGTTCCAGCGGGCCAAGATCGACCGCGCCGGGGGTTTCCAACAGCCCCTCAACGCTCACCTTCTCCGCATGTGGCCCGCTCGCCAGCAGCGCGGTTAGCTGGGCCTCCGGCTCCGGTCCAAGATCAGCGCCGGTCAAGGCCGCCACCAGCCGACGGATCAGCAGATGTTCCGGGGGGGTGCCATCGGGCGGATCAAAGACCGGGCGCGCATAGCCTGCCGTATTGCGCACCGCGAAGGCGTGGAACACCATGTCATAGATCGGCTCTTCCAGCGCCACCGTGCCGGGCAGGATCAGATCGGCATGCTCGGTGGTGGCATTATGGTGGATGTCGATCGACACCATAAAATCGAGCCCTTCCAGCGCCTTGCCAATCCGTCGTCCATTCGGCGCGGTCAGCACTGGGTTGCCAGCAATGGTCAGCATGGCACGGATCTGCCCTTCGCCCGGGGTCTCGATCTCTTCCGCCATCACCGAAACCGGAAATTCGCCGTTATATTTCGGCTGATGCGAAACGCGCGAATAGCTGACCGGATCAGTGCGCCTGCGCCCTTTGCGGCTGGTCAGGCCGACATAATCCAGCGCCGGGGTGGTGAACATCGCCCCGCCAACGGCATCGAAATTGCCGGTGATGATATTCAGCACATTCGTGGCCCATTGGCACAGGCTGCCAAAGCTCTGCACCGACGCGCCCATGCGGGCATAACAAACCGCTTTCTCTGCCGCCGCGAAATCGCGGGCCAGATCGCGGATGGTCTGGGCGGGAATGCCGGTGCGCTCCGCCGCCAGATTGGCAGTGAAGGGGGCAACGGCGTCGCTCAGCGCGTCCAGCCCAAAGGTCAGCCCCTCCAGATGACCAAGCCGCGCGCCGGTCGTGGTCAGGATCTCGCGGATCATCGCCAGCAGCAGAAAGGCATCGGTTTCCGGGCGGATGAACAGATGCTCGCCCACATGCGCGGCGGTTTCGGTGCGGCGCGGATCAATCACCACGGCCCGGCCGCCCCGGGCCTTCAGCGCATCCAGCCGCCGCCCATAGCCCGGAGCCGTCATGATCGAGCCATTCGATACCAGCGGATTGGCCCCGATGATCAGCATCATATCGGTGCGGTCGATATCCGGGATCGGGATCAGCATCGGATGGCCCAGCATATGGATCGAGGCGACGTGATGCGGGATCTGGTCTGCAGTGGCCGAGGAATAGCGGTTCTGTGTGCCGAGCGCTTTCACCAGCATCGGAATGGCCATCATATTTCCGAATTTGTGCACATTGGGATTGCCCAGAAACAGACCCACCGCATCGCGCCCATGCGCGTCCTGCACCGCGCGCAGCCGGGTCGCGGCGATCTCGATGGCCTCCTCCCAGCCAATATCGCGCCAGCTGCCGTTTTCTTTCAGACGCGGCGTGGTGATGCGGTCGGGATCATTGCGGAAATCCTGCAGCGCCACGGCTTTCGGGCAGATGAAGCCCTGCGACAGTGGATCGTCGGGATCGGGCTTGATCGACAGCACCTCATTGCCGTCATGGGTGATGATCAACCCGCACATCGCTTCGCAGATATTACAACTGCGCTTATGTGTGATTTCCGTCATGGCGTTCCTCCCCGCTCTGCGTCCGATCAGGCTAGGAGGTGAAATCGGGTGAGGCAATTACCGCGCACTGTTCCGTTACGGCACAGAGCGCAGGGTCTGACGCTTGTTGGTGGGGGATTGGTGTTCGTGAGCAGCTCGCCCTCTTCGCCCGGTGGGCACCGCCGGGCAGCGACCAACCGCCCCCACGGGCGGACGCTTCTCGTCCCCCCGCGGTTGGTCGCTGCCCTCATAGAGTAATCCAATCCCGCGTTGGTATGGTGCGTGTGATATCATGCAATTGGTCTTGGTGATCTGACCCAATCCCGCCCCGCCCGCAGATTGGTGTCTTGA
>JARRIY010000291.1:0-3617 GCA_037379985.1 Maritimibacter sp.
GCTGGGAGCTTCAGGAAGTGCTGATGGAAGTCTGGAGCCGCACCAAGGTCACCGCGATCTGCGTGACCCATGATGTCGACGAGGCGATCCTGCTGGCTGACCGGGTGGTGATGATGACCAACGGGCCAGAGGCGACGATTGTCAAGATCACCAAGGTCGACCTGCCGCGCCCGCGCAGCCGCAAGGCGCTGCTGGAGCACCCGGATTACTATGCCTACCGGCAGGACGTGCTTGATTTCCTTGAAGAATACGAACACGGGGCCAGACCGGCCCCGAAAGCCGAAACCTCCAAATCCATTGCTGCGGAGTAAGCCATGACCCAGAAACTTGTGGTGATCGGAGCCGGGATGGCCTCTGGCCGGATGCTGGAGCATCTGTTCGATGCCGGTGCCGATATCGACGTGACGCTGTTCAATGCCGAACCGCGCGGGAACTATAACCGGATCATGCTGTCGCCGGTTCTGTCGGGCGACAAAAGCTATGATGAGATCGTCACCCATGACGCGGATTGGTACGAGGCCCATGGCGTGACCTGCCGCTTTGGCGAAGCTGTGACCAGCATCGACCGCGAGGCGAAAACCGTCACCGGGCAAAATGGGACGGTCAGCTATGACAAGCTGGTCATCGCCACCGGCTCGGCCCCATTCATCATTCCGGTGCCCGGCAAGGATCTGCCCGGTGTGATCAGCTACCGCGACCTTGACGATACCGAAGCGATGATCGCCGCCGCTGCGAAAGGCGGGCGGGCCGTGGTGATCGGCGGCGGTCTGTTGGGGCTGGAAGCCGCTGCCGGGCTGCGCGCGCGTGGGATGGAGGTGACGGTGCTGCACCTCATGGGCCATCTGATGGAGCGCCAGCTTGACGAGGCGGCGGGCTATCTGCTGCGAAAATCGCTGGAAGAGAAGGGCATCGAGGTAAAGCTGAAGGCTTCCACCAAGGCCATTCTGGGCGAGGATCAGGTTGAAGCGGTGCTGCTGGAAAGCGGCGAGGTGCTGGGGGCCGATCTGGTGGTCATGGCCGTGGGCATCCGCCCCGAAACCCGGCTGGCCAATGATGCGCATATCGATGTGGCGCGTGGGGTCGAGGTGAATGCGCAGATGCAGACCTCCGACCCCGACATTCTGGCACTGGGCGAATGCGTGGAGTTTGATGGCCAGCTTTTCGGCCTTGTTGCGCCGCTTTACGATCAGGCGAAAATCGCCGCCGCCACGCTGATGGGCGAAACGGCAGCCTTTGTGCCGCGCGAAGTGTCGACCAAGCTGAAGGTCACCGGCTGTGATCTGTTCAGCGCGGGCGATTTTGCCGATGGCGACGACCGCGAAGACATCGTGTTCCGCGACCCGGCACGCGGTGTCTACAAGCGGCTGATCCTGAAGGAAGACGTGCTGATCGGCGCGGTGATGTATGGCGATACCGGTGATGGCAACTGGTTCTTCGGTCAGATCAAGGACGGCGCCGATGTCAGCGAGATGCGCGAGACGCTGATCTTTGGCCCGGCCTATCAGGGCGGTGCCAGCGTGGACCCTCTTTCAGCCGTTGCAGCCTTACCGGCTGACGCAGAGATCTGCGGCTGCAACGGCGTTTGCAAAGGCACCATTGTCGAGGCCATTCAGGCCGGCGCCACCACACTGGGCGATGTGCGCGCGGTGACCAAGGCTTCTGGCTCCTGCGGCACCTGCACCGGGCTGGTCGAGCAGGTTCTGGCCGCCACTTTGGGCGATGATTTCGTGCTGCCCACGTCGCAGCCGATCTGCGGTTGTACCGATCAGAGCCACGAAGATGTGCGCCGGTTGATCAAGGCGCATCCGCTGAAATCCATGCCGGCGGTGTTTCAGGAACTGGGCTGGCGCACAAAGGATGGCTGCCATGCGTGCCGTCCGGCGCTGAACTATTACCTGCTGGCCGATTGGCCGCTCGACTACACCGACGACCCGCAATCGCGCTTCATCAACGAACGCAAGCACGCCAACATCCAGAAAGACGGCACATTTTCTGTAGTGCCGCGCATGTGGGGCGGGATGACCAACCCCGACGAGCTGCGCGCCATTGCCGATGTGGCCGAGAAATACGCCGTGCCCACCGTGCATATCACCGGCGGCCAGCGGATCGACCTTCTGGGGGTGCGTGGTGAAGACCTGCCGGGCGTCTGGGCCGATCTCAACCGCGCCGGGCTGGTCTCGGGCCACGCCTATTCGAAAGGGCTGCGCACGGTGAAAACCTGCGTGGGCCGCGACCAGTGCCGCTTTGGCACGCAAGATAGCTCAGGCCTCGGGATCAAGCTGGAAAAGGCACTCTGGGGCAGCTGGACGCCGCATAAGGTGAAGCTCGCCGTCTCGGGCTGCCCGCGCAACTGCGCTGAGGCGACCTGCAAGGATATCGGCGTGATTTGTGTGGACTCGGGCTATGAAATCGGCATTGCCGGGGCCGCCGGGATGGATCTGCGCGAGACCCAGCCTTTCTATAAGGCCAAGAGCGAGGAAGAGGTGCTCGACTGGGTGCTGGCGGTTATGCAGCAATCCATCTATCAGCACGATCCCTGGGCCGAGCATGTGACCGAACAGCAGGCGCGCTATCAGCCGCTTGCGGTGCTTACTCTGGAGGCAGCGGAATGAGCGACTGGATTGATATTGGCGCGATCGGTGACATCCCGCGTCAGGGCGCGCGGGTGGTGAAAACCGCGGCGGGCTGCGTGGCGATCTTTCGCACCCTGGAAGACCGGATCTTTGCGCTGGAAGACAGCTGCCCGCATAAGGCGGGGCCGCTGAGCGAAGGCATCGTACATGGCGACAAGGTGACCTGCCCCCTGCATAACTGGGTGTTTGATATGAATACCGGCGAGGCGCAGGGCGCCGACGAGGGCCGCGTGGCCACCTATGCCACAAAGGTCGAGGCCGGGCGTATCCTGCTCGATGTCGCATTCTTGCAAAAGCGGAGTGCTGCCTGATGCAGCCGGAGCTGCGCACCACCTGCACCTATTGTGGCGTCGGCTGCGGGGTTCTGGCCCGGCCCGACGGGGCGGGCGGCGTGGCACTGCGCGGCGATCCCGATCATCCGGCCAATCGCGGGCGGCTCTGCTCGAAAGGTGCCGCTTTGGGCGAAACCATTGGCCCCGAGGGCCGGATCCTGGCGCCTGAGATCGGCGGGCAAGAGGCGAGCTGGGACGCGGCGCTGGGACTGGTGGCGGATCGGTTCAAGGCAACCATCGCCGAACATGGACCTGACAGTGTGGCCTTTTACGTGTCGGGCCAATTCCTGACCGAGGATTACTACGTCGCCAACAAGCTGATGAAAGGCTTCATCGGCTCGGCCAATATCGACACCAATTCCCGCCTTTGCATGGCCTCGACCGTGGCCGGGCATCGGCGCGCCTTTGGCACCGATACCGTGCCGGGCACCTATGACGATCTGGAAGAGGCCGATCTGGTGGTGCTGGTCGGCTCGAACCTCGCCTGGTGTCACCCGGTGCTGTTTCAGCGCCTCGCGGCGGCCAAGGCGGCGCGACCCGCGATGAAGGTGGTGAATATCGACCCTCGCCGCACCGCCACCAGCGATCTGGCCGATCTGCATCTGGCAATCGCACCGGGCAGCGATGTGGCTTTGTTCAATCGGCTGCTGGT
>JARRIY010000292.1:0-3289 GCA_037379985.1 Maritimibacter sp.
AGCGCAGCACCGCGTATTTGCCGCCAAGCAGGGTCTGAACCTGCAAGGGCGGCGTAACCTCGGCATTGTCATCCACCACCAGCGCGGCAAAACTTTGAAGCTCATCTGCCGGTTTCGATGCCGGATCGTCGTAATAGACACCCACCATATTGCCCATCCGGGGCCCATGGCCCTGCGCAGCCAGCGATGTGGCGGCGGTTTCAAAGGCGCGACCAACCTCCATGTAATCGCCCTTGTGCAGAATCCCGGCGATCCGGCGGGCAGGCAGCTCAGTGATGCTCACATCATACATCTCGTAATCTCCATGTTCATTGAGTCGCAAAGCCGGAGCGGGCAGGCCCCGCGCCCGAAAGGCTGAGGGGGTTTGCGCGAAATGCTCGCGAAACGCCCGGGCAAAGCTTTTCGGGTTGGGATAGCCACAGATGCGCGCCACCTGATCGAGCGGGGCATCGGTGAGCACCAGCTCATTCGCGGCGCGGGTCAGCCGCACCCGCCGTGTGAACTGCGCCACGGTCTCGCCCGTCACCGCCGTAAAGACGCGGTGAAAGTGGAAACGTGACAGCGCCGCGACATCGGCCAGCTCGTCCAGCGACAGATCGCCATCGAGATGGTCATAAACATGGTCCAGCACCCGCAGCAGGCGTTTTTCGTAAGTGACGTGCATAAGTCCTCTCCGGTTTGCCAGATTGTGCTCGCATATGTGCTGGGCACAAATCTTGCTGAGTTGCATTACGCCGCGTCGCCCGCCATATACGGGGGGCTGCAACTGCGGGAGTTCAAGATGACCAACTATCTCGAATTCGAAAAGCCCCTTGCCGAGATTGAAGGCAAAGCCGCCGAACTGCGTGCCATGGCGCGGACGAATGAGGAAATGGACATCGAAAAAGAGGCCGCCGCGCTCGACCGCAAGGCCGAGACGATGCTGGAAGACCTCTACAAGAATCTCACCCCCTGGCGGAAATGTCAGGTCGCGCGTCATCCCGACCGGCCGCATTGCAAGGATTACATCGAAGCGCTGTTCACCGAATACACGCCGCTGGCAGGCGACCGGAATATTGCCGACGATCACGCGGTGATGGGCGGGCTGGCACCGAGGCGCTGTTTACCGAATACACCCCACTGGCCGGCGACCGGAATTTTGCCGACGATCACGCGGTGATGGGCGGGTTGGCACGGCTGGGCGATCAGCCGGTGATGGTGATCGGCCATGAGCGCGGGCATGACACGAAAAGCCGGATCGACCGGAATTTCGGCATGGCCCGGCCCGAAGGCTATCGCAAAGCCATCCGGCTGATGGATCTGGCCGACCGCTTTGGCCTGCCGGTGATCACGCTGGTCGACACCCAAGGCGCCTATCCCGGCAAAGGCGCCGAGGAACGCGGGCAATCGGAAGCCATCGCGCGCTCGACGGAAAAATGTCTGTCGCTGAGCGTACCGCTGATCAGCATTATCATCGGCGAAGGCGGCTCCGGCGGGGCCGTGGCTTTTGCCACCGGTAATACGGTGATGATGCTGGAGCATTCGATCTATTCGGTGATCAGCCCGGAAGGCTGCGCCTCGATCCTATGGAAGGATGCCGAGAAAATGCGCGAAGCCGCCGAAGCGCTGCACCTGACCGCGCAGGATCTGAAACAGCTCAGCGTGATCGACCGGATCATCTCGGAACCGCTGGGCGGCGCGCATCGCGGCATCGGGCAGACGATCAGCGCTGTCGGCGCGGCGCTTGAGGCCGAGATCAAAGCCTTGAGCAAGAAAAAGCCCGATGCGCTGCGCAAGGATCGGCGGCAGAAATATCTCGACATGGGCTCGAAAGGTCTGGCGGCCTGAGGGCAGGCTGACCGGACAGCTATCGGATAGTTATGTAGCCAACGCGCCTGCAGCCTGATCCGGCGCAGGAAGGCTGTCCTGGTGTGGAGCGAGGTACATCGCCGCTCTTCGCCGCCGTATTCCCCTGCACCCTCATCCGCCTGACGCCGCGTTTCGAGTGACATTCCCCCACCCCTGCCTATTCTCGCCAGACCATCTGGGAGGATCACATGACCGCTTATCCGCATCTGCTTGCCCCGCTTGATCTGGGCTTCACCACGCTGAAAAACCGCGTGCTCATGGGGTCGATGCATACCGGGCTGGAAGAGCGCGGCGATTGGGACCGGGTGGCGGAGTATTATGCGGCGCGGGCGCGCGGCGGGGCCGGGCTGATCGTGACCGGCGGGATTGCTCCCAACCCGGAAGGTGCCGTGGCCCCGGGAGCCAGCGGCATGTATGGCCCCGATGATGTGGCCAATCACAAGATAATCACCGACCGAGTGCACGCGGAAGGCGGCAAGATCGCCATGCAGATCCTCCATGCCGGGCGCTATGCTTACGGGCCGGATTGTGTGTCGGCCTCGGCAGTGAAATCGCCCATCTCTCCCTTCGTCCCGCGTGAGTTGGATGAAGAAGGGATCGAGAAACAGATCGCCGATTTCGCCAATGCTGCAAAGCTCGCCCGTGATGCGGGCTATGACGGGGTCGAGGTGATGGGGTCTGAGGGCTATTTCATCAACCAGTTCCTCGTCACCCATGTGAACCAGCGCGGTGATCGCTGGGGCGGCTCCTATGAAAACCGGATGCGGCTGGCGATTGAAGTGGTGAAACGGGTGCGCGAAGCGGTGGGGCCGGATTTCATCGTGATCTATCGCCTGTCGATGATCGACCTCGTGCCCGACGGGTCGAGCTTTGAAGAAGTAGCGCAGCTCGCAGGCGAGATTGAAGCGGCGGGGGCGACGATCATTAATACCGGCATCGGCTGGCATGAAGCCCGGGTGCCGACCATCGCCACCTCAGTGCCCCGGGCCGCCTTTGCCTGGGTGACGAAAAAGCTGATGGGCAAGCTGGGCATCCCGCTGATTGCCACCAACCGGATCAACCGCCCGGAAGTGGGTGAAGAGGTGCTGGCGGGTGGGGCTGCCGATATGGTGTCGATGGCGCGGCCGTTTCTGGCCGATCCCGATTTCGTCGCCAAGGCGGCGGCAGGCCGGGCCGACGAAATCGCCCCCTGTATCGCCTGCAATCAGGCCTGTCTGGATCATACCTTCTCGGGCAAAATCAGCTCGTGTCTGGTGAACCCGCGCGCCTGCTATGAAACCGAAATTCCCAGCGGTCGCGCAGAGCCCCCGAAACGCATCGCCGTGGTCGGGGCCGGTCCTGCTGGCCTGTCGACCGCCATCACCGCGGCAGAGCGCGGGCATCAGGTGGTGCTGTTTGACAAGGCGGATCGGCTTGGCGGGCAGCTGCATTACGCCGCCGC
>JARRIY010000293.1:0-3819 GCA_037379985.1 Maritimibacter sp.
GGTTTCAGCGTGGCGGCTGCCAGCTCAATCTCGGCGCTCGCCACGATCTCTTCAGCCGAGAACCCGGCGTCCAGCGTGAAGGTGCCCGCTTCCACCTGCCACATCCGCGCGGCCTCGTCGAAGAAGGCACAGGCGCGCGCATCAAGGGCAAAGCTCACCTCGCGACTTTCACCCGGCTCCAGCTCGACCTTGGCAAAGGTCTTCAGCTCGCGCAGCGGGCGCAGCACCGAGCTTTCCCGGTCGCCCACATAGATCTGCACCACGGTAGAGCCTTTCCGGTCGCCGGTATTGGTCAGCGTGGCCGTGGCATTCGCCACGTCACCCGTGGCCTCGGCGCTGAACCCCGACAGCGCAAAGCTGGTGTAAGACAGCCCGTAGCCGAAGGGGAACAGCGGCTTGATGCCGTGGCGGGTGTAATGGCGATAGCCGATAAACACCTCTTCCTCGTAGCGCACCTTGCCATTGAGGCCGGGATAGACTTCCGGGTCCTGGCTCCAGGTCGGGTTGTCCTGCCACTGCTCGGGGAAGCTCTGCGGCAGGCGCCCGCCCGGCTCGGCATCGCCAAACAGAACATCGGCAATCGCATTGCCCGCTTCCTGCCCGGGATACCAGGCTTGCAGCACGGCGGCGACATCATCGAGCCACGGCATTTCCACCGGCCCGCCGGTTTGCAGCACCACCACGGTGCGCGGATTGGCGGCGCAGACGGCAGCCACCAGCTCGTCCTGACGGCCCGGCAGCGCGATGTTTTCGAGGTCGGAGCCTTCGGTATCCCATTCCCCCGAACGCCCGACAAAGACCCCGGCGGTTTCGGCCTCACCCGCCACGCGGGCAGCCTCGGCGATCTCGGCATCGCCCATCGGCACGCCGATCCCGGCCCGGAACACCGAAAGCACCAGCACCGCGTCTTCCTTGGCGACGAATTCGATGCTGACGGTATAGGATTTGCCCGCTTCCAGCACTTTCTCGCCCACGACCTCGTCGCAGCCTTCCTCGAACACGGTGCGGCCCTTGGTCCAGTTGGTATGGGCATCCGCCACCAGCTCGCCGTCGACGAACATCTTCGAGAAACCTGCCGAGTAGATGCCGAAGCGATGCACGCCGCTGACCCCGGCCACATAGGTGCCGCTGATCCGCGCCGAGAAGCGTTTGGCATCCACCTTGCCATCGGCAAAGGGCGGCACCCAGAAAGCTTCGGTCGAGGCCATTTTCTCGGTGAAGACCGGTTCGCCGGACAGGTCGAGATTATCATAATACTCGGCTGTCAGATCGGCATGCCACATCGGCTCCCAACGGTGGTTGGTGCAGCCGGGCGCAAAGCTCAGCGCCTCTTCGCCCAGCCGGTTCACCAGCCCATCCCAGGGCGAGACGCGGTAATGCGGGTTGAGCTGCGCCGAGCCGCCGCCCATGATCTGCGCCACTTTCGCATTCGGGCCGATCACTGCGACTTTGCCTTTGGGCGCGGCCAGCGGCAGCGCGCCATCGTTCTTCAACAGCACAGCCCCGGCTGCCCCGGCCTTGCGGATCAGGGCGCGATGCTCGGGCCGGTCTTCGGCGCGTTCCTCAAGCTCGCGATAATCGCTGATCGCCCCGGTGCGGTTCATCAGGCGCAGCATATTCAGCGCGCGGGTCCGGCCCGGCATTCACCGATTCCGCGGTGGTATGCGAGCCGAACCAGTCCGACATGACAATCCCGTCATAGCCCCAGTCACCGCGCAGCACATCGGTCAGCAGCCACGGGTTTTCCGAAGCAAAGGTGCCGTTCAGCCGGTTATAGGACGACATGATCCCCCATGTGCCCGCCTTCTTCACCGCATCCTCAAAGGGCCGCAGATAGATTTCACGCAAGGCCCGCTCGCTGATTTCCGAGCTCATCGAGGTGCGTTCGATCTCGCTTTCATTGCCGACGAAATGCTTGATCGTGGCCGAAACCCCGTTTTCCTGCAGCCCGCTGATATAGCCCACGGCCAGCGCGGCGGTCAGCTCCGGGTCTTCCGAATAGCATTCGAAATTGCGCCCATTGGTCACCGAACGGTGGATGTTGCAGGTGGGCGCAAGGCTCACATGCGCGCCTTTCGACTTCACCTCATCGGCAATCGCCGCGCCGATCTGATGGGTCAGCTCCGGATCCCAAGTGGCGCCAAGGCCGATGGCCGCCGGAAAGCACGCCGCCGTCACCCCGCCGAGCAAACCGCCGCCCCCACGCGCCCCGTTCGGCCCGTCGGTCACGCGAAGGGTGCCGATCTCCAGCCGCTCAATCGGGTTGATCGACCAGAAATCCTGCCCCGACAGCAGCGAGACCTGCTCGTCGAGAGTCATTGCATCCACAAGGGCTTCAGGGCTGCCGGTGGTCATGTCCAGTCTCCATCATTCATCTTCGGTTTTGATCAGTTCGACATAGGCGAACTGCGTTGAATCAGGCGCCCAGCACGGCACGTTGATCGTGCCCTGACCGCCGAAAAGCGTTAGAAGGCGGCGTGAGGTCCCACCGGTTGCAGGCATCAGCCGCAGCTCGACATCCCGCTCGGCCGGGTGGCCCTCGGTGCCGGGGGCATAGGCGAGAAAAAGCACATGCTGGCCATCGGGCGAGGGATGCGGGAACCAATCGACCGTATCGCCATCCGTCATCCGTTCCAGCCCGCTGCCATCGGGATGGATGCGCCACAGAGCCCTCGCCCCGTCGCGCGCGCCGTTGAACCAGATCCACTGCCCATCGGGGCTGTAATCCGGCCCGTCGGTATGGGTAAAATTCCCATCCGTCACCCGCATTTCCGCGCCGCCCTCAACCGGGATGGTGTAGATGTCGAACTGGCCGTCGCGCACGGCGGGATAGGCCAGCCGCGCCCCGTCGGGCGACCAGCCATGCCACCACGAGGGCACATTCGCCGTGACCCGCTGCGGCGTGCCGCCGGTCACGGGCAGGGTGTAGATGCAGGATTTCCCATCTTCGCTATGGTTGCTGATCGCCAGCATTTTCCCATCCGGTGAAATCCCGTGATCGTTGTTCAGCCGGGTGGCAAAGCCGGTGTCTATCTCGGCAAGCGCCGGGGCGCTCAGATCCACCCGGTAAAGGCGCCGCGCGCTGTTCACGATCAGATAGCCGTCTTGGTGCCAGTTTGGCGCTTCGATATGCGCCTCGGTTTCCAGCACGGTGCGGCTTTGCCCGGAGGCAAGATCGTAAACGGCGAGGCGGTATTTCATGGCTGAACTGGGTCGTAACTGAACCGGCTAAAGCGCGCCTCGCGGCCCTGTCCGGTGATGTCGAAGGCCGCCATCCCGACGAAAGCGCCGGTGAAGGATCCGTGTTCGCCGCGCCCGCCCTCGTCGGAAATCAGGCTGGCATCCAGAGCCGGGCCAAGCGGCTGCCAGTCGCCGCCCTGTCGCCAGAAAAACTGCTGCTGCGCATGATCGACCTCCACCCGCAGCTCCACCGGCCCATCGCCTACGGGAACCGGCGCGATGGGAGAGCTCAGCGCGCCTTCGGGCCAGTCGCCGGGGCAGGACAGGATCGTCAGCACCCGGCCCATGCCCGGCTCATAGCCCAGCATCGCGGCGTGAAACTTGCTGCGGCTGTAATAAGTCGTCAGCCCCGCCGCCTGCTGATAGCACTCCGGCGCAAAGCTCAGCTCGGTCTCTGCCACATAGGCAAAATGCTCCTGCCGCCGGGCAACAAGGCTCTGCTCAAACCAACTGCCAAGGCTTTCCCGCCCGATCAGCACCAGATCGCCCTCGCAGCGGAAAATCCGTTCCGGCTCCGGCGTGCGCAGCCATTGGAAATCATCGGGCAGGGTGTCGAAGCGATAATCGACCCGCTTCGGG
>JARRIY010000294.1:0-4426 GCA_037379985.1 Maritimibacter sp.
ATTTGCCGAATGGGGCGTAGACAGCGAGGCAGCGATGACAGCCCTCGCAGGCATCCCGATCTCGGTGCATTGCTGGCAGGGCGACGATGTTGTCGGGTTTGAAAAGAAATCCGGCACCTCCGGCGGCGGCATTCAGGCCACCGGCAACTATCCCGGCCGCGCCCGCAATCCGGACGAGCTGCGCGCCGATCTGGAATTTGCCTATGCGATGATCCCGGGCAAGCACCGGCTGAACCTGCACGCCTTCTATCTCGACACCGACGAAAGCCCCGACCGCGACGCGATCGAATACAATCATTTCGCCCCTTGGGTCGATTGGGCCAAAGAGCAAGGCATCGGGCTCGATTTCAACCCGACCTTCTTTGCCCATGAAAAGGCCGACGATAACCTGACGCTCTCCCATCCCGATAAAGGCATCCGCGAGTTCTGGATCGAACACGGCAAGCGCTCGCGCGAGATTGCCGCACGGATGGGCGAAGCTCTGGGCAGCCCGGCGGTGAACAATATCTGGGTGCCGGACGGCTATAAGGATAACCCGGTTGACCGGATGGCGGCGCGGCAACGGCTGGAAGCCTCGCTCGACGCGATGACCGCCCCCCGCCACGACAAGGCGCATATGTTGGATGCGGTGGAATCAAAGCTCTTCGGCATCGGCGTTGAGGCGGCCACCGTGGGCAGCCATGAGTTCTACATGGGCTACGCGATCCGCAAGGGTACCCTGCTCTGCCTCGATATGGGCCATTTCCACCCGACCGAAAACATCGCTGACAAGCTCAGTTCGGTGGCGCTGTCGGTGGATGAGCTTCTCCTGCATGTCAGCCGCCCGATGCGTTGGGACAGCGACCATGTGATCCTGCTCAACGACGATATCCTCGCCATGGCGCAAGAGCTGGTCTTTGCGGGCCTGCTGGAGCGCACCCATATCGGCCTCGATTTCTTCGACGCCACGATCAGCCGCACCGCCGCCTGGGTGATCGGCACGCGCAATATGCAAAAGGCGCTGCTGCGCGCCCTGCTGATGCCGCAGGCCCGGCTGAAAGAGGCGGAAACTGCGCTTGATTTCTCATCGCGGTTCATGTTGACCGAAGAGCTGAAAGACCTGCCTTACAGCGCTGTCTGGGCCGAGTTCTGCGCCCGCAATGATCGCCCCGAAGGCAATGCCTTGATCGCGGATCTCAACACCTATCAGGCCTCTGTGGCCGGGCGGGGCTAGGATCCTGCAACCCATGTGACCACGCACAGGAGATATTGCCATGGCCGCGTTCAACCACCCGATTTCATTCGTGAAAGAGGCCGCGCCCTTTCTGACCCTCTGTTGGCAGATGGGCTGGAACGAGGCCAATGGCGGCAATTTCTCCTGGCGCTTGCCCACCGCTGAGATCGAAGCGATCCTCAGCCGCCATTACCCCGATCTGCTCCCGTCTGACCCGATCCCGGTGCCGATTGACGAGCCCGATCTGGATGGCGAATACTTCCTCGTCACCGGCTCCGGACAATTTTTCCGCCACGCGCAGGAGCATCCCAATCAGGTCTTCGGCATCGTCCAGATCGTCGAACAGGGCACGGCGTACCGGCATGTCTGGGGCTTCAGCTCGGGGGCGAAGCCGACCTCGGAATTCGCCACCCATCTTGTTGCCCACACCATCCGCAAACGCGTCTCGAATGGGCGCGAGCGGATCATTCTGCACAGTCACCTGCCAGAGCTGATCGCGCTTTCCTTCCTCGAACCGCTCGACAGTCGAACCCTGACGCGGGCGCTGTGGGAGAAAATGCCCGAATGCATCGTGATCTTCCCCGACGGCGTGCGCGTGGTGCCGCTGCATCTGCCGGGCACGGTGGAAATCGCCGAAGCCTCCGCTGCCGAGCTGGAAAAAAGCCGCGCGATTTCCTGGAGCCATCACGGGATTTTCATCTCTGAGGAAAGCCCCAACAAGATGTTCGCGCTGGTCGAAACCATCGAAAAAGCCGCCTCGATCCATCGCAAGGTGCTCTCCGCCGGTGGCGCCAAACAGGCGATCTCAACCGAAATGCTGCGGCAACTGACCGAGAAGTTTGGCGCGATGATGGTCTGCGAGCCGGACTGGCTGGACGAGGTCTGAAACGGCGAAAATCCGCGCAGGACAACGACCCCGACCGGAGTTTGACTGCGCCCACGGCGATAGTTTCCGGTCGCGTCAAAGCCGATCCGGACCGGCGGGTGTCGCCGGAAAGGGGGACGGTCATAACCGGTCTCCTCGGTAACGTGGTTTGTGCAAAACCACTGTTGAGACCTTAAACTCGGTCAAGCCACCCGCTGCGCTATTTGAGGGCTAGGCGCGCGGCCATCAAGCAGCGGCGCTTCCCAAAGTGCAGCGCCCCGACGAGGTGATCGAGGGAACGCAAAACCGCTGCCCCCGGGTTTGGGGACAGCGGCTGTGTTTCGGATTCAGGCTCGGCTCAGAATTTCATTTCGAACCGGGCACTGAGGCCGTGTTTCTGGATGCCGGCGCCGAACTCGCCTGAATAGGAGACATTCAGCGTGCTGGAGTCATTCAGCGCGAAATCAGCACCGAGGTCAAACAGCGCGGTGTCACGCCCGATCGTGTCACCCGAGACCGCGAAAGCGCCCGCGCCGCCATTCAGCGTCATGGTCGAGGCTGAGCTGGTGCTGCCAAAAGCGTGACGCCAGGCCAGCGATCCGGTGAGCGTCACACCATCCATGCCGGGCATGTCAGTCTCGCCGCGCAGACCCAGCGTGGTGAAGCCGGTATTCGAGCTGCTCGCCGCACTGCTGAGCGCAGCGGCCCCACCGGTTTCGCTGAAGGCATCGGTGCTCATATGCACCAGCGCCGCCCCGGCGAAGGGTTCAATGGTGACGTCTTTCAGGTCGAAGCGGTAACCGACTTCGCCGAAGACCTGGGTCGCCCGCGCTTTGTAACTCGCCGACAGCGTGTCGGTGAAGCCGCCGAAGGCCACGTTGCGTTCGGTTGCGATGTCGTACCAGGTCTGGCCCGCGCCGAAGCTGACATCGACATTGCCGAAGCTGCCGCCGCCATAGACGCCCAGCTCATAGGAGGTGCTGCTGCCGGTCATGTTGCGGCTTGCGATGCTGTCAGAGGAATGACCGATGCCGCCAAGCACGCCGAAGGTCAGACCGTTGCCCAGCTGCATATCACCACCGATATAGAGCCCGGCAGACATACGGGTCAGGATCCCGGCATTGTTGCCGTCATTGTTGAGCCGCTGCCATTCGCCATAGCCTGTGCCCCAGACCGAGATCGGCAGGCTGTTGTCGCTGCCCATCGACGACATCACTTCGCCGCCCTGTGCCTGTTGGCCGCCCTGCCCGGTGACCCGCAGACGGTTCAGCGAGGCCTGACGCAGGAACCGGGTATCCGAGATCCCCGCAGCAGCAGCCGACGCATGCCCATCGCCCGAAAGCTGATCCATCGCGTCGCGCGCATCGTCTTCATTGGTGGAAAGGATCAGGGCGTCATAGACAGCATTGCCCGAGCCCAGCCCATTCAGCGCCCCGGCCGTTGCCTGCTGGTTCGGCGTCGTCGCGACAGTGCTAAATACGCCGCTATCCCCCACGGCCTCGTTCAACGTCAGATAAACATTGGTCTCGTCATAGGAGAGCGACGCATCGAGAAAGGTAAACTCGTCCGACACAGAGTTGAATGTCCCGATCACCGCCGTGCCAGACGACAGAATGGTGTATTGCGTACCCGGCGTATATGTCGAACCGTCATCGGCACCGTTTTCAGCGGTTACGTGAACGGCACCACCATCGACATAAAGATTACCATCAACCAGGACGCGGTCGTTATTGGTGCCCGCGACGTTACCGCCATCGTTTACCTGCACCTCATAGGTCGATCCTTCAGCGAAGATAAGGTTCAGCATCCCCATCGTGCCAATACCATTATCCCCGGGGGCAAGCGTGCCACCTGTATCGACAGTGATGCCACCCATGGTGCCGGTGCCGCCCAGGGTGGCGCCGTCATTGACATACATCCCGACACTGCTGTCCGAGTTCATCAGCAGCGTGCCGCCGCTGAGCGAGAAACTTCCGACAAAGTTGCCCAGATCGCTCGTCAGACGGGTGGTCCCATCCCGAAAGATAACCTTGCCGCTGCCCAAAAGAGTGTTCGAGAAGGTGTAATCGGTATCGGTGTGATTGAAGACAAGCTGGCCGTAGGAAGATTGCAGATTGACATCACCCACAAGCGTACCTGCCGCAGCCGGATTTCCGCCGCTTTTGCTGCCAATATAAAGTGAGCCATAGTCTACGTTGCTGGAGCCATCGATTACAAAAACACCTGCACTCACCATACCGCCGCTGGAGACGGTAACGCTGCCGTTGGAATCGCCCACAATACCGACATAAAGCTCATTGGCGATATCTACGTAACCATTATTTTCAACGATGAGGTTACCAGTTGCG
>JARRIY010000295.1:0-2611 GCA_037379985.1 Maritimibacter sp.
CCCTGATAACCGCGCGCGCCCAAAGCGCTGATGGCAGCTTGCCCTATTCGCAGCTGATCCGGTCTCGCTGACCGATCCGTTCAAACGCTATGCCGCACAAACAAGTGCCCCCTGCCGGGTAAGGGCAGGGGGCACAGGTGTTTTAGGGTCTGAGCAGTCCTGGCCGAACCGGCTCAGATCGCCATGCAGATATATTTCATCTCAAGGAAATCCTCGATGCCGTGACGGCTGCCTTCGCGGCCGAGGCCGGATTGCTTCACCCCGCCAAACGGCGCGACTTCGGTTGAGATGATGCCGGTATTCACCCCGACGATCCCGTATTCCAGCGCCTCGGCCACCTTGTAAACGCGGCTGAGATTGTTGGCGTAGAAATAGGAGGCAAGGCCGAAGATGGTGTCATTGGCCTGCTGGATCACGTCGGCCTCATCCTTGAAACGGAAGAGAGGGGCGAGGGGGCCGAAGGTTTCTTCCTCGGCAAATTCCATCTCGCGCGTTGCGCCGGTCACGACGGTGGGTTGGAAGAACAGCCCGCCTTTTTCATCAGGCTTGCCGCCCATCAGCACTTTCGCGCCTTTGGCAACAGCATCGGCGATGTGTTCTTCGACCTTTTTCACCGCCGCATCATTGATCAGAGGGCCAAATTCGGTGCCGTCGTCAAACCCGTCGCCGACCTTGCGATCTGCGAGCGCGGCGGCGAGCTTTTCGGCAAAGGCATCATAGACCCCGTCCTGCACATAGATCCGGTTGGCGCAGACGCAGGTTTGGCCATTGTTGCGGAATTTCGAGGCGATGGCCCCGTCCACGGCGGCATCCAGATCGGCATCGTCAAAGACGATAAAGGGCGCGTTGCCGCCCAGCTCCATCGAGCATTTCTTCACCTGATCGGCGGCCTGTTTCAGCAGGATGCGGCCAACAAAGGTCGAGCCGGTGAAGGTGAGCTTGCGCACGGTGAAATTGTCGGTGAATTCGCGGCCAATCTCGGCGCCGTGGCTGGCGGTGACGACGTTGAAAATCCCTTTGGGCAGCCCGGCGCGCTCTGCCAGAACCGCCAGTGCCAGAGCCGACAGCGGGGTGTCTTCGGCGGGTTTCACCACCACGCCGCAGCCAGCGGCCAGTGCCGGGCCAACCTTGCGGGTGATCATCGCATTGGGGAAGTTCCAGGGCGTAATCGCGGCCACCACGCCGATGGGCTGGCGGATCACCGAGATGCGCAGATTATTGGCATGGGGCGGGATGGTCTCGCCATAGATGCGTTTGCCTTCCTCGGCGAACCATTCGATGAAGCTGGCACCATAGGCAATCTCGCCCATCGCCTCTTTCAGCGGTTTGCCCATTTCGGCGGTGAGGATGATGGCAAGGTCTTCCTGATTTTCGAGCATCAGGTTGAACCATTTGCGCAGGATATTCGCGCGCTCTTTGGCGGTGAGCGCCTGCCAGCCCGCCATCGCTTCGTCAGCGGCGGCAATGGCGCGGGCGGTTTCATCGCGGCCCAGCTCGGGCACGTCGCAAAGCACATCGCCGCGCGCCGGGTTTTTCACCGGGAAAGTGGCCCCATCATCGGCCCCGATCCATTCGCCGCCCACATAGGCCTTGGTGGCCAGAAGCGACGGGTCTTTCAGAAGGGCGGCAAGATCTGTTGCATCGCGTGGCATTTTGGTCTCCCTATAGATGTGACGGTCTCACAGGACCGGTTCTTATGGTTCCGCAGGCGGTGAGTTAGTTTGATGGATTATGATGTTGCATATTCCCTATCCGAATTCATCCCGAATGCAGAGAGCTATGGGCCGCGTCAGCAGCGTGAAGCGGCGGAATTTCGCGCCAGACGCAAGGATCTTGCACGGCTGGGTCAGCGCTATGGGCCATCAGAGCGCGAAGCCTATGATCTGTTTCTGCCAGATGGGGTGCCGCAAGGGCTGCTGATCTACGTGCATGGCGGCTTTTGGCATCTGTATGGGCGCGAGGATTGGTCTGGCTTTGCCGCCGGGGCGGCGGCATGGGGCTGGGCGGTGGCAATCCCATCTTACACACTGGCCCCCGAGGCCCATATCAGCGGCATCACCCATCAGATCGCGCAGGCGATCGAGGCGGCGGCGGGCGAGCTGGCGGGGCCGATTGTGCTGGCCGGTCATGGGTCGGGTGGGCATCTGGTGGCGCGGATGAATTGCCGCGATGTGGCGCTGAATGATGCAACCCGCGCGCGGATCCGGCGGATCGTGCCAATCTCGCCGATCAGCGATATGCGCCCGCTGCTGCGCACAAGGATGAATGCCAAACTGCGCTTGGGCATGGATGAGGCCAGTGCCGAAAGCCCGGCGCTGAGCTTTGATTGGGATGAGGCGCGTCTGCATGTTGAGCCGGGGCGGCAACATTTCGATGTGATCCGGCCGCTGATGAAGCCGGAAAGCGGCATGGTCTCGGCGCTGCTGGGCGGGATCGAGCCGGTTTGACAATGTGCCCCGTAGGGGAGAGAAGTGGATAACAGCGGAGGCTCCCATGCGAAAACACCTGCTCGTCCCCCTTTTTCTGATGCTCGCACCCGGTGCCGTTTGGGCCGCTGGGGAAAGCTGCGAATATCGTAACCCGGATCATCCGAACTGGGATTTTCATAAGA
>JARRIY010000296.1:0-2651 GCA_037379985.1 Maritimibacter sp.
GGTGCTGAACATGTCCACCCGGATTGGGCGGTTTGATTTCTCGGGAGAGATCTACGATGCCGCGATCTATTTCGGTGGCTCCGATTGGCCCGGCGTGAACCATCTGAAGCTGTTTGACGAAACGGTCACGGCCTGCGCCGCCCCCGGCTTTGCCGCCGCGCACCGGATCGAAACGCTGGATGATCTTGCCGGAGTACCGATGTTGCAGCTTGAATCGCGGCCCAATGCCTGGGCGGATTGGTTTCACGCGCAGAGTGGTACGCCTTCGGGTGGCACCGGCATGTTGATGGATCAGTTTTCGATGATGATCCAAAGCGCGATTTCCGGTCTCGGCATCGCGCTCTTGCCCGATTACCTTGCCCAGATCGAAATTTCCGAAGGGCGCCTTGTGCCTGTCTTGCGCGAAGCGGTGCCGATCAATGGCGCCTACTGGCTGGTCTGGCCAAAAGAGAAAGACGGCTACGCGCCGCTATCGGCCTTTCGCACATGGCTGGCAAAAGAAGCTTGCGCGCAGACTGGTCTGACTTGACTTTGCAGGGGCGGCCCGCGAGGGTCCCGGCCAACCGGAAGACTGGGTAATAATGCGATAGACGGGCGAATTGAACAGGATTTCGCTCAGTGCAGCTTGGAGGAAAACAAGATGAAAACGCGCGCCGCCGTGGCTTTTGAAGCCAAGAAACCTTTGGAAATTGTCGAACTTGATCTGGAAGGCCCGAAAGAGGGCGAAGTGCTGGTCGAGATCATGGCCACCGGCATTTGCCATACCGACGCCTACACGCTCGATGGGCTCGACAGTGAGGGGCTGTTTCCGTCGGTGCTGGGCCATGAAGGGGCCGGGATCGTGCGCGAAGTGGGCGCGGGCGTAAAAAGCGTGAAGCCGGGCGATCACGTGATCCCGCTCTACACTCCGGAATGCCGCGAATGCAAAAGCTGCACCTCGGGTAAAACCAATCTCTGCACCTCGATCCGCTCGACCCAGGGTCAGGGCCTGATGCCCGATGGCACCTCGCGGTTCAGCTACAAGGGCGAGACGATCTATCATTACATGGGTTGCTCGACCTTCTCGAATTTCACCGTGCTGCCCGAGATCGCGCTGGCGAAAATCCGTGACGACGCGCCGTTTGATAAGGCCTGCTATATTGGCTGCGGCGTGACCACCGGCGTGGGCGCGGTGACGAACACCGCGAAAGTGACCCCGGGCTCGAATGTGATCGTTTTCGGTCTTGGCGGGATCGGGCTCAACGTCATTCAGGGCGCTCGGATGGTTGGGGCTGACAAGATCATCGGCGTCGATATCAACGACGACAAGGCAAGCTGGGGCGAACGCTTTGGCATGACCGATTTCGTCAACCCGCTGAAGGTCGAAGGCGATCTGGTGCAGCATCTCGTGGCCCTCACTGATGGCGGTGCCGATTACACCTTCGATTGCACCGGCAACACCGATGTGATGCGCACCGCGCTGGAAGCTTGTCATCGTGGATGGGGTGTTTCCACTGTGATCGGCGTGGCGGAAGCGGGCAAGGAAATCTCCACCCGCCCGTTCCAGCTTGTCACCGGGCGCGTCTGGCAAGGCTCGGCCTTCGGTGGTGCCAAGGGCCGCACCGATGTGCCGAAAATCGTTGATTGGTACATGAACGGCAAAATCGAGATCGACCCGATGATCACCCATGTGCTGACGCTGGAAGAGATCAACAAGGGCTTCGACCTGATGCATGCGGGCGAGTCGATCCGTTCGGTCGTGGTGTTCTGATGGCGCTGGAAACAGTTTCCACCAATCGCAGCCATGGCGGCACACAGGGCGTGTACAAACACGCCTCATCCGCGACGGGGACGGAGATGGAATTTTCCGTCTTCGTGCCCGACCATGCCCCCGGCGCCAAGCTGCCGGTGGTCTGGTATCTGTCGGGCCTCACCTGCACCCAAGCGAACGTGACCGAAAAAGGTGAGTTTCGGGCGGCCTGCGCCGAACATGGGTTGATTTTCGTGGCGCCGGACACCAGTCCGCGCGGCGAAGGCGTGCCGGACGACCCCGAAGGTGCCTATGATTTCGGCCTTGGTGCCGGGTTCTATGTGAACGCGACCGAAGACCCCTTCGCGCGCCATTACCGGATGCGCAGCTATATCGAGCACGAACTGCCCGCGCTGATTGGTAAAGAATTCCCCGCCGATCTTAGCCGTCAGTCGATCATGGGTCATTCCATGGGCGGGCATGGTGCGCTGACCATCGCCCTGCGCAATCCTGAGCGTTTCAAAGCCGTCTCGGCCTTTGCGCCCATCGTTTCGCCGCTGAATTGCCCCTGGGGCGACAAGGCGCTGAGGGCACGGCGGACGGATTTCTGGAGGGTCAGCTCAAACCGGAGCTGCTCGACGCCGCCTGTAAATCCGCCGGTCAGCCTCTGACCCTGCGGATGCAGGAAGGCTATGATCATTCCTATTATTTCATCTCGTCTTTCATGGCCGATCACCTGAAATGGCATGCCGAGAGGTTGTGATCGAATGCGCCAGATGCGCGCAGATCACGAGGGAATGAAGGGGCCGGGCTTGCGGCCCCTTCTTGTATTTCCCATCTTGCATGTAACGCCCGGTGCTAATTGCCCGGCCAAGCCAAGGAAAACCCATGCAATCCGTGACCATCTACACCACCCCCTATT
>JARRIY010000297.1:0-2291 GCA_037379985.1 Maritimibacter sp.
TCAGGGGAATCGGGCATTATCTACCGAAACGGGTGGTGCCGAACTCCTGGTTTGAAGACAAAGTCGATACCTCAGATGAATGGATTCGCACCCGTTCCGGTATCGAGCGGCGGCATTTCGCCGCCGAGGGCGAAACCACCTCGATGATGGCAATCGAAGCGGCGCGTGCGGCTCTGGCCGATGCAGCCCTTCTGGCCGATGACATCGACGCGGTGATCGTTGCCACCACCACGCCGGATCTGACCTTCCCCTCGACCGCCACCATGGTGCAATCGGGGCTGGGGATGACCAGCGGGTTTGCCTTTGACGTGCAGGCGGTATGCGCCGGGTTCGTCTATGCGCTGACCAATGCCAATGCGCTGATCCTCGCGGGTCAGGCCGAGCGCATTCTGGTCATCGGGGCCGAAACCTTTTCGCGCATCCTTGATATGGAAGACCGCGCCACCTGCGTGCTTTTCGGCGATGGCGCCGGGGCGCTGATCCTGGAAGCCGCTGAAGGCACAGGGGAAAATACCGATCGCGGCATTCTGGCGACGGATCTGAATTCCGACGGACGCCACCGCGATATGCTCTATGTCGATGGTGGCCCCTCGACCACCGGCGCCGCTGGCGTGGTGAAAATGCAAGGCAATGCGCTGTTCCGCCAGGCGGTGGAAAAGCTTGCCTCGACCGCGGAAACCGCTCTGGCCAAAGCCGGGCTGACCGATGACGATCTGGATTGGCTGGTGCCGCATCAGGCCAATATCCGCATCATTCAGGGCACCGCCAAAAAGATGGGCCTGTCGATGGATCATGTCGTGGTCACCGTGCAGGATCACGGCAATACATCTGCCGCCTCGATCCCGCTGGCGCTGTCGGTCGGCAAGAAAAGCGGCCAGATCAAACAAGGCGATCTGCTGGTGACCGAAGCGATTGGCGGCGGTCTGGCCTGGGGCGCCGTGGTGCTGCGCTGGTAACCCGGCTGATTGTGCTCGCCCAGGCTGTCTCAACCCCAGACTGCAAACCGTTGATCTTGACTTGAAAACCATGTGCGCCCATGCTGAGCGCATATGATTTTCCCGGGGGACCCGATGACTGGAAAGACTCTGACACGCATGGACCTGAGCGAAGCTGTGTTTCGCGAGGTTGGGCTGTCGCGCAATGAAAGCGCACAGCTGGTTGAAAGCGTATTGGGCCACGTGTCCGATGCATTGGCGAGCGGCGAGACCGTGAAAATCTCGTCTTTCGGCACGTTCTCCGTGCGCGACAAGGCGGCGCGTGTCGGGCGTAACCCGAAAACCGGCGAAGAGGTTCCGATCCTGCCGCGCCGGGTGCTGACATTCCGCCCGTCGCATCTGATGAAAGAACGCGTCGCGGCTGGCAATAAGCGCTGAATAAGGCGCAGGCCGTGTGCGGTGAGCAGCTAACAGACAGGCGCAAGACATGAACGAGAAATCCCCAGAGGCGTTTCGCACGATCAGCGAAGTCGCTGAATGGCTTGGTGTGCCCACTCATGTGTTGCGCTTTTGGGAAAGCCGCTTTGCACAGGTAAAGCCGATTAAACGCGCCGGTGGGCGGCGCTATTACCGCCCTGCCGATATGGAGCTGCTCGGCGGCATTCGCAAACTTCTGCATGATGAAGGCATGACCATTCGCGGGGTGCAAAAGGTGCTGCGCGAAAAGGGCGTGCGCCATGTTTGTGGTCTGTCGCCGTCGCTGGAACGTCCGGTGACGCTGGAAGCCCATGCCAATGTCGTCGATCTGGATGAATTGCAGGCCGAGGAAGACGCGGCGCAGATTCGCGACGACGATACCTTCGCCGCTGCCGATGCGGCGCTGTCCTCTGATGGCTGGAGCGATGAGCCAGCATTGGACGCGCCGGAACCGGCCCCCGCCCCGGCGGCTGCCCCGCTCGACATTCCCGATGATGTGCAGATGGCCGAGACCGCCGCGCATCCTGCGCCGGACATGGCCGAGACGCCGGATGAGTTCATGGCCGCTGACAGCGACGCCACGCTGGCTGGAGCAGGCTTGCCCGAGACCGATATCGAGATGCATCAGATCCCTGCCGAGGGGCTGCCCGAGGCTGAGCTGCCGACAGATGCCGAGCTGATGCTGAATACAGAGCCGCAAGGTGAGCCAGAAGGCATGCCTGCCGAGCTGGACCTGCCGGAGCCTGATGTGGCAGGCGGTGAGGCGTTGGATATGCCGCCTGACATGGCGGCGGAGCTGCCCGAGGTCGGGCTGCCAGAGGCAGAACTGCCCACGACCGAATTGCCCGGTGCCGAGCTGCCTGAGCCTGACGCGTTCGC
>JARRIY010000297.1:2310-2896 GCA_037379985.1 Maritimibacter sp.
CTGAGCTGAGCCCGGAAATCGCATTGGAAGCCGAGGCGGGCGCCCTGCCCGATCTTGATCCGCTGGCCAGCGGTGATCCTGCCGCCGATAGCGGTGCCGCGCCGCAGGGTGAAGAAATGCCTGTGCCGGACTGGGATATGTCGGTCGAGCCGGAGCAGCCGGTGCCCGGGGCCGATATCGCCGCGCTGGACGTGACCCTGCCAGAGGGCCAGCCGGTCGCGGCCGAGAATGAGCCGACAGAGCCTGCGCCCCTGCCAAGCGATGACCTCGCCCCGGCCATGCCCGAGCTTGAAACAGGCGCTGAACTCGAGGCCCCTGCCGCGCCAGAGATGACGGGATCAGCTCCGCAGATCATCGCGGCGGATCATGTCTATGACGCCGAAAACGCGCTGCCGAGTTCGCCCGAAGCGCTGGATTTCATGGCGCACGAGGCGACGCCCGAGACTTATGAAGAGGCAGCCGGGCCGGATGCG
The DNA here is from genome assembly GCA_037379985.1 of Maritimibacter sp. GTDB lineage: Bacteria > Pseudomonadota > Alphaproteobacteria > Rhodobacterales > Rhodobacteraceae > Sinisalibacter. The sequence goes on from JARRIY010000297.1 coordinate 2,784, forward strand.
CTAGCCGCTGCGCCGGTTGTTCCTGACGCGCCGGAGCTGGCTGCGGAAGATCTGCAACCGGACCTGACCAATCTGTCGCCGGTTGCGCCGGAAGAGGTGGAAACGCCCGCGCC
>JARRIY010000297.1:2958-5123 GCA_037379985.1 Maritimibacter sp.
GAGATGCCTGAGATGTCAGGGATGATGGCTGATGCGATGCCCGAGGCAATGGCAGAGCCGCCCGAGACCGCGCCCGATGATCTTGCTGATCTGGCCGCGCTCGATGGGGCGCCGGAGCTGCCTGACATGCCAGGGGCCGCAGAAGTTGAGGCCCCGGCAGCTGATATGGCCGCGCCGGAATTCGCCATGGATCCGGCTGCTTCGGCGGACCTGCCACCCATGGATCTGGGCGATACACCTGCCGAGGTTCCGGACCAGCCAGGGTTGGACACGCCAGCAGCGGCGAGCGGCGATCTGCCCGGGATTGATCTGGCATCCGAGCCCGATGCGGCTGATCTGCCACCGCTTGATCTGCCTGCGGGCGATGCGACTGAGATGGACCTGCCTGGGGCTGATCTGTCAGGCCTTCCTGCGGCTGACATGCCTGACCTGCCCGATGCCACGCTCGACAGCCCGGCCCTGTCGGCCCCGATTGCCGGGTTGAGCGCCGCGCTGGATGCGGCTGAAACGAAAGAAGAAACTCCGGAAGAGCCGACGCCGACTGACGCGCTGATTCTGACCGCTGCAGATGCGGTGCCGCCGCTAGACACTGCTAGCGCCGCACCCGCCCCTGACATGACCAGCGCAGAGCCTGCGCCCGAATCTCCGGTCGAATCCCCAGCCGATTCTCTGCCCGAATCCCCGGCAGCCGCCTTGGTGATGCCCAATATCGGCCCTGATCCGGCAGATGACGCCGATCTGCCACCGGGCGCGTTGACGGCCGCGCATTTGCGCGAGCTGCGCCGCCGCGAAGCCGAGATTCCCACCGCACGTTTCGGCGCTTTGCAGGACCGTTTGGGCGAGCTTTCCCTGCGTCTGGAAAGCGCGGCGAAATCGCGTCCGGGCGCATTGTGAAAAAATGCGACTTCATGCTTGCCCCTGTCGGCAAAATCGCTATGTAGAGCGTCACGTCGGGCTATGGCGCAGTCTGGTAGCGCGTCCGTCTGGGGGACGGAAGGTCGCAGGTTCAAGTCCTGCTAGCCCGACCAACAACAAAACCGCCCGCCCGGGAAACCGGCGGGTGTTTTTGTATCCGGAGGGGATAACGCCATGAAAACCGGTGTGCTGTCTGACCGTCAGATTCGCGATATGATCGCCGGGGGCGGGATTGCCGCCTCGTCTCCCATTTTGAACGAACAAATCCAGCCAGCCTCGCTTGATCTGCGCTTGGGCGACACGGCCTATCGGGTGCGGGCCTCGTTCCTGCCCGGCGATGGCGCCACGGTGGCCGAACGGCTCGACGAATTCACCATGCATGAGATCACCCTGACCGGCGGCGCGGTGCTGGAAAAGGGCTGCGTCTATGTAGTGCCGCTGATGGAGCGGCTGGACCTGCCTGCTGGCATGACGGCGGCGGCGAGCGCGAAAAGCTCCACCGGGCGGCTGGATCTGATGACCCGGGTGATCACCGATCAGGGCGTTGAGTTCGACCGGGTGCAGGAGGGCTATACCGGCCCGCTATATGCCGAGATCTGCCCGCAAAGCTTTTCCGTTGTCACCCGCCCCGGGCAGCTGCTCAATCAGATCATTTTCCGGCAGGGCAAGACCCTGCTGACCGATGATGAGCTGCGAAGCGTTCATGCGCGCAGCCCGATTGTGTCGGGCACGCCGGTGATTTCCGAAGGGTTGGCCTTTTCGGTCGATCTGAAACCCAGCAGCGGCGATCTGGTCGGCTACCGCGCCAAACGCCATACCGGCGTGGTCGATCTGGGCAATATCGGGCACTATGACCCGGCGGAATACTGGGAAGAGGTGCGCACCACCGAAGGGCGGATCATCCTCGATCCGGGCGCCTTCTATATTCTGGTGTCACGCGAAGCCATTGCCATCCCCCCCGATTGCGCCGCCGAAATGGCGCCCTATCTGGCCATGGTCGGCGAATTCCGCGTGCATTATGCCGGGTTCTTTGATCCCGGTTTCGGCTATGACGCCGCCGGTGGGGCCGGGTCGCGCGGGGTGCTGGAAGTGCGCTGCCACGAGGCTCCTTTCGTGCTGGAACACGGGCAAACCGTTGGGCGGCTGGTCTATGAACGCATGTCGGAAGAGCCGGAGCTGCTATATGGCGCCGAGGGGATTTCGTCGAACTATCAGGGCCAGGGGCTGAAACTGTCGAAGCATTTCAAGCC
>JARRIY010000298.1:0-3529 GCA_037379985.1 Maritimibacter sp.
GTGAACCATGCGGATCAGGGGCGCGGCATCGCCTCAGCGGCAAGTCGGTTGCTCAGCAGCTACCTGCACGACCACTACCCGGATCGCCAGCAATGCTACCTTACCGTCAACTGCCGCAACCCCGGAGCCTATCGCGCCTATGAAAAGGGCGGCTTTGTCGATACCGGTGAACTCTATCACGGCGGCCCCGTCGGCCCCCAGCACATCATGCGGCTTCAACTGGCCTGAGGCTGCGTGAGGCGGGCCTGCCCCCTCAGTCCAGCTCCGTCCAGGGCCAGGGTTTCACCTCGCTGGCGCCGGTCTGAAACCGGGCGGCTTTGGCGATCCAGATGCCCAGGGTGGTGCCGAACTCGGCCATCTGCTCGTTCGGCTCGCCCTTGTTCACCAGCATGATCACGAACTGGATCACCGTCGCCACGCCCAGCACCGTCTGCGCGACCGAGATCATCAGGGCGATCAGGATCATGAAGACCAGACGCACCAGCAGGTTGTCTTTGTCCTCGGGGTCGAATTGCGGCCCATGCATGCGGCCTTCGAATTTATCCTCGTCTGTCGGAGGCATGGCATATCCTTTTCTGATCTCTCGATGGGCCGGATCGGCATCAAGACTGCGCAGCTACGAAAGCTGTGACGCGCGCCTCTGTCAAGTCGCCCCGCCCGGTTAGGTCAAGCTGCTTTCCCGCCCTTGCCACGATTGAACACCGCCCGCCAGAGCGGCCCGATGATGCGCGTGCCGATGGGGATCAGCACCATGCCGTAAAGAATGGCAAAGATCCCGTCGAGCGTGGCGGTCACGCTCCAGGCCACGGCCTCATGCACGGCTTCGGGGGTCAGATCGGCCACCGCCTCGGCCCAGTGGTGGAAACTGTCATAGATCAGCGGGAAGCCCAGAACCTCCAGCCCATGGGTAACGATATTGCCGCCAACCCAGAGCATCGCCGCCGTGCCAACCCAGGTGAGCAACACCATGAAGACCGGCATCGCCTTCACCATCCCGCGCCCCAGCGCCCGGGTCAGGCCCAAGGCGCCACGTTCAACCAGCACCAGCCCGATATCATCGAGCTTCACCAGAATGGCCACCGAACCATAGACCGCGACAGTGATGCCAAGCGCGACGATGGCCAGCACCAGCGCCTCCACCCACAGGGTCGATTGCGGGATGGCCGACAGCGCGATGGTCATGATCTCGGCAGACAGAATGAAATCGGTCTTGATCGCGCCGGACACCTTTTCCGCCTCAAGCTGCGCCGGATTTCCCTCCAAGTGATCTTCAGCATCGATCACATGCTCGCCGGGAAAGGCCGCATGCCAGAGCTTTTCAGCCCCCTCAAAGCACAGATATGACCCGCCCAGCATCAGAAGCGGCGTGATCATCCAGGGGGCAAAGCTGGACAGCAGCAATCCGATGGGCAGCAGAAACACCAGCTTGTTGCGCACCGAACCAAGGGCGATCTTGCCAACGATGGGCAATTCGCGGCTGGCGGCGCAGGCAGCCAAGGCCGGGGCCAAGGCGGCGGGCGCTGTCATCGACGATGCCGCCGTGACCCCGAAATATGTGCATGGCTTTGCCGCCAGCTTTGGCAATGCCCGCCACGTCATCCAGAAGCGCCAGAAGCCCGCTCATGATTTTTCCCCGATAATTTGCGTCAGGCTACCCCAACCGGCCCCCGGGGCAAAGCGTAAAAGCGCGGCCTGAACAGACCACGCGCCAGAGCGATTTCCCCGGCATTTCCCATGGGTTAACCATGGTCCTTAAAGTTTTTCGCCACTTTGATCTGTGTCAGTGTCACGCAGCCCAAGCGGCGCAAAGCTCAAGGTGTCATAACATGGGAGACAACCATGAAAACCCAACCTCAAATCACCTTCCACAACATTGATACGTCGCCGAAGCTCAGTGCGCTGGTCGAAGAAAAGATCGCCAAGCTTGAGCATCTGAGTGATCGGATCACCGCCTGCCGCGTGACCTTGAGCCGCGCCCAGGGCTCCGGACACAAGAACCGTCCTTTTGAGGTAGGGATCGAACTGGATCTTCCCGGCAATGTGATTGTGGTGAACCACAAGCACGACAAACACGCCGATCACGATAACCCAAACGTCGCAATCCGCGACAGCTTCAACGCTGCACAACGGCAGTTGAGACATCACCTGCGCAAAATCAGCGACGTGCATTGAGTTCCGGCAATACCCCGGCTGAGTCGCCTGAAAGGAGCATATGAGCCACGAAATGGCAGATTAGATGACGTAAGGTCAGGTATCGCCACCAACGGGGCGGGACGGGTTGCGCTAACGGTTTGCGCTAACCTGCCCCGCCCCAAGCATGTTTTCGCTAACATACTGATAAATCGTGAATTTCCATATTGGCGGGTGCGGCATTTTTGCCTATAGCACCGCCATGACCGGGGCCTATCCGGCAGACCACCAGGGAGAGTTCACATGAGTATCAGAGTTGGCATCAACGGCTTTGGCCGTATTGGACGTTGCACCCTCGCCCATATCGCCACATCGGGACGAAATGACCTTCAGGTGGTGAAAATGAACGCCACCGGGCCGCTGGAAACCACCGCGCATCTGCTGAAATATGACTCGGTGCATGGCCGTTTCCCGAACGAGATCGTCATCGATGACGGTATGCTCGATGTCGGCCATGGCCCGATTGAGATGTTTTCCACCTATGAGCCGGAAGAGCTGGACTGGTCGGATGTGGATGTGGTGCTGGAATGCACCGGCAAATTCAACGATGGCGAAGCGGCGAAAATCCATATGGAACGCGGCGCCCGCAAAGTGCTGATCTCGGCCCCCGCCAAAAACGTGCAGAAAACTGTGGTCTTCGGCGTCAATGACGAAGAGCTGACCCAGGCGCATCGGATGGTGTCGAATGGCTCCTGCACCACCAACGGGCTCGCCCCGCTGGCGAAAGTGCTGAACGACGCCATCGGCATCGAGCGCGGGATCATGACCACGATCCATTCCTATACCGGCGACCAGCCGACGCTCGACCGCCGCCACAAAGACCTCTACCGCGCCCGCGCCGCCGCCATGGCGATGATCCCCACCAGCACCGGGGCGGCCAAAGCTCTTGGCGATGTGCTGCCCGAGCTGAAAGGCAAGCTGGATGGCACCGCCCTGCGCGTACCGACGCCGAATGTCTCCTGTGTCGATCTGACCTTTGAGGCAGGCAAGGATGTCACCCTTCATGACGTGAACGAGATCGTTCGCGAAGCCGCCGCCGGGCCGATGGGCCGGGTGCTGGGCTATGACGAAGAACCGAAGGTTTCGATTGATTTCAACCATACCGAACAAAGCTCGATCTTTGCTCCGGACCAGACCCGTGTGGTCGGGCGCACGGTGCGGGTTCTGGCCTGGTATGATAACGAATGGGGGTTTTCGGCACGTATGGCCGATGTTGCCTCGGCTCTGGGCCAACTTCATTGAGAGCCAGGCACACCCTATAACGGCGGCGCCTTCGGGCGCCGCTCAAACAGCTTTCACGCCTCGCCCCGGCGGGGATTTTTACTTTTTGGGGGATGTC
>JARRIY010000299.1:0-2566 GCA_037379985.1 Maritimibacter sp.
GTCGGGCTGCGCCGTGGTTGCGGAATGCCTTGGGGGATACGCATAAGCTCCAGACCGGGCACCATCAGCGCCGCGACCCGGTCGCCAAAGCCCAGCTCATCGCGGTGCACACCGGTGACCAGAAGCGTTGGTTTTGCCATATCCTACCCGCCTTTGCCGGTCTCGGATTCAGGCGGGGCTACCCCTGCCACTCATAAAGCTCGATCGTCGCCGGGTCACATTGGCGACAGGATTTGCTACAGGCTGTGCCCGCAGGCAGCTTGATCACCTTGCCCTTGGAGATCCATTTCGCCAGCATCGGCCGCAACGTGTCCGGGTCGCTGTCGAAATGCAGAGCCATATCAAAAAGCGCTGCCCTTTTATGGGTTTGCAAATAACTGCGCAGATCAGACAGGGTCATCGCGCGCTCCTATTCGGCCACGGCCATGCTCGCCCGGCCACGCGAGCGCTGCCCGTAGACACGCATTGCAGTGAGCACCGAGACGACAAACACGGCGATGCTGACGAGCCATATGGTCGAACTGCCGGGATGGGCTGCGAAGGTGGCGGCCTGATAAAACAGCGTCGCGCCCACATAGGCGGTGCAGGTTGTCCAGGAGATCACAAAGGCCGTCCAGCGCGCCGAGCTTTCCCGCCGCACCGCCGCCGTCGCCGCAAAGCCAAAGGCCCCGACGCCGCCGTCAAACCGGGTGAGCATGGCGCCGAACGTGCCCGCATCAACCTCTTGATCCGCCGCCGCCGCTTGCTGGCTGGACAGATCGCCCACGCCGATCCCCAGCGGATCGGCCCAGCCCTTCAGAACATCGGCCAGATTGGCCGGGATGCTGGCAAAACCCGCGCCGATCTTGTCGATCACACCCTGGCGGGCCATGCCCGGCTGCGGCGCGGCGCTGGCGCCATCATCGCCCAGCGAGCTGTAGAGCGAATCCAGCGTGCCCACGACCGCTTCCTTGGCCATCAGCCCGGTGAAAATCCCCACCGAAGCCGGCCAGTTTTCCTGATCCAGACCAAAGGGCGAGAACAGCGGCGAGATCGTGCGTCCAACTTCGCTGAGCACGGATTTGTTACTGTTTTCATGGCCAAAGCTGCCGTCAGTCCCAACGCTGTTGAGCATATTCAGCGCCAGCACCATCGGCACGATCACCCGGCCAGCGCGCACCACAAAGCCGCGTGTGCGTTCCCATGTGCGCAAAGATACGCCTTTCAGCGTCGGCATGTGATAGGGCGGCAGCTCCATCACAAAGGGGGTCACATCACCGCGCAGCAGCGTGGTTTTCAGCACCAGCCCGGTCAGCACCGCCACCACGATCCCGGTCAGATAAAGTGCAAACACCACGGCCTGCCCGGATGAGGCAAAGAAGGCCGCAGCAAACAGCGCATAGACCGGCAGCCGAGCGCCGCAGGACATGAACGGCGACATCGCGATGGTGATCTTGCGGTCGCGGTCGCTTTCCAGCGTGCGCGTCGCCATGATCGCCGGAACGGTGCAGCCAAAGCCGACGATCATCGGCACGAAGGATTTCCCCGGCAACCCGATGCTGCGCAGGAAACGGTCCATCACAAAGGCCGCGCGGGCCATGTAGCCGCTATCTTCCAGAAACGACAGGAACAGGAACAGAAAGCCGACAATCGGCACAAAGGTCGCCACCACCTGCACGCCGCCGCCAAGCCCATCGGCGAGCAGCGCCACAAGCCAGTCCGGTGCGCCCAGCGAGCCGAGCAGCGCGCCAAACCCATCCACGACAATCGCGCCAGAGATCATGTCAAACGCATCAACAAAGGCGCCGCCGATATTGATGGTGAACATGAACATCAGATACATCGCGAACAGAAAGATCGGGATGCCCAGCGCGCGGTTCAGCACCACCCGGTCAATCCGGTCAGACACCACCCGCGAGGCCCGCCCCTTGCGGGTCACGGCCCCGGACGAGACCGCGTTGACAAAGCTATAGCGCGCATCGGCGAGGCTGATGTCGATATCATCGCCCAGCGCCTCTTCCAGCGCCTGTTGGTCGGCTGGCAACCTGTCGCCAATCGTATCATCGACCAGATCGCGGGCCAGCTCATCGCCTTCCAGCAGACGCACCGCAAGCCAGCGCGAATTAACATTGTTTTCCAATGCCTTATCTGCAATCGCAGGCAAAAGCTGTGCAACCGCCTGTTCCACCGGTTCCTTATAAGGCACCTCGACAGGCGACACTGTGGGATTTTGCGCTGCTGCAGCCATCGCCGCTTTCAGCTCATCAACGCCGCGCCCGTTTGCCGCCACGACCGGTAGCACCGGACAGCCCAAAGCCGCCGCCAGCGCGGGCACATCAATAACCACGCCTTCTTCTTCGGCGGCGTCCATCATGTTCAGCGCCACCAGCATCGGCACTTTCATTTCCAGAAGCTGGCTGGTCAGGTAGAGGTTGCGCTCCAGATTGGAGGCATCGACGATATTGATGATCAGATCGGCCTCGCGCGCGACCACGTAATCGCGGGCAATCTGTTCATCCAGCGACACATCGCCATCGACCACTTCCAGCGAATAGGTGCCGGGCAGATCGACCAATTCGTATTCGGC
>JARRIY010000300.1:0-2966 GCA_037379985.1 Maritimibacter sp.
CAAAATAAGCAAGATTTTGAAGCACGAGCACAAGGGAAATCGCCAGGGCAAGTCCATCAACGCCGAACCATAGCGCCGCGACGTAGTAGGCTGGCAGCGCAATCGACGCGATTGCCATGCTTGCGTGTGCGTGCGCCTGCTCCTTGCCCAGCAGCATGAGACTGCGCGCGCTGGACCCCATATAAGCATTGACTAAATATCCGGCAGCAAGGATCATGAAGGGGCGCGCGGCAGCAGCGTATTCCGCTCCATAGATCATCCCGAACACGGTTCTGCCATTGGTGGCGATCAGCGCCACGACAACTAAAGTGGCCCAGAAAACAAGGCTGGACGCGAACCGCAAGAGCAATTGAAGTGCATCACGGTCGCTCGAACGACTCGCTTCAATGATAGGAGCGGGCAGGACGCCATTAACCAATGTTTGCGGCGCTTGCAGGAAATTGCCGAGCTGCAAGGCCACGATTAGGAAAGCCAGCTGGTTGCCGATCCCCGCGAAATTGGCCGCAATGATGGCAGCCGAGCCGTTAACGAGGGTTTGCAGCAATGTTCCAACAAGTAGCGTATAAGAAGCAACTCGCTTCGTACAATCTGGTACAAGGGAAAAGGGCTCTACGCCGTGCGGGTGCAAAAGCCACCTCAAGAGCATCAGCGTGGCGATAGTTGAAAAAATCGAACTGACCGCCATGAGCGTCATGGTCGAAGCGAGGGTGGTTGTCCCGAATGCCCCAACAGAAACCAGCAACCCGCCAAGCACGAAGGCGCGTAATGCTCCACCTTGCTGGCCTAGGCCGGTCATCAACACCGCCATGGCCGGGCGATCCAACCCACGTAGAGCTTCCGCAAACAGAATGTTCCAACCGAGAAACACAAAAAACACCGCACTTGCAATCCAGATCAGCCGATAATTCTCTCCTGCAAGGGAAATCCCGAAGGCGTTCGGCCCGAGGAAAAATGACGCCGAAATGATCAGCAGTGTCGGAGGCAAAGTGAGTACGATTGCCTGCGCCACGTCGCCCTTCAGTGCGCCAAGCCTCTCTTCGGCACGGCGTTCCGCGGCAAGGCGTGCGACCATCACCTGCCCCCCCATCAGCTGAAGACCGGACAGAATTGCCGAAAGTGCAAGCAAACCGCCAAAGGCAGCAAAACTGCCCTTGTCGAGGGTCCTTGTCAGGTATCCACTGATCGCTGTGGCTAGAAAGATCGACAGGATTCTAAGAACCGCCGTCTTGCCCAATGATGCCAACAAACGCTGTTTCATCTGTCACCTACCTTCCGGTTCGAACCAGTACCAAGATCCGTCAAAAGTGGGACCTTGCGGATAGTGCACATGTCCAGGGCCTCCACCGGCCAGTTTGACGCTCACTCAGCCAGAATGTGGCGGGATTGCCGCCATTCTGTGCTGTAAACTCGAAATAAGTAGTGTGGAGCGCCCGGGCGCCCTCCGCCAGCCGCGCAAAATTCTCATCCAGGCTCTTGGCATCGTAGCGCACTGAGAGCCGCTTGACGGTGCGGCTCAGAAGCCCAATCCGTTCCAGCAATAATTCGAGATCGAGTTCATGCGCCATCAAAAGACCGTAGACGGAAACGCCGGACACGGTCTTGGTGGAACCGACGTCGCTGGACATCATTGCCGCGCCTTTCTGAATCTCACCCGGTCATACAGGCCAGGGAAGCGATGGCGGATGCGTTCGACACCATGATTGACGAACAGGATCGCGCGCGATGTGATCGGGTTCATCCCGAGGATATGGCGGTTCACCCAAAGCCGTTCGCGGTACATTTTCGCGATCACCTTCGGATCGCTCGACTGCGAAACCCCGCCGCGCTCAAATACGCAAACCGGATAGCCGAGCGGGCGGAAGCTCTTGCCCGCCATGTAGATTTCCGCCGTCAATGCCCAGTCACCGGCGATCTTGAGGTTATCGTGGTAGCGCGTAGCTATCACCATAAAGCACATCGGCAGGTGAACGAGAAATTTCGTCCGAAGTTCGCGCGAGCACATCCGAATCCGCAAACTCATCGCCAGCATTCATGAATATCAGGTAACGCCCACGGGCCTTATCGATAGCCTTGTTCATCGCATCGTAGAGCCCGTTATCCTGCTCGGAAATCCAGATCAGCCCAGGCGTTTCGCAAGTAGCGAGCCAATCGGGGGTTTGATCTTTGGACGCACCATCGACAACCCGCCATTCAAAGTCGGCTGAACTCTGCGCCGCGATTGAAGCGGCGGTGGTTTTCAGCCCGGCGAGGTTGTTCCAGGTCACGGTAATGATCGTGAAAAGCGGCGCAGGCTCACCCATTGCGAACCCCTTTGGAGGAATGGCGCAGGGTCAGCCACAGAGCATATGGCGTGGTCCAGAGATAGCGCCAGAACAGCGCGCGCGGATTGGTTACCAACCGATGCACCCATTCGAGGTTGTTGTCTTGCATCCATTGCGGCGCACGGGGATAGGCTCCGGTGATGTAATTGAAGCACCCGCCGCAGGTAATGATCCAACCGGCCTGAAGCTTTTCTCGGGCAGCAATGGCAAATGCCTGTTCGCGCGGTTTACCCATGCCGACCCAGACGATATCGGGCTTCGTGGCCGCAATTTCCTCAAGGACCTCATCTTGCTCGGCTTGCGAAAAAAATCCGTCGCGGGCGCCAGCGATCTCAAGATCGGGGTAGATCCGACGAAGTTCAGCAACGCAGCCCTCGTTTACGCTGGCCGTCGCACCGAGCAGATAGAAGCTGAGCCCGGCCTTCGAACATGCCGCCGCCAGATCGTGAATCATGTCGGTGGTGGCGGAGCGCTCTGCAATCTGCTTTGCGCTCAACTTTTTTGACGCTGAAATAAGAAATCCACCATCGGCGTGGATTACATCGGCCTGGTCCATCAAATTGCGAAACGATGCATCAGAATGATACATCGCCAAACCATGCCCGTTCAGATCAAAGACCACTTTCGGCGCGGCGGATGAGGCGG
>JARRIY010000301.1:0-3445 GCA_037379985.1 Maritimibacter sp.
TCGATACTTCAGGTAAAGGTGGATAATGGGCCAGAAAATGCTAGGCGAGGGTGCCGTAAACCGAGAACAGCCGAGATACGAAGCGATCCGCTTTCGCTCAATTACCAGACGTTGGATTTGTTCAACGGGGTATAAGAAGTAGAGAAGCGCCGCTGACGGAAAAAGCCCGGTTCATGGTCGTTTGAACCAAAATGAATTCGGGATTGGACCAGTCGATGCCATTTTCAGGCAGCTGGAAATTGCGCGGAAAAGGCTGGAAATCGGGCTCGTCACTCTCTGCAAATTGATATATCCCATCGCTTGCGACGGCCCAGACGGATTTTCCATTTCCGCCGATCGAAAAGAAACTGACGCTCTGAGAGCTTTCCCCGACTTTTTGAGGATCGAACTGCCAGTCGGGCTCGAGCGTGTAGGACTTTGCATAGATAAGAGAAGCTGAATCGCCACAGATCCGGTAGATTGCGCCACTCGATAAGAAATGAATAAGGCCAGACGCAGCAAGGATGCAGTCGGGCCGGACGGGGTCGGGTTCCAGACCGGTTATTGTCGTGCTTGGCTTGATGATCTCGCCCGTTCCGCCGGCGATTGGGAAGCGCAGGGTCGCGCCGCCCCATTCGCCCATATTCACGCCGACATACAGAAAACCGCCATGCTGCACTGTGGTCATATAGCCGAAGCCGACAGTATCGGTGGGGTCAAGACTAATCGGACGCATGTCGTTAGCTGTCCGGATGGCCTCGGTTGAGAACAACAGAGGCTCTGTGCCGCTGCAATCCAAGGTGACGAAGATGTCGCTTTCGGTTTGCTCGAAAGACGTCACAGAAGACCATTCTTCCGGCGCCCCTGTCCAAAGAGTAATAGGCCCTCCGGTTTGTTTCCCGGTGACCAAATACATGTCACTGTCGAGCGTGCAAATGCTCAGGACCGGACCGGGAGTGGTGACTTTGGTGCTTTCATTGCCACCATCGACCCATGCGAGGACATCCCCGTTTGACATACGCGTGTAAAGCAGACCGGATTGAAAAACGGCTTGCAAGACAATCGGATTGTATTCTCGTGGCGCGTCTTCAACCTCGGGGTCTTCCGGCGGAAGATCGGCCAGCGTGATTGGCTTCGCAGGCACAGTAAACCGCATCCGGTCGATGGGGTCGAAGCTCAAAGACGTCAATTCGTATCTGTAGAACTGCAACGCGCCATGCTCGGAGAGCAAATCGTATATGTTGGTTTCTTGGGGGTCGTCATCTGCTGACATGACCCCCAACGCTTGCTCATACCTAGAAAAAGCCTGACCAAGCGGCTTTAGAGCGGGGTCGTCCGACAGGACGATTTGTGTCAAGTCTGGGAACTTCGTCTCGGCATAATTATAGCGCGTGCCAGTGCGCCCCCCGACGATCATCTCTTCCATGGGCACATAATAGATCGGGCGTGGCGTGGAGTCGGTTTGGCCGGAGCTGATCCAGTTCTTACGTTGCCGCCTTGCAAGCTCGACTTCAACTTCCAGCGTGTTGACATCGGGTCCGCCAGGCCCCGCCATCACACTGTAGATCTGATCATCCAGAAACAGTAGGTCGCCATAAACGTCGCCACGCGACACCCGCATTTTTCCGTCATCGGCGACCTCGAAAACGAGTCGAGACGGGCCGTTATCGCGTTCATATGTCGCGCGAAAGTCGGCCAGCGCGGGGGTGGCGTGGCTTATATTATCGAAAGAAAAACGGCAGTTCTAATTAGCGGTTTGAACACACTCAGGCTCCAAATTTCAACGCGGCTCGCCTATCCCTCAAACCACCCCTTCGTCCGGTTCGCAAATCCAACCAGCGTCAGCATCACCGGCACCTCAACAAGCACCCCAACCACGGTGGCTAGTGCGGCGCCGGAATTGAGGCCGAAGAGCGAGATGGCGACGGCGACGGCGAGTTCGAAGAAATTCGAGGTGCCGATCATACAGGCAGGGGCGGCGATGTTATGCGGCAGTTTCAGCGCCCGGGCCGCGCTATAGGCGATGGCGAAGATGCCATAGGTCTGCAGCAGAAGCGGCACCGCGATCAGCGCGATCACCAGCGGTTGGGCGAGGATCTTTTCGGCCTGAAAGCCAAAGAGCAGAACCACGGTGGCTAGCAGCCCAATCACCGACCAAGGCTTCAGCTTGGACACGAACCCTGTGACAGCAGCCTCGCCTTTGCGTTCCAGCCGATGGCGGGTGATGATACCAGCCACCAGCGGCAAGGCCACGAATAGCAGCACCGAGAGCAGCAGGGTTTGCCAGGGCACGGCGACTTCGCTGACGCCGAGCAGGAAGGCCGCAATCGGGGCGAAGGCAAAGACCATGATCACGTCATTCACCGAGACCTGTACGAGCGTATAGGCCGGGTCGCCTTTGGTGAGCTGGCTCCAGACAAACACCATCGCGGTGCAGGGGGCGACACCCAGCAGGATCATCCCGGCGATATATTCGCCCGCTGCGGTCGGATCGACAAAGGGCGCAAAGAGCACGCGAAAGAACAGCCAGCCAAGCGCGGCCATGGTGAACGGCTTGATCAGCCAGTTGATCACCAATGTCAGCACCAACCCCTTAGGCCGCCGCCCGACATCCTTGATCGCGGAAAAATCGATCTGCACCATCATCGGAAAGATCATCACCCAGATCAGCGCCGCGACGATCAGGTTCACATGCGCGATCTCGGCCCGGGCAAAAAGCTCAAACAGGCCGGGCAGGGCGGAGCCAAGCAAGACGCCCGCCACGATCCCGAGGCCGACCCAAAGCGTAAGGGTGCGTTCGAAAAATGACATGGCGACCTCCCTGTGATCTTGCATGTTGAGATGCAGCATATTTTCAGCAGGAGGCCAAGGCCATTATGCGCGCAAGCCCCGCCGAATCGTTGCGCCCGATTCGGACTTGCGTCTCGTTTGCGTTTCAGTGCACAGAGGTTTAAAAATACAACCTATGGTTTTGCGCCGTTTATCTAGGCCGGTGGTTGAATGTCGCGGACGAGATCATCGGGCCGGGGCGACAGAACAAGAAAGAACATGCGCCCGAGCCAAGAATTGCGAGGGTTTGCAGGGCTTGTACCGGGAAACATACTGATTGCGACCTGCGAACAATCCTCGCGAGCCCATGTTTCACGGGGTTCCGGGGATGATGCTGGCAGAACGTCTAAAACTTTTAGCTTGGAACGCGCGGATCGTCGCAGTATAAAGATGTTACTGCTCGATAGGTTTCTTGCCTGTATGAAACCTGCCTCAATGACTGAACGCCGGCCTTGTGCCGGCGTATTTTTTGGTTCGGGCGGAGTTGCAGTCAGAAAGTGCCGAGGATCAGCTTAGCAGCGAGAGCCAACATGGTGAGGCCAATCAGCGCGTCCAGCACTTGCCAGGCGCGGGCGGAGCGCATCACAGGGGCCAAGAGCCGGGCCCCATAGCCAAGCGCAAAGAAGAAGGTGAAAGA
>JARRIY010000302.1:0-2949 GCA_037379985.1 Maritimibacter sp.
CCCCTGGATCGAGCTTTGCCGGAAATTGTCCGACCCCGCCTTCATCACCAGACGATAGACGCCGACAATCTTCGGCCCCTTCATCAGGATCTGATCCGAGAGGAAATCCTTACGGGTGCGGTTGGCCTCGACAATGGCCCGGATCAGGTTTTGCGGCACATGGCTGTAATTGGCCAGAAGCTGCTTGGTGTCTTTCGGCAGGCAATAGCCGCCATAGCCGAAGGACGGGTTGTTGTAATGCCCGCCAATACGCGGATCGAGGCTGACGCCTTCAATGATCTGCCGCGCATCCATACCCCCGGCAATCGCGTAAGAATCCAGCTCGTTGAAAAAGGCCACCCGCATGGCAAGGAAAGTATTGGCGAAAAGCTTGATCGCTTCGGCCTCGTCCGGATCGGCAAACAGCACCGGCACATCGGTGTCTTCGGCCCCTTCCAGCAGCAGCGCCGCAAAGCGCTCGGCCCGGTCCGACCGTTCCCCCACGATGATCCGGCTCGGATGCAGGTTGTCATAAAGCGCCCTGCCCTCGCGCAGAAACTCCGGTGAAAAGATCACCTGATCGGTGTCCAGATCGGCGCGCAGCCCGCTCACATAGCCCACCGGCACGGTGGATTTGATCACGATGGTTGCGTCTTTGTTGACCGCAATCACGTCGCGGATCACCGCCTCGACGCTGGAGGTGTCGAAATAGTTCGAACGCGGATCGTAATTGGTCGGCGTCGCCACGATGACGAAATCGGCGCCGCTATAGGCCGCGGCCCCATCCGTGGTTGCCGTCAGGTTCAACTCCCGGTTCGCCAGAAAATCTTCCAGCTCGGCATCCTCAATCGGGCTCTTGCGCGCATTCACCAGCGCCGCGCGCTCTTCGGAAATATCGACCGCCACAACCTCATTGTGCTGCGCCAGCAATACGGCATTCGCCATCCCAACATAGCCGATCCCGGCAACTGCGATCTTCATTCTGCGGCCTCATTATCTCTTTTAAAAATTCGGATGGCGGAAAGCATCCTTGTCACCGGCATTGATAGGCAAAGCTGATCGCCTTCGCAATCCACAGGCGGGGTGCGGGCGTTGGGCATATTGCCCCTGCCCTACCCGACTGAGGCATCAGATGGCACTGAGACCCCTCATGAAGCGCTAAGGACTGCTGGATGGGTCCTATAGTGCCGCCTGCTGCCGCACCTAGATATGTCCATAAAGTTGCAAATTACGCTCGCTGTGCATAGGGTCAAGGCATGACAGGCCGCCCCCCTTCCCCAACCGACGCAGCAAGCACCTTATCCGCGGATAAGGTCGGGGCGGCTGCCCAGTCCACGACGCTCTCAGAACCCACCCGCCGCGCCTATGCGGGCGATTGGGGGCGATTCTCTCGCTGGTGTCAGGCGCAAGGGTTGGACGCGCTCACACCGCCCTGCCCGGCTCCGGATCAGGTTGCGGAGTACATCGCCCAGCTTACCTTATCCGCGGATAAGGTCACGGTGCAGATCGCGCAGGGTGCAGGCCACGACGCCCGCACCCCCGTCGCCCCCGCCACCATGGCCTTGCCTGGTCCTATGCGCAGCGCGGGATCGCGTTTGATCGCAAAGCCCCGGCTCTGACCCAGGCCCTCGCCCAAGCCCACCACAACCACGCGCGCCGCCAGTCGCGAAAAACCGCACTCCAGCCTGATGAGCTGCTCGCGATGATCGCCACCCTGCCCGGTGATCTGCGCGGGCTGCGCGACCGGGCGATCCTGCATCTGGGCTATGCCGCCGGGTTGCGGCGCAGCGAAATCACCGGTCTCGATCTGGGCCGGCCCTCCCCACATGCGCGCGGCTCTGTCACGCTCGACAAGCACGGCGCGCAAATCCGCATCGACCGCAAATCCGGTCCGCATTTGGTCCGCATCGCCCGAGCACCTCAGGTGCAGGATTGCCCGGTTGCGGCTCTGGAAAGCTGGCTGAATTCTGCCCGCATCCGCTCCGGCCCGGTCTTCACCCGGGTCTCGCGCGATGGCAAACGCGCCGGGCACGAGCGGCTGAATCCCCGCCACATCCCGCGCCTGATCAAGCATACCGTGCTCGCTTCCGGCATCATGTCTGACCTGCCAAAAGCCCAGCGTTTGGCTCTGGTCTCGGGCCATTCCCTGCGCGCCGGGTTGGCCCATAATAGACACGATCCACGGGATTAGAGACTGCGCCTAGAGTCTAGCGCAAAAGAAAACGGCGCCCCGAAAGGCGCCGCTTATCTGTCAGCCGACCTTATCCGCGGATAAGGTCAGGCCAGACCATCCACCAGTGAAGCAATCGCGCGCTCCAGCCGCCCACGATCAATCGACGAGAAATCGCGGTCCACCTTGATCTCCAGCCGCCCGGCACTGGCGGTACATTTGATCGGCCCGGCGCCGCTGCGGATGTGAAAGGTCGTCTTGGTTTCACCGCTGGCTTTGCCCCGACCTTTCCGGGCTGGCGCAACCTCTTCCGGCTGACCCTCGGCGGCGATGCGGGCATGTTTGCGCAGCACATCCAGCTCTTCTTGGATGCTACGATTTTCCCAATCCGCCAGATCGCTGCGAATCGCTTGCAGCATCTCCGGCCGCTCTTTCATCTCGCGCACCAGCGCCACGCCAAGCGCGCGCGGGATCTCGGTCGGGTAGCGCAGATCTTTGCCGATCACATCGAGCAAATGGGCAAACGACCGGATATAGCTGCGCTTCGAATAGGGCGCGGAAGAAAACAGTTCCGCCACCGCCTCGCCCAGATCGCTCACATCGGTCCCGGGATCATTCGCAAAGTTCTGCGCGGCATAGGCCATCTCGGCGAATGACAAATCCTTGCGGATCACGTTCTCGTCCACCATCCGCCGATACAGCCCGGCAATGCTGTTTTCGCCCGGCATCACCAGCGCGGGAATCGCCGCCCAGGCCTCATCGCCGGTTTCCTCGAAAAGCTTCCTATAAGACATCAAGCG
>JARRIY010000303.1:0-2997 GCA_037379985.1 Maritimibacter sp.
CCAACAGCGCAGCCGGGTCTGGCAAGCCCTTCCTGACCGGCAGGCCAGCGATTGCCGGATCGGCTTTCTCGGCCTGGGCATGCTGGCGCAGGCGGCTATCGCGCGGTTGAAGCCGTTTCAGTTTCCGCTGGCCGGATGGAGCCGCAGCCCGAAGCAGATCGAGGGCGTCGCCTGCTTTCATGGTGCGGAGCAGTTGCCCGGCTTTCTGGCGCAAACGGATATTCTGGTCTGCCTGCTGCCGCTGACCGGGCAGACACGCGGGATGCTTGATCGGGACCTTTTCGCGCAACTGCCCGCCGGGGCGCGGCTGTTGCATGTCGGACGGGGGCCGCAGCTTGATCAGACCGCTCTGATCGAGGCGCTGGACAGTGGCCAGCTGGCCGCCGCGATGCTGGATGTCACCGATCCCGAGCCGCTGCCCGAGACCCATCCGCTGTGGTCGCATCCCAAGGTGATGATCACCCCGCATATTGCATCCGTGACCCAGCCGAAGACGGCGGCGCAATCGGTTGTTGAAAACATCAGGCGTCACCGCGCCGGAGAAAAGCTGATCGGCGCCGTCGATCGAAGCCTCGGCTACTAGCCCCCCTGCTACAAAGGAAAACACCATGTCGCTTCTGAAAACCATCGACACCAATCCCAGCTTCACCCCGAAGGAAGCGCAGCCCCTGCCGGAGCGGCTGATCTCTGGCGATCCCGCCTTCAAGACCTGGGCGCAGGACGCCTCGAGGGATGACAAGGTTTTGACCGGCATCTGGGAGGCGACCCCCGGCGTGACCCATTCGATCAAGGGCACGACCTTCGAGTTTTGCCACATCCTGTCGGGTGTTGTCGAAATCGAGGAGAAGGGTGGCGAGACCAAGACCTACCGCGCGGGCGACAGCTTTGTGATGAAGCCGGGTTTCGTCGGTGTTTGGCGCACCATCGAGACGGTGCGCAAAATCTATGTCGTTGTGAACGACTGATCCCGCCCAGCGCGCGGCGCATCAAGACGGCAAGGAGGCCCTTCGTGAACAGCTACAAGATCGCGCTCATCCCCGGCGATGGCATTGGCAAGGACGTGACCGCAGCGGCCTGGCAGGTGCTGCAGGCAGCGGCCAAGCAGGGCGGTTTCGCCCTTGAGGGGACGGATTTCCCCTGGTCCTGCGCCTATTACCGCGAGACCGGGGCGATGATGCCCGCGGACGGGATCGAGACGCTGCGCGGCTTCGACGCCATCCTGCTGGGTGCCGTTGGCTGGCCCGCCGAAGTGCCGGACTCAGTCTCGCTGCACGGGCTGCTCTTGCCGCCGGGTGCATCAGGGCACGGCGGATGAGGTTGCGGTGGAAACTTCGATCTTCACCCGCGCCGGGGTGGAGCGGATCCTGCGCTTTGGCTTCGAACAGGCGCGGCTGCGGCGCAAGAAGCTCGCCTCGGTCACCAAATCCAACGCCCAGAAGCATTCCATGGTGTTCTGGGATGAGGTCACGCGCGAGGTGGCGAAGGATTATCCCGATGTCGAGGTGACGCAGTACCATATCGACGCCATCGCGGCGCGCATGGTCATGGATCCGATGAGCCTCGATGTGGTCGTCGCCTCCAACCTGTTCGGGGATATCCTCACCGATCTTGGGGCGGCGATTCAGGGCGGGCTGGGATTTGCCGCCTCGGCCAATATCAACCCCGACCGCAGCGCCCCGTCGATGTTCGAGCCGGTCCATGGCTCGGCCCCTGATATTGCCCATCTTGGCATCGCCAACCCGATTGCCACGATCTGGTCGGGGGCGATGATGCTGGATCATCTGGGCGAGCGCGAAGCGGCGGCGGCGGTGATGTCGGCCATCGAGGCGGTGACCGCGCGCGGCATCGGCACGGTTCCGGGGCACGACCGGACGGAGACCATCACCCAAGCCGTGCTAGCCGCATTGAGCTGATACGGCAGCCTTCCAAACCTATCCAGCAGGACGGTCGAAACAGGCGTTTGAAAGGACGTGCTGCGTTTTTCTGCGACTGGAGCGCCTTCTGCCGGATGGAACGGCATTGCAGCACATTCTGCCAAATCCGCGCGGCTATGCTCAGACAGGAGAACAGATTTTCAGGAGCTACCACCATGGCCAACTTCCGCCCGAAATACGTGACCTTCGACACCCACGGCACGCTGATCAACTTCGAAATGGCCGGAGCCGACGCGACCTCTACGGCCATCTTCTGGATGAGCCGCGCATGGTCGAATTCATCAACAACTTCCAGGGCTATCGCTTCGACGAGGTGATGCAGGACTGGAAACCCTACGCGGATGTGGTTCACAACGCGCTGGAACGCACCTGCCGCCGCAACAATATCGCCTTCCGTGCCGAAGACGCGGAAATGATCTACAAGCGCATTCCGAGCTGGGGTCCGCATGCCGATGTGCCCGCGGGGCTCGCCAAGCTGGCCAAGGAAATCCCGCTGGTGACCATCACCAACTCGATGAACGAGCAGATTCATTCGAACATCGGCAAACTCGGCGCACCCTTCCATGCCGTTTTCACCGCCGAAGATGCAGGCGCCTACAAGCCGCATTTCAAGGCGTTCGAATACATGTTCGACATGCTGGGCTGCGGGCCGGAAGACGTGACGCATGTGTCGTCGTCTTTCCGCCACGACCTGATGTCGGCCTATGATCTGGGCATCAAGAGCAAGGTCTGGGTCAATCGTGGCCATGAACCGGCGAACCCCTTCTACGAATACACCGAGATCCGCGACGTGTCGGAACTGCCCGGCGTGTTCGGCATCTAAGAGGGATCTTTCAAGTTGGCTGTCGGTCCTGCCTCCCCTCCCCTCGCCCCCGCAGGTCAGAGCGATAGACCTGCAGGTGCGAGGGGCACTCGTCAGCTCGGGGCAAGCGCCTCGACTGACGCCTTTTTTTGCGCCGCTTCCGCCAATCTGTCGGTGCGGCCCGACACCCCGGAGCGGGACATTTCAGCGGATCTGCTGAAGCGCCACTATGGGCTGGAAGGCACGATCACAACCCTGTCA